>NZ_CP045392.1:967500-1286981 GCF_009363635.1 Erythrobacter sp. THAF29 | reverse complement strand
TGCTCCTTAGCCGCCGCGTTGATCGACTTTGCGGCCTGCTCGATATCTTCGATCTTCGTGTAGCGCCCGAAACCGAGCCGGATCGAGGCTTTAGCCTGTTTGTCGCTGAGCCCGATCGCCTTGAGCACATGGCTTGGCCTGCCCGAGCCGCTTGCGCAGGCGCTTCCGGCGGAGAACATTATATCGCGGCAATCGCTCATCAGGCGCGCGACATCCAAGCCATCCCGGCGGATATTGAGATTGCCGTGCCAGCGCGCATCCTCGCTGCCATTGAGCGTCCAGTCGGAGAAAAGATCGCGCGCGCGGTTCCAGAGCTCTTCGACGTGCTCGGCATCCTGCGCCATCCGCTCCTTCGCCTCTTTCGCGGCGGCGCCCATGCCTGCGATGAGCGCGGGGGAAAGCGTGCCCGAGCGAACGCCTTCCTGCGAGCCGCCGGTCTGCTGTTCGGTGAGGTCCACCCCGTCGCGCACCCACAGCGCTCCGACGCCTTTGGGTCCGTGAAACTTGTGTGCGCTGATCGCGATCATGTCGGCGTGAGTGACCTCGATCTTGCCATAGGCCTGCACCGCATCGACGAGGAACAAAGCGTTCGCTTCCTTGGCTTTGCGGTGCCAGTCGACCGTGGGCTGGATCGTCCCGATCTCGTTGTTGACCTGCATCACTGCGACCAGCCGACAATCCTTGGGGAGGTCTTGCGCGGCGCCGCACAGGCCGTCTTGCGCAACATCGAGGACACGAGCCTGACCCAGCGCCTCGGCGGTATCGAGGACGGCGGCATGTTCGATCGCCGAAACGGCAACGCTCCCGGCCTTGCCCGATCCCCGGATCGCGAGGTTCAGCGCTTCGGTCGCGCTGCCAGTGAAGATCACCTTACCCCCAGCCGGGAACAGCGCCGCGACGCGGTCACGCGCGAGCTCGATCGCAGCAGCAGCCTGCCGACCCATGCGGTGCGGAGAATGCGGGTTGCCGAAGCCGGTCCCGTCCGGCCCGTCGAGCCAACGCAGCATCGCATCGCGCGCCTCGGGCGCGAGCGGGGTAGTGGCCTGGTAATCGAGGTAAATCAATATTCTGCCAATTCCGTCCAGATCGAGATGAAGCGGTCGAGATCGCGGGCAGTTGTGTTCCAACCGACGCTGACCCGGATTACGTGCGGAGCAATGCCATCGTCGAATCCCATTGCCTCAAGCACGTGGCTCGTCTTCATGGTGCCCGACGAACACGCGCTGCCCTGACTGACAGCGATGCCCGCCATGTCGAGCCGCATAACCTGTGCAGTTGCAGACATTTGCCTGGTCGCCAGTGCCGAGATGTAGGGTGTCGGATCCGCCAAGTCGTCGCCGAGCCAAACACAGTCGGGCATCTTTCGCGCGCATTCGGCGAGCTCGGCCAGCTTTCGCTGGACCATTCCGCTCACGTACAGATTACCTGCAGCCTCCAGCGCCGCAGCCATGCCCATCGCGCCGGGCAGGTTCTCGGTCCCGCGCCGATAGCCGCGTTCGTGCCCGCCGCTCGGTTCGAGCATGGCATAATCCTTCAGCAGCAATGCGCCGATACCGATCGGTCCGCCGAACTTGTGCGCTGACAGGATCGCCATGTCGCAGTCCGGAATCGAAAGCTTGCCGGCGCTTTGCGCGCAATCGGCGAGCAACCAGCCTCCGGCATCGCGAACAATCGCGCCGATCGCATCCAAATCCTGCCTGTTTCCGGTTTCGGAATTGACGTGCTGCACCGCCACCAGCGGTCGCTCGCGCTGCACGGCTTCACCAAGTGCATCGAGATCGAGCGCGCCGTCTGGCTTCACCGGCAGTCTTTCGGCTTCGGGAGCAGCCTTTAGAATAGCGTCATGCTCGACTGCACTTACCAGCCGCGCCCCGGCCTTGGCCGAATGCAGCGCAAGACTCGCCGCCTCGCTCGCGCCGCTGGTGAAGATCAGCTCGCCATCCCAGCCGAGCGCCGCCTTGATCCGCTCGCGCGCATCCTCGAGCGCAGCCTTGGCCTTCCGTCCTTGGGCATGCGGCGAAGACGGGTTGGCCCAGATGCGGAAACCTTCCTCCATCGCCGCCTTCGCCTCCGGGCGCAGCGGCGATGTCGCAGCGTAATCGAGATAGATTCGTTCAGGAATGGGAACCGCTCACAAAAAATTGCGAATTTTGCATGCAACCCTATATAGAGCGCGCGTTCAGCCGCGCCACCCGGCGTGTGCCGTCACTACTTTTCGAAGGTCCATTAATGCCCTCAGTCATCTTCCCCGGCCCCGAAGGCCGTCTTGAAGGTCGTTTCTCACCGCCGCCGCGCCCGCGCGCGCCGGTCGCCATGATTCTCCATCCGCACCCCGAAGGCGGGGGCACGATGAACGACCGGATCGTGCAGCGGCTCTACAAGACCTTTGCCGACCGCGGATTTGCGACTTTGCGCTTCAACTTTCGCGGCGTAGGCCGCAGCCAAGGCAGCTTCGACAACGGGATCGGAGAACTTTCCGATGCCGCAGCCGCGCTCGATTGGGTACAATCGATTCACCCCGAGGCGCAGACCACCTGGGTCGCAGGCTACAGCTTCGGCGCGCTGATCGGTATGCAGTTGCTGATGCGCCGACCGGAGGTTCGCGGGTTCATCTCGATCGCGCCGCCGGCGAATATGTACGACTTCTCGTTCCTCGCCCCCTGCCCCGCTTCGGGCATTTTCGTGCAGGGTGCTGCGGATACCGTGGTACAGCCGAGCGCGGTGCAAAAGCTCGTCGACAAGCTGCGCACGCAGAAGCACATCACGATCCACCATGACGAGATTCCGCGCGCGAACCACTTCTTCGAGAACGAGATCGAGGAAATGATGAAGTCGGTCGACAACTACCTCGACTTCCGCCTCTCGCCGGATTGTCCGATCAAATAGCCTAAGGCTATTCGATCGATTTGCTTTAACGCCCTCAGACGCCGGGCGGCGGACCTCCGTCCGCCTTGGGTAGGCCTCCGGCCAGCTCCGCTTCCGCCGCAAAAGCGGCGGCGCGCAGTCACGCTTGCGACGCCTATGGCGTCGACCCAATAACGACGAATAGCGTTGCCGCAGAGCACCGTCGCGTTAGCGACCGCAAGGCCGACTGCCCGCCCGCAGCGATGCAGCCCTCAGGCCGCGCGAGCGGGGAAATCGCGCTCTGAATGGCACGCGTCAAAGAAAAAGGTTCTAAATCACAACGCGATAGTTCTTGACGGTAAAATGTTATGTTGTAACATTGCGGATGAGAGGTGCCGATATCGCGCTCCCTCCCTTCGGTGTCGGTACCTGCTCACGATCATAGTGTGAGAGGAACCTGACAATGAGCTACATTCAGACAGCCCGCCGACCGAACCCAGCTGCCATTCTCGGCGCGCTCGGCGTTCCGGCGGCATTCGGCGCTCTGCTTGTCTTCGGTCTGGCCGTGACTGTCGTAATATCTCCCAAGCCCGAAAACCCGGATGTCTTCGACATTCGCGAGCGGCCCGATCCACCGCCGCCCCCGCCCCAACCTCCGCAGCAGGAGAAGCAAGACACCACGACGACACAGCAGACAGTGATCCTGCCGCCCCCGCCGCGACCCGACAGCCGGATTGAGCTTAGCGAGAGTGCGCCGATCGAAACTCTGCCTGGCCTCGGCGACACGCTCGACACAATCGAATTGGGCGGCCCGAGTGGCATTCCAAGCGGAATGCCAACTCCTGCCCTGCCCGATCCGATCAGCGCCGCGCCGCGCAACAATCCGTCGCGCTGGGTCACCGACAGCGACTATCGCAGCCGCTGGGTGCGCGAAGGACTGTCAGGCCGCGCCGGCTTCGCGCTCACCATCGACGACAAGGGCCGGGTAAGCGATTGCACGATCACCCGCTCGAGCGGCCACGCCGCGCTTGACCAGGCGACCTGTAAGCTGATCGAGCGCCGCGCGCGCTTCGATCCGGCCAAGGACAGCTACGGCAACACCATTCCAGGCACCTATTCGAGCTCGGTGAACTGGCAGTTGCCGGAGTAGGAGCAAACGGCTGGCGGGTCAGTTCTCGCCAGCCGCCTCGACCTGTTCGACTGGCGAGGAACCGTCCGAGGACGGCACCGTCCATATCAATACGTTCGCAATGGCGATCAGCGCGAGCAGTACCATCAATGCAGGCTGCTTCACCTCCCCTGTGCGCCGCCAAAGCACGAACGCTCCCGCGATCAGCGCGAAGGCGGTGAGCATTACGATCGAAAGAACAATATTCATGCGCGGAACGCTTTCCTTGTGCTATCAGGCGTTTGTCCGTCCGCAAGACGGAGTCGCGATCTTGCGGACAGCCTAGGCCAGAAAATGATGGGAGGGACTTAATGGGTATTTTCAGTTCGATCAAAAACGCGATCTTCGGCGACGACGAAGAAGAAGAAACAAAAGCCGACCCCGCGCCCAAGGCGACGACCGGCCCCAAGGAACGCGCTCCCATCAGCATGGACGAGGTCGAGCGCCGCATCGCGAACATTCCCGGCGCGGACAAGCTCAATTGGAAAACCTCGATCGTCGATCTCATGAAGCTCGTGAAGATCGATCCCAGCTACGAGAACCGCAAAGAGCTTGCGCAAGAGATGGGGAACCATGACTATTCCGGCTCGGCCGAAGACAACATTGCGCTGCATAAGGCAGTGATGCGCAAGATCGGCGAGGCCGGCGGTGTTGTTCCCGATGATCTGAAGAGCTGACCTTCCAAGAACGGGTTTGACAGCCATCGGGCGCAGGCTACACCCGCGCCCCATGACCGAAACAAATCCGAACATCACACGCCGCCAGGCCCTGTACGGGCTTGGCGGCGTTTCTGCATTGGCGCTTGTCCCCGGCTGCGCTGGCACCGCATATCAGGCTGCAACCCAACCCGCAGCGCAATCGCCCGATAAGGTGCTCGACGAGATCGCCTACGCGATGCTCAGACACGAGCCGGGCCGCGCAACCGGGCTCGGCGTCGATACCGGCGAATACGCAGACTGGCGCGGCACCTTCGGCACTCCCGGCGAGGCTGGCCGGGAGAGCTATCGCGACACCTTGACTGAACTGCTCGCAAAGGCGCGCGCCTATCCGAAAGATGGCCTGACCGCAGACCAGCAGGTCGGCTTCGACGTCGTCGAGAGCGCCTATTCCAAGGCGCTCGAAGGCATGGCGCTTCCCTATGGCGATGTCGCCGTGGGGAGTTGGCGCAACGCCCCCTATCTCGTAATCCAGAATGTCGGCGGGTATATCGACTTCCCGCGGTTTTTCGGTGCGACGCAGCCGCTGCGCGATCGCCAGGACGTTGAGTACTATCTCGGACGCCTCAACGAAGTCAGCGCGGTGCTCGATGGCGAGACCAGTCGCATTCGGGAGGCGCGCGGCATGGGACTCGTCCCGCCCGATTTCCTGCTCGACAAGACCATCGCGCAGATGGAAACGAACATCACCGACGCAGCGAACAATGGCGGCGCCTATGTCGAGCCGCTGCTAACCGCCGAACTCGAAGCGGCAAAGACCGCCTCGCGCCAGGCACTTGCAATGGTCAAAGACGGCGTTCTCCCGGCGCTGCAGAGGCAACTCGACGAACTCAAGATCGAGCGCAGTCTCGCCAAGAGCGATCCCGGCATGTGGGCGCAGCCGCAAGGCGAGGAATGGTACCGCTGGTCCACCAGCGCATCGACCACAACCTCGCTCACGCCCGACGAAATCCACCGGCAGGGTCTCGAAGAACTCGCCGAACTGCACGGCCGGATGGACCCGATCCTCAAGGAAATCGGCTACAACAAGGGTAGCGTGGGGGAGCGCATGCAGGCGCTTGCCGAAGATCCGCGTTACAAATTCGCAGAGGGCGATCCGGGCCGCGAAGAAATCTTCGAATTCATCTGGGAGCGGATCAACTGGATCAAGGGCCAGATGCCGCGCGCATTCAACCAGCTTGTCGATCCCAATATGGAAGTTCGCCGGATCCCCATCAACGAGGAAGCGGGCGCACCCGGAGCCTATGGCGGTGCGGGAAGCAAGGACGGGAAGATCCCGGGCCGGTTCTGGATCAACCTGCGCTCGACCGATCTCCACCGCAAATACGATCTGCCCGACCTGACTTTCCACGAGGCGATTCCGGGCCATGTGTGGGAAGGCGAATACTCTAACCGCCTGCCGCTGATCCGCTCGATCCTCGCTTTCGGTGCCTTTTCGGAAGGATGGGCGCTTTATGGCGAGCAACTCGCGGACGAGCTTGGTGCCTACGACGATTTCAAGGTCGGCCGCCTTGGTTACCTGCAAAGCCTCGCTTTCCGAGCGTGTCGTCTTGTCGTCGATACCGGCCTCCACTCGAAGCGCTGGAGCCGCGAACAAGCCCGCCAGTTCTTCGTCGAGCGCAACGGTTCGAAATACGAAGAAGTCGCAAGCGAGGTCGATCGCTATTGCAGCTGGCCCGGTCAGGCGTGCAGCTACAAGATCGGGCACAGCGAGATCGTACGCCAACGCGCGCGCGCCGAGGCCGAGCTTGGATCTGCCTACGATTTCAAGGCCTTCAATACGGCGGTCATCCTTGGCGGTAACGCCCCTCTCGACGTCGTCGACAAGACGGTGAGCCGCTACATTGCAGAGGCGCGCGCCTGACCCCATGTAGTCCTAACCGAAATCGCAGGAGCCCCGCATGGAACAGCTAGGAGAAGACCTCGAAACCATGCGGCGCGTGCCGCTTGCCGACGATCACGTCGCGGCGATTTGCGAAATCGGTCAAGAGCGCACTTATGCGAAGGGCGAGATGGTTGCCGAGGTCGGCGATCCGATGGACACCTTCGTTTACGTACTCGACGGCGAGATCGAAGTCGTTGATCCGTACAACGGGGAACGGCTGCTCGATGCCTCTCTGGGCCCTACGCAATTCATGGGCGAGATCGGCTTTTTGAATCGCGGCGCCTGGTTCCTCGGAATGCGGGCTGCGACGGAAACCAAAGTGATCGAAGCACCGCGGGAAGCCATGCTCGACCTGATGAGCCGCGTGCCCGAATTGTCGGACCACATCATCACCGTCTTCGCCGCGCGTCGCCGCAAGCAGTTCGAACTGCGCAATTCCGCAGTCAAAGTCATCGGTGCCGATCGCGACAGCAAAGTGCAAGCGGTCGAGCGGTTCCTTTCGCGCAATCGCATCCCGTTCGAAAGCTACGATATGGATGCAACCGATCGCGAGACCGCGCAGGTCTGCGACCTGACGGGGCACCAGCCATCGGTCGTGCTTGGCAAGGACCAGAAGCTGGATGACCCCACCCCGCGCAAGGTCGCGCAGTATCTCGGCCTCGATCTCGACATTTGCTCGCAGCGTGAGTTCGACCTTCTGATCGTTGGCGGCGGCCCGGCGGGCGTTGCGGCCGCAGTCTACGCTGGTTCGGAAGGGCTCGATGCGCTCGTAATCGAGGACACCGCTGTTGGCGGACAGGCCGGCACGTCCAGCCGGATCGAGAACTATATGGGTTTCCCGACAGGGATCAGCGGTACCGACCTCACCTATCGCGGGCAGATCCAGGCGCTCAAGTTCGGGACAAAGTTTGTCATGCCGCGCCGCGTTGTCGGCCTGATCAAGCGCGAGGACGGCATCTTCTGCGCGAAGCTCGACGATGATGACGAGATCTGCGCAGCGTCCGTTCTCGTCAGCACCGGCGTGCAATACCGCCGGTTGCCGCTCGACAACCTGGAGCATCTAGAGGGCGCGGGGGTGTTTTATTCGGCGACCGAAATGGAGGCTCGGTTCTGTTCGAACACCGAAGCAGTCGTGATCGGCGGCGGGAATTCGGCAGGCCAGGCCGCAATGTATCTCTCGCGCGCCGCAGCGCACGTGCACCTCGTCGTCCGCTCGGACAGTCTTGCCGCGTCGATGTCGAGTTACCTGACCCAAAGGCTCGAAGCCGATCCCAAGATCACCATCCACTACAATACCGAAGTTACGAAACTGCACGGCGACGACTGGCTCGACGGGGTAACTTTCACCGGACCGGACGGGGAACGCAAAGTCGAAACCCGCGCGCTTTTCATCATGATCGGCGCTGCACCCAATACCGATTGGCTTTCGGGGCTGGTCGAAACCGACGAAAAGGGGTTTGTTCTCACCGGGGACGCAGTCGGACGCCCGACCCCCTTCGAAACCGGGACTGACGGGATCTTCGCAGTCGGGGACGTGCGCGCAGGTTCGGTCAAACGCGTTGCAAGCGCCGTGGGCGAAGGCTCGGTCGTGGTCAGCCGGATCTGGTCTTATCTCGACGAGCTCAGGAACACCGACTGACGCGCTAGTGACAATTTTTTCCACGGCGGGCCGATGATCTAGCCAAGTGGCTAAGTTACGGATAACCTTGACGGGTTCTCACGTCTTAAGGCCTAGGTTCCACCACTGTTGTTTCCAATCAGATGCATTCCGGCGAGGCGCATTTTCGCACTCGCCCTGCTTCTCGCCGCAATTTCGCTCGCAGGCTATCCGGTAAAGGCCGCGTGGTACGAAGCATCCTCGGATCATTTCGTTATCTACGCGGATGACGATGAGGACGAAATTCGGATCTTCGCCGAAAACCTCGAACGCTACCACAGCGCAATGGAGCGCTTCACCGGACGCGATCTGCCGAAACCGAGCCCGTCGAACAGGATAACGGTCTACGCAGTCGGCTCCGCCGGGAAGGTTCGGCAACTGGCCGGTTCGACCGGTGTGGTCGGGTTCTACCTGCCCCGGTCGTCGGGTAGCGTGGCCTATGTCCAGGACATCAGGAACAAGGAAGGCCTCGCTGACCTGTCGACGAAGGTGCTGCTGCACGAATACGCGCACCATTTCCTGAGCTACACTGATCGGTTCGCAATGCCACTCTGGATGAACGAGGGCGCTGCGGAGTTCTTTTCGGCCGCGTTTTTCGCCCCCGACGGTTCGGTTTATCTTGGAGTTCCCTCCTCTTTCAGAGACTTCACGATCTTCTGGAAAGAGGAGGAGATGACGTCGGTCCGCGAATTGCTCGACCTCGATTGGGACCGGTTGAAAGGCCGCAACGCCAAGGACAAACAGTCTTTCTATGGCCGCAGCTGGATCCTCTATCATTACCTCTCGACAGCCGAGGATCGCAGCGGTCAACTGCGCGAATATTGGCTCCAGGTTCTGAGAGGCACCCCTTCACTGGAAGCGGCACAAGCCACTTTTGGCGACCTTGGTGTGCTCGAGCGCCAACTGAACAGACATTTCCGGGATCGCAATAAGAAGAGCTACCATATCAAGGCGGATGAAATCGATGCCAGCCCGGTGGCGATGCGGGCGCTGTCCGATGGCGAGGCGGCGATGATGCATATTCGTATCAGCGCAGATAGAGGGCTTCCCACCCAGGCGACGATCGGTCTTGCCGAACAGGCCCGCAATATCGCCTCGAGCTATCCCGAAAATCCGGCTGTGCAGGCGGTACTGGCCAAGGTGGAGTACGATGCGCGCAACAACGACGCGGCCGTATCTGCGGCAAAGAACACGCTCGCACTCGACCCGGATCGCGGCGATGCGCTGCTGCACAAAGGCCTTGCGCTGTTTCGCAAGGCGCGCGGCGCTTCAGATGCCGTGCGAAAGAGTTCAGCTTATGACGAGGGCATGGCGTCGCTGGAGCAGTTGGGTTCGAAGGAGCCCGATCACACGGTTCCTCTCAGCCACGCTTACAGATACTTTGTCGAGCAGGGCCTCGATCCGACCGACGAGGCCAAGTTGGCGCTCGTGCGGTCAGCCGAGCTCGCGCCCTTCGATCAGGAGCTGTGGCTGATCACCGGCATGATGCACATGAACGATGGCCGCATCGCCGATGCAAAGGCCGCATTGCTGCCTCTCGCGAGCAATCCGCATGGCGGCGAGAAAGCCGAACAGGTACGAAGCTTACTTTCGTTTCTTTCCGACAAGAGCGAGGGACAGGCGATACCCGTGCAAGACGCGATCTCGTCCTATTTCAATTCGGAATGACCTGAGGTGAGGAGGTCGCGTTGGCCGTTGCATGGAGAATACAAAAACCCTGTTGCGGTCGCCTCCGAGGCTGGGCACCATGTTCCTTCCACACGGGGCGCCTTGAAATCATGAACTTTCGTATTCTCTTTTTGTTGTTGTCTTTTGCGACTTCGCTCCTGCTTGCACCCGCTGCGAAGGCAGACTGGTATGAGGCATCGTCCGACCATTTCGTCATCTATGCCGATGACAGTGAGAAGGACATCCGCCGCTTTGCAGAGGATCTGGAGCGCTATCACAGCGCGCTCGCCTACCTCACGGGGCGCAACGTGGCTATGCCGAGCCCTTCGAACAGGGTGACGATCTTCGTCGCAGGCTCGGGCCGCGAAGTGCGCAAGCTTGCCGGCACGAGGAACAGCAGCATCGCTGGCTTCTACCTGCCTCGCGCCGGGGGCAGCAAAGCCTTTGTGCAGGACATCAGAAATAAGCGCGGCTACCCGCATTTTTCGACCGTGGTTCTGCTCCACGAATACGCGCACCACTTCCTGATCTCGTCGAGCCGCTACGCCATGCCCCGCTGGATGAGCGAAGGTGCAGCGGAGTTCTTTGCCGCGACCACCTTCAACAAGGACGGCAGCCTGATCGTCGGTCGCGCTGCGCAGCATCGCGGCTACGAACTCGGCACACCGGGCGCTCCAACCGCGCGCGAACTGCTCGATCCCGAGCTCTATCGCCGCAATCGTGGAAAGCGCAGCGATGGGTTCTACGGCAGGAGCTGGCTGCTCTACCACTACCTCACATTCTCGAAAGAGCGCGCCGGCCAGTTCAGCGCCTATCAGCAGGGATTGCTGGACGGCCAGTCGTCGATCGAGGCGGCGGAAGCTGCATTCGGCGATCTCGACCGGCTCGAAACCGAACTGAAGGTCTATCTCCGGGGGCGTTTCTACACCCTGCCGGTTTCGGCGGAAAACGTTCCGATTGGAGATGTGACCCTGCGCAAGTTGCCCGAAGGCGAAGGCAAGATGATGCCGCTGCGCATGATTTCGCAGCGCGGCGTCACCCGCGATCAGGCCGAGGATTTACTCCCCGACGTCCGCGAGGTAGCCGGGAAGTATCCCAACGATCCCGGCGTGCTCGCGGCGCTTGCAGAGGCTGAATACGACGCCGGGAACGATGCCGAAGCCATCGCCGCCGCCGACAAGGCAATTGCAATCGATCCGTCACAGAAAAATGCTTACGTGCAGAAAGGCCTCGCGCTGTTCCGCATCGCTTCCGGTGCGGCAGACAAGGACGCAGCCTATCAGGCCGCAATGAAGCCGTTCCAGGCTCTCAATGCGCGTGAGAACGATCATCCGCTTCCGCTGATCTACTATTATCGCAGCTTCGCCGAGCGCCGGATCGAACCGCCCGAAAACGCTCGGGCAGCACTCGAACGTGCGGCGCAACTCGCCCCGTTCGACCATCGACTGTGGCTGCAGGTCGCGATGATGCAGGCGCAAGAAGGCAAGATCGAGCTCGCGAAGAACAGCCTCCAGCCGCTTGCTGCGAACCCGCATGGTGGTCGCAGCGCGGAATTCGCAGATCGGCTCATTGGCCTTCTCGAAAATATCCCGGAAGGAACAGCGTTCTCTGTTCCCAAAGGGCCGCGCCAGATCCGCGTTCTTCCGGCATCCGAAGGTGATACTGGCAGCGCCGAAGAGTCGGATGAAGGCGAAGAAGGGTCCGAGCCGGGCGAACCTCCGCCCGCTCCCGCCGACTGATCAGCGGGTCATCATCCCCGAAACGATCGAGCCGAGAATGCCGCCTAGCGGGTTGCTCCCGCCCCCGGTCTGAGGCTGGCCGGTTGCCTGCTTCGCCATATAACCGGCGACTGCCATCGCGAGGATCGGCAGCATCTTTTTGAGCATACCTTCATCGAGCCCGGTCATCGAGGCGACCTCGCCCGCAACCGAACGGCTCACATCTTTGCTGCCGAAGATATTACCGAGGATGTCGTTGCCCGGCTGGGTCGGCGTCGGACTCTGACCGAGCACCGCATCGAGCAGCCCTCCACCAAGACCGCCCGCGAGCGCTCCGCCAAGACCTCCGCCAGAGGAACCTCCTCCACCAAGGATCGCTCCGGCCAGCCCGCCCAGACCACCCATCGGATCAGGCGTAGAGGAGCCGCCGGTGGCGCTCCTCCCCATTCCCGCGACGATCGCAGGCAGCAATGCGCCCGCCGCCGTTTGCGCCGTACTTTCGTCGATGTTCAGTTCCCGCGCCATTGATGTGATCGCGCCGGTCTGCTGCAGCATTTGTGCAAGACTCATGGAATGCCCCTCCCTTGTCGCCCGTGCTTACTTCTTGCCGAAAAGTCCCGATGCCATGTCGGCGATGTCATCGAGCGGATTGCCGTCTCCGTCACGATCGAGCAGGCTCATGAATGAGGACGGGTCATCCTTGATCGCTGTGGCGAAGCTTGTGAGCGAACCCTCGCCGCCGATTTGTTCTACGATCTGGCTGAGGGTACCGGTGTCGAGGCCCGTCTTGGCCGATGCCAGCTCGACCGTGTCGCCCTGCATTTGGTGAGACTGGCTGAGTGCGGCGATCGCTTTCTCCGCCATCGCCGGGTCGATCCCGACCTTTTCGGCAAGGTTCACAACATCATCCGGCGCGCCGCCGATATTTTTCAGGATTCCGTCAAGCAAGCTCATGTCTCTCTCCTCGTCGCAGTCGAAGGTGCGCACGATGGAGTGCAATCTCCCCGAAATAAAGAGAATTCTCGATACACGCATCAATCCTCGGGATGAGCGGAACCGCCTCCTGATCAAGCCGTTAGCCTGTGGGAGGCGACTTCATGAGAACATTCGGAAAAATCCTGCTGGGCATCGGCGCGTTGCTGCTGGTGGTGACGCTCGTTTCGCTGATACCGACCAATTTCTGGCTGGTCCGCGCCTATGATCTCGTGCGTGAGCCGGTAACCTATCTCGCCGTAATCCTGCTCGTGATCGGGCTGTTTGTCGGGGCGGGATACCGTGGCTGGATCTCCGCCCTCTTCGGTTTCACAGCGCTCATCAACACAGTATGCATCTGGCCCTATTCGACCTTTGCCGCGACCGAACTCGAATTCGTCGACGGGACCAGCGACGAACGGTGCTTCACCGCGATGTCGGCCAACGTGTTGATGGACAACCCGGATTATGCCGCGATGATCGCGCAGATCGAGCAAGTCAACCCGGACGTGCTCCTTCTAACGGAGACCAACGCGAAGTGGATAGAGGAAATGAAACCCGTCACCTCGCAATATCCGTATGTCCGCGAGCACCCGCAAGAAGACACCTTCGGCAAAGTCTTCGCGAGCCGCATTGCGGTGATCGACACGGATGTGGTCGAGCGTCCGGGCGAAGATACACCCACGATCTACGCTTACCTGCGCGCCGCCGATCAAAGCATCATTCGCTTTATCGGCCTTCACCCCAGAGCCCCACTTCCCGGTCAGGACACTGAGCAGCGCGATCGCAGCATACTCCGCGCGGCCGACCGACCTGACTGGAGAATCACAGGTGCGATCGCGATGGGCGACTTCAACGACGTCCCATGGTCGGAGACGACCGAGGCGTTTCGCAGGAAAGGCGACTGGCGCGATCCGCGCGTCGGGCGTGGGACTTATCCGACCTTCCCTTCGAAGCTGCTTCCTCTGGGCTGGCCACTCGATCAGATCATGGTCACCGGCGAGGTTGAGATCGCGAGCTTCGAAGTGCTGCCGGACAACGGTTCGGACCACCGGGCTATCTGGGGCCGGTTTTGCGTTCCCGGTCCCATCGAGCGGGTCGGTAACGGGGCCGACTGAGCGCCGACCCCGCCTCTCCTAACCTTAAGCGGCCACCGGGCTTGCCGGAGCTGCCTTGCGCACGCCTTCGTCGACATGCGCTTCGAACTCGGCAAAATTGTCGATAAAAAGCTGCACGAGCTTTTGCGCGGTCGCGTCGTAGCCGCCCTTGTCGGCCCAGGTGCTGCGCGGATCGAGAATCGACTGATCGATGCCCTGTTCGGCGAGCGCTGGCACGTGCACAGGCACGTCAAAACCAAAATTGGGGTCTTCGCGGTACTCGACATTGTCTAGATCGCCATCGAGCGCAGCGTTGAGCAACGCGCGGGTCGCTTTGATCGGCATCCGGGTTCCGGTGCCATATTTGCCCCCGGTCCAGCCGGTGTTCACGAGCCAGCACGATACGCCGCCCTTGGCGATACGCTCTTTCAAGAGATTTCCGTAGACACTGGGATGGCGCGGCATGAAGGGCGCGCCGAAGCAGGTCGAGAAGGTCGCTTCCGGCTCGGTCACTCCAATCTCGGTCCCGGCGACCTTTGCCGTATAGCCGGAAAGAAAGTGATACATCGCCTGGTCGGGCGTGAGCCGCGCGATCGGAGGCAACACGCCGAAAGCATCGGCGGTGAGCATCACGACATTGGACGGCACCGGACCGAGGTTCTTCTCGCTGGTGTTCGGAATGTAGTCGATCGGATAGGCGCCGCGCGTGTTTTCGGCGAGCGAGTTGTCGTCGAAATCAAGCTCGCGGGTTTCGGGATCCATCACCACGTTTTCGAGCACCGTGCCGAAACGACGGGTAGTAGCGTAAATCTCGGGCTCGGCTTCTTCGGAGAGGCGGATCATCTTGGCGTAGCAGCCACCTTCGAAGTTGAAGACCGCCGTGTCCGACCAGCCGTGCTCGTCATCGCCGATAAGTGTGCGCGAGGCATCGGCAGAAAGCGTGGTTTTGCCAGTGCCCGACAGACCGAAGAATACGGCTGTCTTGTTGTCTGGGCCAATATTCGCCGAACAGTGCATAGGCATTACGCCCTTGGTCGGCAGCAGGTAATTGAGGATGCCGAAAACGCTCTTCTTCATTTCGCCGGCATACTTCGTACCGCCGATGAGGATCAGCTTCTCGGTCAGGTTCACCGCGATTACCGTTTCGCTACGTGTGCCATGACGCTCAGGGTCGGCCCGGAAGCTCGGCAGGTCGATAATCGTATATTCGGGTGCGAAGCCTGCAAGTTCGTCTTTGGTCGGGCGCACCAACAGCGTGCGGATGAAGAGGTTGTGCCATGCCAGCTCGTTGATCACGCGGACATTGACACGATGCTCTGGCTGCGAACCTCCGAAGAGGTCGGCGACGTAGAGCGTGTCCTTGTCCTTCAGCGCGGCCATGAAATCGGCCTTGAGATTGGCAAAGTGTTCGGGCGACATGCCCTTGTTGACCTTGCCCCACCAGACGGTGTCCTCGGTCGCCTCGTCACGCACGATAAACTTGTCGTTGGCGCTTCGCCCCGTATGCGCACCTGTCTTTACCACCAGCGCGCCGTGCTTGGACAACTGCCCTTCGTTCGCGGCGACCGAAGCTTCCACCAGTTCGGGCATGATGAGGTTGGGGTAAATCTCCGCTTGGGTTTCAATACCCTGACTGGACAGCGATTGGGCAAGAGGCGTCAACGTGAAATCTCCGTTTCAGGAAAGTCATCTGGCAAGTGGGAAAAGCCGAATCCCATCAGTTCTGCATACGTATGCACTAGCACACGAACGAGCGCTAAAGAACGCTCCATCGAAGCTGTGCGTAAAATCCGTCCGATCCCGTCGGCGGCGCGCATAATGCCGAGCCAACCCTACGTCAAACCGGATTGTTTGCAATTGCACTTGAGAGGTATCGTCCCCGCGCCGAAAGGTTGAGTGCAGCGCGTTGTTTTGCCGCGTTTTAGCCGCTAACCCTGCCACGACGCGCAAATCGCGCCTGGAGGAGAGAATATGAACGAGCCACAAGGCGATCCTCCCGCAAGCGAAGACGCTGCGGAAATCGCGCTGGTCGACGACGATCGCAACATCCTTACTACCGTTTCGATCGCGCTCCAGGCCGAGGGATTCGTCACCCGCCTCTACTCCGATGGCGAGACTGCCTTGAAAGCGCTTATCGAGAACCCGCCCGCGCTCGGCGTATTCGATATCAAGATGCCGAAAATGGACGGAATGGAATTGCTGAAGCGCGTGCGCGAACACGTTGCGCTGCCGGTTATCTTCCTGACCAGCAAAGACGATGAAGCCGACGAAGAGGCGGGTCTCGAACTCGGCGCCGACGACTACATCGCCAAACCTTTCAGCCAGCGCCTGCTTATCGCGCGCATCCGTGCGATCCTGCGCCGCGCCGATCCCGCGCGAGAGCATGCAAGCGAAGCCGGAGAAAGTGAAGCGGGTCAACACGGCATCGCACGCGGAAGGCTCGAAATGGATCCGGCGCGCCATCATGTCACGTGGGACGGCAAACCGGTGAGCCTTACTGTAACGGAATTCCTGATCCTTGAGGCGCTCGCTGCGCGACCGGGCGTGATCAAGAGCCGCAACCAGCTGATGGACGCGGCTTATCCCGATGACATTTTCGTCGACGATCGCACGGTCGACAGCCACATCAAGCGGATGCGGCGCAAATTCCGTAGCGTCGATCCCGAATTCGGCGCGATAGAAACGCTCTACGGCGCAGGTTATTCGTTCAACGATGGCTGAACCTTCTGGCTCGAACACGGCTGACGATGCGCCCCAGCTTTCCAGCGGGGAAACGCTGAGCACCACGGGCAGATTCTCGCTCACGGCGCGCATCCTGCTCGTAAACATGCTGCCGCTCCTGCTGCTGGGCGGCGGATTGTTTTACCTCGACAGCTACCGTACGCAGCTCATCAACGAACGTTTCAAGCTTGCACGCATCGAAGCGCAGATCACCGCGGAAGCACTCGCGGGCGCGAGCCGCGAGAGGCAGGAGGCGCTGCTCGTCCAGATTGGAAAGGAACAGGGCATGCGACTGCGCATGTTCGATGCCGAAGGGCGCCTGTGGGCCGACAGTTTCGAACTCGACGAACCCAGCTTCACCTTCGACGACATTTCCGACGACACCTGGGACCAACGGTTCGCCCGCTGGCTCGATCGCACCGTGGACACCATCGTCGCAGCAGAGCCGGTGACCGACTATGTCCCGCGCGAGGCCAAGACGGCCGATGCCTGGCCAGAACTCGTGCGTGCGCGCGAGCAGGGTGTGAGCCAGGTAACGCTATACGACTGGGCTGACGGGACGCCGGTGATCACCGCCGCCGCACCGGTCGGCCTCAACGGCGCGACATTGCTGACCGTGCGCAATGCGGTCGACATCACCGCCACTGTGCGCGCCGCGCGCACTACGCTGGTAACGGCGGTTCTACTGATCCTTTTCGCCTCGGCGATGCTGTCGCTGTATCTCGCACGTACGATCGTGACGCCACTCCGTGAACTCGCGACTGCAGCAGTGAAGGTGCGGCAGGGGCGCGAACGCGGGGTCGAGGTTCCTCGCCTGCCCGATCGCAGCGACGAGATCGGCCTGCTCGCCCGCGCGGTTTCCGACATGACCGCCGCGCTGCGCCACCGGATCGATGCGGTCGACAGCTTCGCGGCAGATGTGGCGCACGAGATCAAGAACCCGCTCGCAAGCCTGCGCAGCGCCATCGAATCGCTGCCCAAGGTCAATGACGAGGAAACCCGCCGCGAACTCGAGATGATCGCCATTCACGACGTACGTCGCATCGATCGGCTCGTGACAGAGATTTCCGACGCCAGCCGGATCGATTCCGAGATGAGCCGCGCGACACGCGAGCGGATCGACATGGCAGAACTTGTCCGATCGATCATCGGCAGCCGCGAGCACCGCGCGGAAAACCAGGACCACCGGATCGAACTCAAGACACACGGACCACCGCCGGTGGTTCTCGGCGTCGGCGCAAGGCTGGAGAGGGTGATCGAGAACCTGCTCGACAACGCGGTTTCGTTTTCCCCGCCCGAAGCCCCGATCGAAGTGCTGGTCGAAAATGACGGTGCCTGCGTATCCGTCACCGTGTGCGATTCCGGTCCGGGTATCCCGGAGGAATCGCGCGAAAAGGTCTTCCACCGCTTTCACTCGGTGCGCCCCGAGCAAGAGGATTTCGGCAACCATTCCGGCCTTGGCCTGGCGATTGCGCGTGCGATTGCAGAGGCGCATGATGGCTCGCTCGTCGCTGAGGCGCGCAGCGATGGGGCACAGGGCGCCTGCATACGCCTGCGCTTGCCGGCCGCGTGACGGAGCACGAATCCACGATCTTGCAAGCGAGCGCGGTCGCGATCGATGGGCGCGCTCTGGTCATCGAAGGCCCTCCCGGCAGTGGGAAATCATCGCTTGCGCTCGGGCTGATCGAACGCGGTGCCGAGCTCATCGGAGACGACGGTGTGACGCTCGATCGCCGCGGCGAGCGCATTTTTGCCAGTCCTCCCCCGAACATTACCAGCCTGATCGAAGTGCACGGTGTCGGCATAGTCGAACATCCAGTCGCAGAGCCGACCCCGCTGGCCCTTATCCTCATTCTTGATGGCATTCCAATACGCTTGCCTGAAGCGCTTGCCTCGCGGACCGTACTCGGTGTCGACATACCCGTTTTGCCGTTCGAACCGGGAACAATCGCGCCGGTCGCAAGGGCCAAGGCAGCGTTGAATGTCCATGGACTTCGCATGGCCTAGCCTGCGACAATCACACAGGTCTGTAAAAAACGCGCTTCCCAAACGCGCCCGTTCCCGCAAAACAGGCAACATGAGCTCCTCCCCGCTCTTTTCGAACGTCGAGCCGCAGCGACTGCTGGTGGTCACCGGACTTTCCGGCGCGGGCAAGTCCACCGCTCTCGATGTGCTCGAAGACCTTGGCTGGGAGACCATAGACAATTTTCCGGTGCGCCTTCTCGACCGGCTCGTTGCCCCGTCGGACGAGCATGTCGATGATACGCGCGGCCCTCTCGCCATCGGATTCGATTCGCGAACCCGCGGCTTCGTCCCTTCGGACATCATCGCACTGCTGAAACAGCTTGCAGATCGCAACGATCTGTCGGTCAGCTTCATGTTCATCGACTGCGCCGACACCGAGCTCGAGCGGCGCTATAACGAAACCCGCCGCCGCCACCCGATGTCACAAGGTCGGCCGCTGCTCGAAGGAATTGGGGCGGAGCGCGAGCTCCTCGATCCGTTGAGGCGCGCGGCCGACATCGTCATCGACACCAGCGACCTTTCGACCAACGACCTCCAAAACCAGATCCGCGACCTGTTCGAGATATCCGGCGACGGCGAGATGACGCTCACCATCTCGAGCTTCGGTTTCGCGCGCGGTATGCCGCCCCTCGCCGACCTCGTTTTCGACATGCGATTCCTAGATAATCCGCACTGGATCGAAGGTTTGCGAGAGCTTACCGGACTGGACGCGGCTGTGGGCGAACACATCGAGAAAGATCCCGCCTTTTCAACCGCGTTCGAGCAAATCCGCGATCTGCTGCTAACCCTGCTTCCGCGCTATCAGGCCCAGGGCAAGAGCTATGTCCACATTGCGTTCGGTTGTACCGGGGGGAGACACCGCTCGGTCTTCACCGCCGAACGCATGGCCCAAGGCTTGCGTGACGCCGGATTTTCGCCCACTGTCCGCCATCGCAATTTGGGCTCGCGCGCTGCTGACGAGATCGAACGCGGCGCTGCGTTGAATCGGTCGGCGCCAGGAAAGTAAGAGACGCACACTTCCAAAATGATTGGTTTGATCCTGGTCACCCACGGCCGCCTCGCGGACCAGTTTGTCGAAGCGATGGAACACGTCGTCGGCGCGCAGTCGGGCATCGCGACCGTTTGCATCGGCCCGAATGACGATATGGAACAGCGCCGCGAAGAAATCGCAAAAGCCATCCAGTCGGTCGATGTCGGGAAGGGCGTGATCGTACTCACCGACCTGTTCGGCGGCACGCCTTCGAACCTCGCCATCTCGCTGCTCGAAGCGGGCCAGGTCGAGGTTATCGCAGGGATCAACCTGCCGATGCTCATCAGGCTTGCGGGCGCGCGCAAAAGCATGGACGTGCAGGAAGCGGTAGAGGCGGCGCAGCAGGCCGGGAAGAACTACATTACGGTCGCCAGCGAACTGCTCGGCGAAGACGCGGGCAAGAAGACCGCAGAGGGCTGAGATGGCGTCGATGAGCGAGCTGCGCAGAAACGTTACCATCGTCAACAAACGCGGCCTGCATGCAAGGGCCAGCGCCAAATTCGTCGGTGCCGTCGCGGCGCTGCCCGAAGGTGTGAACGTGCGCGTCGCGAAGGACGGAAACGAGGCTGCCGGCGGATCGATCCTTGGCCTTATGATGCTCGGCGCTGCGAAAGGCGATAGTGTCGATATCATCGTGTCGGGCGAGAACGCGGAAGAAGTGCTGAACGATCTCGTGAGCCTGATCGAAGACGGCTTCGGCGAAGAATAGGGCGATCGCCCCGTGCGCAGGCAAATCACCGGATTCTCCAACCCGACGGTCAAGTACCTGCGGTCGCTTAGGGACAAGAAGCATCGCAAGCGCGCAGGCCAGTTTCTGGTCGAAGGTCTGCGGCTTCTCGAAGATGCGCGGGCGGGTGGCCGCTTGCCGCGCCAATTGGTGCTCGCGAGCGGGCGCGATCCCCATCCGCTGATCGAGCGGCTGGAAGCCGAGATCGAGACGGCAGGCGGAGAGGTGATCGAGACAACGCCCGACATCCTCTCCAAGATCACCGGCAAGTCGAACCCGCAAAGCGTCGCGGGGGTGTTCGACGAATGGGATACCTCGTTGAACCAACTCGACCGCTCTGGCGCGTCGATCTGGCTTGTGGCGCAGGCACTACGCGATCCTGGTAATCTCGGGACCATGCTGCGCACCGGAGATGCCGTGGGGGCCGGCGGGTTGATCCTGATCGACGACTGCGCCGACCCTTTCAGCGCGGAAGCCGTGCGCGCCAGCATGGGCGCGGTGTTCACGCAAGGGCTCGCGCAAGCGCGGTGGGAGGAGTTTCTCCCGTGGCTCCGCAGTGGATCGGGCCAGCTCGTCGCGGCGAGCCTGCGCGATGCAGTGCCTTATCGCGGGGCCGCATACGAGGCACCATGCTTCATCCTCGTCGGCAACGAATCGCAAGGCCTGCCCGAAACCTACGAAGCCGAATGCGACCTGCGCGTGACCATGCCGATGAAGGGGCGCGCGGACAGCCTCAACGCGGCGGTGGCAGGCGCGGTGCTGGCCTATGAAGTGCTTGACGCGCTTGACCGGCGAAGTTGACAAAATTGACAGGGTGTCAAGCGCCGGCTTCGGATTTTAATATCGTTAAATCAGAAGCTTAATTCAAGACGGCGAAGTTGACACTTCTCCAACTCGGTTGCGAATGGTGGCGGACAATCAGAAAGAACCGCGCGCAGCGTGACAGCGGGATTGCGAGTAGGAAAGTCGTTCTCTACTCCGCCGCATCGCGCTTGTCCTCGATCGCATCGACCTCGTCCGCATCCTGCGCGGTGTAGCGCGGAGCGGATTCGACCAGCGGCACATCCTCGATTTCGCGCTTGCCGATCTCGATCCCTTTTTCCGCGAGCCGCTTGCCCGACGAGAGCACGTTGCGTTCGAAACTGCCGACGAACTTGTTGTAATTGTTGACCGCGGTTTCCAGCCCTCCGCCGACGCGTTTAAGGTGGCTCGCGGCAACGCTCAGCCGTTCGTACAATTCCGCCCCCATGCGGCCGATTTCCTGCGCTTCTTTTGCGAGCCCGTCCTGCCGCCAGACCTGCGCGACGGTGCGCGCAATGGCGACGAGATTGGTCGGGGTGGCGAGCAGCACGCGCCGCTCGAACGCGAAATCCCACAGCGTCGGATCGTGTTCGAGCGCGGCGGCGACGAAATGCTCGCCCGGCACGAACATCACGACATAATCGGGCGCTTCCTCGAACTGAGACTGGTAGGCTTTCGCGCCCAGTTGCTGCACGTGATTGCGCATCGAGCGGACATGGTCGGCAAGTGCGGCATCACGCGCCTCGTCGTCATCGGCCTCAAACGCGGCCTGATAGGCGTTCAGCGAAACCTTGGCATCGATTACCAGCACTTTCCCACCTGGAATGCGAACGATGGCGTCAGGCCGCAGCCGACCGTCTTCCGTATCGATCGAGGATTCGAGCTCGAAATCGGTGTGCTGGGCAAGACCGACCTGTTCTAGCAGGTTCTTCAATTGCTGCTCGCCCCAACGCCCGCGCGCTTTGGGAGCGTTGGTGAGCGAATTGCCGAGCCTTTGCGCTTCGCGCCGCACCTGTTCCTGCCCCTCGCGCATCGACTGGATAAGGCCATGAAGCTGCCCGAAAGCGTCCTTGCGCTGGTTTTCGAGTGTTTCGACCTGTTTCTCGTACTTCTCCAACCGCTCGCTGACAGGCTTCAACAGACCCGCGACCGCTTCCTTGTTCTGCGCCTCGGCATCACCAAGCCGCTTACTCGCTTCTGCGGCAAATTTCTCGCGCGCTGCTTCAAGCACCTTTGAGCCGGTATTCTCGAACTCCTTGAGCAGCTTGTCGCGCGATTCCTCGAGCAAACGCTTCTGTTCGGCAAAGCCGGCCCGCTCGGCCCTGAATGCAGCATTCTCCTCGCGCAACTTGTCCAGTTCCGCAGCCAAGGCATCCGCGCGCCCCGCCCTCTCCCGCGCGGCGGACAGATCGATCTTCGCCTCACCCAGTTCGGCGATTGCGGCCTTGAACTCGACCTCGCGCGCATCGAGCCGTTCGCGCAAATCGGCAGCGGGCTTCGAACCCAGAAACCAACCGATCGCGCCGCCCGTCAGCAGCGCGATCATGGCGACGATTGCAATCAGAACATTTCCATCCATAGCTGGAACATAGACGGAACGACAATGCGCGCCAAGCGGCAATTACCGCCAATCCGGAACCAATCCCCAGCCCTGTTCGCTGCACCAGCAAGAAGGGAGAAAACGCGATGTCGATCAAGGAAATGATCCAGGACCACCCCGATGTGGGTGAGGACTACACCAAGGAGCTCGGCGAGGCGGTCAAACACGCAATGTATGCCGCCGCGATCATCAATTCCTGCGCCGATGCCTGTCTTGCCGAGGCCGATGCGAAGGAGCGCGCCGAATGCATCCGCCGCTGTCTCGATGCGTCGGACGCCTGCACCGCCTTTTATCGCATGGGCTCGCGCCGGACGGGCGAGAACGTGCTCGCGATCCGGGCCATCGGTCTCGCGACGATCGTGGCGTGCGAACAGTGCCGCGATATGTGCGCAATGCATGACGACCGGCATTGCAGGCGATGCGTGCAGATCTGCGAGGAAGTCATCCGCGACGTGAATGCAGCGGTCGCGGTAATGAAGAAAGAGGCATAGACGCGCTCGATCCGGCTCGGCACCGCCGAGCCGCAAGGGCTGCCGCCCGCCCATAACGGGGCGGCCTTCAGGACGTGAGAGCGAGAAAATGAAACGCCGGAGGGCGTTCGGAGCTGGTTACGCCGCCTGACGAAGTTTCTTGAGTTTTTTCAGCGCCATGTTGCGCTTGAGGCGCGAGAGGTGGTCGATGAACAGGATGCCTTCAAGGTGGTCCATCTCGTGCTGGAGGCACGTGGCAAGCAATCCCTCAAGATGCTCTTCGTGGTGGTTCCCGTCGAGATCCTGATAGCGCACCGTACATGTCGCCGGGCGATCCACGTCGGCGTAGATTTCGGGGACCGAAAGGCAGCCTTCCTGATAGGTCGAAAGTTCCTCGGCCGGATCGACGATCTTGGGATTGATGAAGACGCGCGGCTCCTTCTTCGTCGCCGGATGCGTGTGCTTCGTCCCGTCATGCTCGCATTCGACCGGCTCTGCATCGGGGTCTTCGGGCTGGAGGTCGATCACCAGCACGCGCTTAGGCACGCCGACCTGGATTGCCGCAAGACCGATGCCCGGCGCATCGTACATCGTCTCGAACATATCGGCGACGAGGTTGCGCAGATCGTCGTTGAACTCATCGGGTTCAACATTTGCAGAGACGGTCTTGAGCCGGGGGTCCGGCACTTCCAGGATTTCGCGAATAGCCATGAGGAATAAATATGCGGCCCGTTTCGATTGTTCAAGCGCTGCTGGTGCTGGTTCTGGCGGTTCCAGCTCATGCCGATACCGGCTCTGCGTCGGTCGATGCAGCGGAAGCAACCACCAAGGCGTATCTGGTCTCCGAAATCGCGCCGAGCGATATGGGATCCTATCGCGCCTATTTGCAGGCGGTTTTGCCGATCATACAGAGCTTTGGCGGCCGGGTCCTGGTATCACCCTTCGATCCGTCACAGGTGATCGAAGGTAGGGAACTGGAAGGCCGGTTGGCGGTGATCGAGTTTCCTTCTGCCACGGCGCGCGATGCATTCTGGAATTCACCGGAATATCTTGCGGTCAAGCATTTGCGGCTCGATAATGCGAAGTCGCGGATCATTCACGTCGGGAAATAGCGCGCTGGCAGGCGATTGGTACTAAACCGGCCTTCTCGCCCTCAGCGCCTGCGCCAATGTTCCTTCGTCGAGATAGTCGAGTTCGCCGCCTACGGGCAGGCCGTGCGCGAGCTGGGTGATCCGCAGATTGAACGGCTCCAGCCGCTCGGCGAGGTAATGCGCGGTGGTCTGCCCTTCGAGCGTGGCGTTCATGGCGAGCACTACCTCATCCACCTCGCCGGTTTCGACCCGGTCGAGCAGCGAGGCCACGTTGAGGTCCTCCGGGCCGACGCCGTCGAGTGCGGAGAGCTTGCCGCCAAGCACGTGGTAGCGCCCCTGGAACAGCCGCGCGCGGTCGAGCGCCCAGACATCGGCGACATCCTCGACCACGCAAAGCGATTTCGCATCGCGCCGGGGATCGGTGCAGATGCCGCAAGGATCGCGCGTGTCGACATTGCCACATGTCGAACATTCCACCAGCGTCTCGGACACGGCGTCCAATGCTTCGAGCAATGCGGGCAACGCCTGTTCGCGGTTCTTCACCAGCCACAGCACCGCACGCCGCGCCGAGCGCGGCCCGAGGCCCGGCAACCGGGCGAGCGCTCCGGAGAGCGCTTCGATCTCTTGCGATGCCATGGGTGGAGAGATAGGGGCTGGCTGACTTTCGAGAAAGGCCTACGCAGCACTCATGCGCCCAAAACTGCGGACAATCTTCATGGGAACGCCCGATTTTGCGGTGCCCGCGCTCGTCGCGCTGCATGAAGCCGGGCATGAAATCGCCTGCGTTTACACCCAGCCGCCACGCCCGGCGGGCCGGGGCAAGAAGCTGCGCCCTTCCCCGGTGCAGGCGAAAGCGGAGGAACTCGGCATCCCTGTGCGTTCGCCCCGGTCGCTGCGAAACGAAGAGGCGCAGGCGGAATTCGCTGCGCTCGACGCAGACGTGGCGGTGGTCGCTGCCTATGGCCTGATCCTGCCGCAGCCGGTTCTCGATGCGCCCAAACACGGCTGCCTCAACATCCATGCCTCGATCCTGCCGCGCTGGCGGGGCGCGGCACCGATCCACCGCGCGATCATGGCGGGGGACGAGGAAACGGGGGTCACGATAATGCAGATGGAGGCAGGGCTCGATACCGGCCCGATGCTGCACATCGTGCGCACGCCGATTGCCGACAAGACCACCGGCGACCTCACCGCCGAGCTTGCCGAGCTGGGCGCAGGCGCGATGGTCGAGGTGCTGGCGAACCTCGATGGCTATGCCCCGCAGCCGCAGGAGGATGCGGCGGCGACTTACGCGCCCAAGATCGACAAGGCCGAGGCGCGGATCGACTGGTCGCTCCCGGCAGGCGAACTGGTGCGGCATGTCCACGGCCTCTCGCCCTTTCCCGGAGCTTGGTTCGAGCTTGCAGGCGAGCGCGTAAAAGTGCTGCGGGCGGAGGCGGTCGAGGGCAGCGGCGAGCCGGGCGAAGTGCTCGACAGCGGCCTTTCCATCGCCTGCGGCAGCGGCGCGCTGCGCCCGATCCGCCTGCAACGCGCGGGCAAGCCGGCGATGAGCCGCGAGGAATTCCTTCGCGGATATCCCATAGAATCCGGAGTTAGCGTCGATTGACCCGCTTCGCGCTCACCTACGAATTCGATGGCACCCCGTTTCAGGGTCTCCAGCGGCAGGCGCACGGGCCGAGCGTGCAGCAGTCGATCGAAGAGGCTCTCAACAAGGTCACGGGCGAAGATGCACGCCTCCATTCCTCGGGCCGCACCGATACCGGCGTCCACGCCATCGCGATGGTGAGCCATGTCGACCTCGAAAAGGACATCGCCCCATTCCGCCTGATGGAGGCGCTGAACGCACATCTGCGCCCCGATCCGATCGCGATCAACCGGTGCCGCGCCGTCAGCGACGATTGGCACGCGCGTTTCTCGTGCATCGGCAGGCGCTATCTCTACCGCATCGTCAACCGCCGCGCCCCGCTCGCGCTCGCCAGGGACCGTGCCTGGCAGGTTGCGCAAAAGCTCGATGTCGATGCCATGCACCGCGCCGCGCAGGCGCTGGTCGGGCGGCACGACTTCACCACTTTCCGCTCGGTCCATTGCCAGGCGAAAGACCCGGTGAAGACGCTCGACCGGCTCGACGTGGTGCGCGCCGAGGGGCTGTTCGGCCCCGAAATCCACATTCAAGCCGAAGCGCGCAGCTTCCTCCACCACCAGGTCCGCTCGATGGTCGGCTGCCTCAAGCTCGTCGGCCAGGGGACATGGGAGGAGGAACAGGTCGGCAAGGCGCTCGAAGCGCGCGACCGGGCGCAATTGGGCCTTAACGCCCCGCCCCACGGCCTGTACT
The DNA here is from genome assembly GCF_009363635.1 of Erythrobacter sp. THAF29. GTDB lineage: Bacteria > Pseudomonadota > Alphaproteobacteria > Sphingomonadales > Sphingomonadaceae > Erythrobacter. Next base: position 1,260,459 of record NZ_CP045392.1, on the reverse strand, counting down.
TCGTCGAGGCGATTTATCCCGAATCAGGAGAGACACAGCAATGACAACGACCGGAAAGCAGCTTTTCACAACCCTCACCGAAGACGGGAAACTGACGCTCGAGATCGAGGACGTGACCTTTCCCGAGCCCACCGGCAACCAGGTGCTGGTCAAGATGGAGGCCGCGCCGATCAACCCGTCCGACCTCGCGATCCTCACCAGCGCTGCTGATTTCGACAATGCCGAATATTCGCCCGGCAAAGTCGTGGCCGACATGCCAGAACCGTTTCTTTCGGGTCAGAAGGGCCGCCACGGACAACGCCTGCCCGCCGGAAACGAGGGCGCAGGCACGGTGGTTGCGACCGGAGACAGCGACATGGCAAAGGCACTTATGGGCCAGCGTGTCGCCTGCGTGCCGGGTAACGCGTTCAGCCAATACGCGATTGCTGACGCAATGATGTGCCTGCCGCTGGGCGATCACGATGCGGAAACGGGCGCTTCGAGCTTCGTGAACCCCATGACCGCGCTTGGATTTGTCGAAACCGCACGGATGGAAGGCCACGACGCTATCGTGCATCTCGCCGCGGCCTCGAACCTGGGTCAGATGCTCAACAAGATCTGTCTCGAAGACGGGTTGAAGCTCGTCAATGTCGTGCGCAAGCAGGAACATGTCGATCTGCTCAAGGGACTCGGCGCCAAATGGGTCGTGAACTCGTCGGATGACGATTACATGGCGCAGCTGCGCGCAGCGATCAGCGAAACGGGCGCGTTTCTCGGCTTCGATCCCATCGGCGGCGGGCAGAACACGGACCACGTGTTGAAAGCCATGGAACAGGTCGCGGCCAGCCAGATGGAGGAATATTCGCGCTACGGATCGAACCAGGACAAGAAGATGTACATGTATGGTCGGCTCGACTTGTCGCCGACCATCCTCACGCCGAGCTACGGCCTGCAATGGTGCGTGCAGGGCTGGCTGCTCACGCCGTTCCTGCAAAAGGTCGGGATGGAGACGGTGGTGAAGATGCGCACCCGCGTGCAGCAGAACCTCACGACCACATTTGCATCGCATTACAAGACCAAGGTCAATCTCGAAGAGATGCTGACCAAGGAAGCGATCACCGACTATCGCCAGATGAAGACCGGCGAGAAATATCTCGTGACGCCCTGGGAATAATTGGATCCCGGCTGCGCAGCAGCCGCAAGCGCGGAAGCGAAGTCGAAGACGAAGCTGGCCGAAGGCCACCTGCAAGCGCGCTCGCAGCGATGCGATCTTCGATCGCGTGAGCGAGGATTTCGCACGCCGGAGGGCGCGTGTAAGAGCTAGGGCTTATCGAATGCAGTCTGGATTTCGCCGGGATCGGTGATCCCGTTCGCGATCAGCATCTGGAGCAGGATCCGGGCCTTGGCCGGGCCGAGGGCGCGCCCGGCGACAAAGCCGTTTTCGTCGTCCTCTGGCTCGCGGTCCACCAATCCCTCGGCAAGGCGGGTCGAGCGCACGACGCGCAGCCCCTTGCGGGCGAGCTCGACAAGCCTTTTCCGCACCGGTTCGGGCATGTTCCCCTCGCCCACCCCGCACACCACGACGCCGCGCGTTTCGCGGGTTACAAGCCGGTCGACATAATCGGGTGTCATCGCGGCATGGACGAACAGCACCGGCACGTCGGGCAGGTCGGTGCGGAACGGGGATCGCGCCTCGCCCGCCACCCGCCAGGGCGCGCCGAACCAGTCGAGCGCGCTCGGTGTAACAAGGCCGACCGCATCGCGTGGGAAGCCGGAAAAGGCATCGGTGCCGCGGGTCCGGGACTTGCGGACGTCTCGCGCGGCGAAAACCCGGTCCCCCATCACGACAAGCACCCCCCTGCCCGCAGCCTCGGGATCGCTCACGACCCGTACAGCATTGGCGAAATTGCGCAGCCCGTCATATCCGACCGCGGTTATCGGCCGCATCGCACCGACCAGGACCACCGGCTTTGTCGTCGGCAGCGTCAAGTCGAGCAGGAAGGCGGTTTCCTCCACGGTGTCGGTGCCGTGAGTGATGACAACGCCGCTGCATTCCGGATCGGCCAACGCGGCGCTCGCGCAGGTGTGAAGATCGTGCCAGATGGCGGGCGTGATGTCCTCCGATCCGATATTGGCGATCTGCTTACCCGTCAGCCGCGCCTCGATGCCGAGTTCCTCGACCCGTTCGAGAAACTCCTCGATGCCGATCTGCCCCGGGCGATAATCGTGGCGGGTGGCCGAATCCGCAGCACCGGCGATCGTGCCGCCGGTTGCGAGGACAAGGATGCTTGGCGATTTCATGGCGCGCAAATAACAACGCGGCGCGATTTACACCACATGCGCAATTGATTTTGAACTTTTTGGCGCTAGATAGCCCTCACCGCGACGCGACAAGCGTCGCCTGGCCGTGGGGCGATTAGCTCAGTTGGTAGAGCATCTCGTTTACACCGAGAGGGTCGGCAGTTCGAGCCTGTCATCGCCCACGGCACCCTCTATCCTTTGATAGCTTCCCTTATCGCCGCCATCGCCTCTTCCGAATCCCATTCGTAACCGCCCGAGACGCGGAAGAGCTCCTTCCCCTCGGCATCGAACAGGATCGTGAGCGGCATCAACCCGCTTTCGTTGAGCGCCTCGCCCAGCTTCGCATCCTCGTCGAGCCATTGTTCGAGATTGGCAAAGTTGCGCTGAGCGAAAAACGGCTCGACCACATCGGCGCCGCGCATGTCCTGACTGATGGTCAGCACCTTCACCTCGTCGCCCATCTCGCTGGCAAGCGCATCGAGCGTCGGCATCTCGATCACGCAGGGCGCGCACCATGTCGCCCACAAATTGAGCAGAACCGGCTTGCCCTTGAGTTCGGCGGTATCGAGCGTTGCCCCGGACGGATCGCTGAAGGTCATTTGCGGTAGCTCCGTACCCGCCCTGAACCGCACGATCTGACCAGGAAGCGGCGGCGGAGCAGGTGGAGTGGTGCTCGGCCCGATAGCGTCTTCCGCCCGTTGCGATAAATCTTCGGTCGCACTATCGCAGCCTGCAAGGGCCAGCGCGGCCGCAGCGAGAACGAGCAAAGTCCGGTTCATGAGCGACTCCTCAGACAGATCAAACCAGGCCTCCAATGCAATGTGGGGCGGCAGGTTCGCCGACGGACCTAGCGCGATCATGCGCGAAATCAACGCTTCGATTCCGTTCGACAAGGCGCTTTGGCGTCAGGATATCGCCGGTAGCCAGGCCCACGTGGCAATGCTCGCGAGGCAGGGGATCGTCAGCGAAGAGGACGCAAAGGCGATTTCCGAAGGGCTCGACAGGATCGCTTCGGAATACGAGATGGCAGGCGTGCCAGAGGACTGGGACCTCGAGGACATTCACATGACCACCGAGGCGCGGCTCGCCGAGCTTATCGGCCCGGTCGCTGGACGCCTCCACACCGCGCGCAGCCGCAACGACCAGGTCGCGACCGATTTCCGCATGTGGGTGCGCGATGCAATTGACCAGATGGATCACGGGCTCGAGGCATTGCAGAACGAGCTCGTCTTCCGCGCCGAGGAACATGCGGAAAGCATCATGCCGGGCTTCACCCACCTCCAGACCGCGCAGCCGGTGACACTGGGCCACCACCTGATGGCCTATTACGAGATGTTCGGCCGCGACCGCTCGCGGCTGGCCGATGCCCGCGCGCGGCTCAATGAATGCCCGCTCGGCAGCGCAGCGCTCGCGGGGACCGGATTTCCCATCGACCGCGAGATGACGAGCGAGGCGCTGGGCTTCGACGGGCCGACCGCCAACTCCCTCGATGCCGTATCCGACCGCGATTTCGCGATGGATTATCTGTACGCCGCCAGTGTCACAGCATTGCATCTCTCGCGACTGGCCGAGGAACTCATCATCTGGGCGAGCCAGCCCTTCGGATTTGTGAGGATGCCCGACGCGCTTTCGACTGGCTCATCAATCATGCCGCAAAAAAAGAACCCCGACGCCGCCGAGCTGGTCCGCGGCCATGCGGGGCGAGTGATCGGCTGCCACACCGCGCTGATGATCACGATGAAGGGCCTGCCGCTCGCCTATTCGAAAGACATGCAGGACGACAAACCGCCTGTATTCGAGGCGGCCGGACTGATGGCGCTCTCGATCGCGGCGATGACAGGAATGATCGCCGACAGCACCTTCAACACCGAACGGATGCGCGAGGCGGCCGAGCTGGGATATGCCACCGCGACCGACCTTGCCGACTGGCTGGTTCGCGAAGCCGACATTCCGTTTCGAGAGGCACATCATATCACCGGCGCAGCGGTGAAGCTCGCCGAAAGCCGCGGCTGTGCGCTCGACGATTTGCCGCTTGCCGATCTGCAGAAGATAGACGACCGCATCGACGAGCGAATATTCGAGGCCTTGAGTGTAGATGCCTCGGTGGCCGCGCGTTCGAGCTATGGCGGAACCGCGCCCGACGAGGTACGTAGACAGGTGAAACGCGCGCGCGCCGCGCTCGGATTGGATGGATGATGCGCACGATAGTTTGCCTTGCTCTTGGCCTCGCGCTCGCGGCGTGCGGCACCCGCGCACCGCTCGAACCGCGAGAGGGTGCGAGCCTGCCGGTCGCTCCCTACGGCGCACCCGAAAAGCCGACTTCCGAAGAGCTGCTCGAACTGGATGCGCTCGCGGCGCCCGAACGCAGCGTGGAACTTCGCCGCCGGTCCGAGGAACGCGCCGACGATCCTTTCGATCTCCCGCCCGAGTAAGCCATGGACCATTTCGCCCTTCGTGACGGCGTGATGCACGCCGAGGACGTTCCCCTGCCGCGCATCGCGCAGGAAGTCGGTACGCCCGTCTATGTCTACTCACGCGCCACTTTGGAGCGCCACGCACGGGTGTTTCGCGAGGCCCTTGACGGCGTGCCAGACAAGCTCATCGCATTTGCAGTGAAGGCCAACCCGAACCTTGCGGTTTTGAAAGTTCTTCAAAAACAGGGTTATGGTGCGGATTGCGTTTCAGTCGGCGAGATGCGCCGCGCGCTGGCGGCAGGCATTGCGCCCGAAAAGATCGTGTTCTCCGGCGTCGGCAAGACGGCGGCGGAGCTTCGCGCCGGGCTCGAAGCGGGGATTGGCCAGTTCAATATAGAAAGCGAGGAAGAAGGCATCGAACTCGCCGAAATCGCCGCCGACATGGGCCTCAAGGCGCAGTGCGCTCTGCGCATAAATCCCGATGTCGATGCGGGGACACATGACAAGATTTCGACCGGAAAGGCGGACAACAAGTTCGGCGTACCGATCGACCAGGCGGGGCAGATCTTCGGCAAGCTCGCCGCCCATGACAGCGTGAACCTGCGCGGAGTCGCGGTGCATATCGGCAGTCAGCTGGGCGAACTGGCGCCGCTCGAGCGGGCGTTCGAAAAACTGGGTGCGCTCGTCACGTCGCTCCGCGGTGCGGGGCACACGATCACACATGTCGATCTCGGCGGTGGGCTAGGCGTGCCCTATCGCAAGGGCGATGTTCTGCCATCGCCTGCAGAGTATGGCGAAATGGTCGCGCGGGTGACGAAGGATTGGGGCGTTTCGCTGATCTTCGAACCGGGGCGCGTGATTGCCGGCAATGCCGGCGTGCTGTTGACCCGCGTGGTGCGCGTAAAGCGCGGGCTCAACAATCCGTTCGTTATCGTCGATGCGGCGATGAATGACCTCGCCCGCCCTGCCCTCTATGGCGCGTATCATCATTTCGAAGCCGTCGAACCATCGGGCGAAAGCATGACCGCGAACATTGTCGGTCCGATCTGCGAGACGGGCGACACCTTTGCGATGGGACGCGAATGCGACCGGCTAGAAGGCGGCGATCTCGCCGTTTTCCGCACCGCCGGAGCCTATGGCGCGACCATGGCATCGTCCTACAATTCGCGCGGCTTCGTCGCCGAAGTGCTGGTCGATGGCGACAAGTTTGCGGTTGTCGCCGACCGGATCGATGCGGGCGCAATCATGGACGCGGAGCGCGTGCCCGACTTCCTCGCATGAGCGAACTGGAAAGCCTTCCGCTGTTCCATCGCATAAAGGGCCAACAGGTGCTCGTTCTTGGCGAAGGGGCTGCGGCGGAGCCCAAGCGGAGACTGGTAACGCGCGCGGGCGGGATCGTGGTCGACGATTTGCAGCGCGCGGTGGATGAAGGCGTGCGGATTGCATTCGTCGCATATGATGATCCCAAGGCCTGCGAAACGGCAGCCATAAACCTGCGTTGTGCGGGAATGCTGGTGAATGTGGTCGACCGGCCCGATCTGTGCGATTTCACAACGCCGAGCATCCTCGATCGCAATCCGCTGCTGATCGCGATCGGAACCGGTGGCGCGTCGGCCGGGCTGGCGAAGCACGTTCGATTGCGGCTCGAACGGATACTACCCGAAAGCCTCGGGAAACTCGCCCGCGCCTTGTTCGATGCGAGGCCCGAATTGCGCGATCGTTACCCCGATGGCGGCGACCGGCGAAGAGCGATCGACACTGCTATGAGAGAAGGCGGCACGCTCGATCCGCTCGATCCGGCTTCGCATGAGCGGGTTCGCGACTGGGTGAGAGACGAGAACATCGAACCGAATGCGCGCGTGGAAGAATTCGCGCTTACCAGTGACGATCCCGAAGATCTCACCATCCGTCAGGCGCGCCTCCTGGGAGAGGCGGATGCTGTCTGCGTCGATGGCGCTATCCCGCCCGCCATTCTCGCACGCGCCCGCGCCGATGCGGAACGCTGGACGTGCGATATCGAAGCCTGTCGCAAAGCGCGAGCAGACGGAGAGGTTGCATCGTGCCTCAAGGCCGAAACCATGGCCGAGACGAACCGCCTCACCGTGGTCTTGCGCCGGACGCAATTCTAGGCCGCGTACGCGAGCGGCTGTTCCACTTCGGTGAAGTAGCGGCTCATCGCCTCGAGAGAGTTCGCGCTCAGGGCAATGAATGCACGGCGCTTGTCCGAAGGATCGGCAATCCGTTCGAACACGCCGCTTTCCACCAGCTGTTTTATCCAGCGCAGCGCTGTGGTCGCAGGCACTCCTGATGCAATGCACAGGGAAGTAACCGAAACGCGCTGATGCTCTGCGTGGGCGGCCGTGAGATCGAGCAGCATGTCCCAAGCGGGATCAGCGAAAAGCTCTCCCTCGAAGAACTTCGCGCGGGCCTGGCGTGCCGCGATAAGGCGCCGAACGTGCTGCGGATCGGGGAGCGGGTGTGATTGTGCGCCGCCAACCGGAGCGCGCCCCGCGGGTCCGCTCGCTGGTCGCCAGTCCTGCTTGAAATCGCTGAGCCGCTGCTGTCCGGAACCGGAGCTGTGCAGCGACATCCGGTCGAGCTCTTGCGCGATCGTATCCACCTGCTGCGACAACCGCAGCAATGCGAGCCGGTCTTCCTCGGCCATCTCCGCAACCCGCGACCGGCGCGGCACTGCAAGCACACGGCCAACCGCGACCATGCGTTCGGCGCGACTGGGTTCGACGAGAATCTGCGGCTGCGATTGATCGAAGGCGGCAAAGACATCGTCCAGCGCTTCGAGCGAGGTTGCAACGATGAGATGAGCGTCCGAGCGCGCGACGCGCATATCAAGCCGCGCGAGCGCCGCCAGCCGCCTCGCATCGACCACCGGGCAATCGACCATCACAACATCGCCGAGGATCGTAATCGGCCCTTCGAGCAGGTCAGCGACATTGCCGCCATCCAGACTGCGAAAACCAGCAGCCACGCAGTCCTCGGCAATCTGGGAGCGGACGCCATCGCGGTCGGCAAAAACCGCCACCCTCGCGGGAAGTCCCGCAGGATCGCGCGCAGCTTCATAAGTGAAATCACCGTTCGAATAATCCGCCTGAGCCATCGAATCGCCTCCCTGATTGATGAGAACGAGAGTAGAACAAAGCATGATCAGGTCAAGTAAATGGTGCAAATCGCTGTTGAATACCGGGCAGGATTGAACCTTTTGCGCGAAAGCTGAGACTACCTTTGCGATGACCGAAACCGCACGCCCAGCCGCGCCCCTGTCCGGTGCCTTGTTCGACGAATTGCTCGTCGTGATGATCCAGCAGGGCGAACGTGCTGCGCTGGATCGGTTGCATTCGCGCTGGGACAAGCGGCTCGTCCGCGCGGCCTATCGCTACACTGGCGATGCGGAGCTGGCCCGCGATCTCGCGCAGGAATGCTGGATCGGCATCTGGAAAGGGATTCCCGGTCTGCGCGACCCGTCACGATTTCGCAGCTTCGCCTTCGCGATCCTTCACCGGCGGGGCGCGGACCACCTGCGTCTGGCGATCCGGCGGAAAGACTACGAAAGCCATTCGGACGCCGCGCCGGAAAAGGCCGAAGTCAGCCGCCAGGAAGAAGCGCTCGCCATCGGCGAGGCCTTTGCCTCGCTTCCGCCCGAACAGCGGCTGGCTGCGCACCTGCACTTCGTCGAGGGGCTGACCCTGGCCGAAATCGCCGTCGTCCAATCCATACCGACAGGCACGGCCAAGAGCCGCCTGTTCCACGCCCGCCGCAAGCTGAAGGCGGCGCTCAACCCCGACTTTGCCCAAGGAGAGCTGCAATGAGCACCAACAACCCGACCGATGCACGCATCGCTGAAGCGCTTGGAAGCGACGATCACGCCTTCCTCGCCAGCCTCGATACCGACCGCGGCATGTTCCAGCAGATCGGCGATAGCTGGCACGGTCCGCTGGGCGGATGGGCGCGGTTTGCCTTCGTCATCGCCATCGTGATCGGGCTTGGCCTTGCCTACAGTTTCTACCGCGCTGTCACAGCCGATGGAACCGACGCGATCCTCGGCTGGGGCCTCACCTGCATCGGTTTGCTCGTCATGCAGGGCTTTCTCAAGGAATGGATGTTCGCCCGCATGAATATGCTGACCGTCCTGCGCGAGATAAAGCGCCTGCAGGTGCAGATCGCGATGCTTGAAGAGGACAAGTCCTAGGGGCGGATTTCGATCGGCGTGCCGTTCGGCACGATCCGCCAAAGCTCCTCGATCTCGGCATTGGAGAGCGCGATGCAGCCGTCCGTCCAGTCGCCCGGCAGCGGCGGTCCGCGATAGCCGGTCGGTTGGCCATGGATGAAGATGTCGCCACCGGGCGAGCGACCGTATTGCGCGGCATAGGCGCGGTCCTGGGCATTCGGATAGGAAATGCCGAGCGAGAGGTGAAAGCGGCTCTCAGGGTTGCGTCGGTCGATCGTGTAGACCCCCTCTGGCGTGCGCTCGTCGCCCTCGAAACGTTTATGTCCGCGAGGCGCATCGCCAAAACGGATGCCGCGATAGGCGCGTATTGGATCGCCGTCTCGGTAGGCGACAAGCAAACGCTCCGATTTATCGACGATCAGGTAATCGGCGGTGAGAGGGAGCGGCTGAACCACCGGTGAGGAAATCGCACGCGAGGCGCTGCGCTGAATTTCTCGATCCTGTGCATCGGCAACCTGCTTGGGCGGCGCCGCGCAAGCGGCCGCGAACAGCAACAGGAAAAGGGCGACCAGGCGCTTCATGCATGCAAAGGTAGCGCGAGCGCGCTGCGCAGACAATTCCGGGGCTTTGCGAAGGTCCCACAAAGGGACCCGAAGCGGTGTCAGTCGACGAAGGGATCGCGCATGAGGATGGTATCGTCGCGCTCGGGACTGGTCGAAACCAGTGCCACCGGGCATTCGATCAGTTCCTGCACGCGCTGGATATATTTGATCGCGTTGGCCGGCAGATCGGCGAAGCTGCGCGCGCCCGCGGTGCTCTCGCTCCAGCCTTCCATCTCTTCGTAGATCGGCTCGACCGCCGCCTGGTCGCCGGCGTGGCTGGGCAAATAGTCCATCACGTTGTTCTTGAGGCGGTAGCCGGTGCAGATTTTCACCGTCTCGAGTCCGTCGAGCACATCGATTTTGGTGAGCGCGATGCCGGTGACGCCGCTGATCGCGCAGGTCTGGCGCACCAGCACGGCATCGAACCAGCCGACCCGGCGCTGGCGGCCTGTGACCGTGCCGAATTCGTGGCCGCGCTCGCCGATCCCCTGTCCGATCTCGTCATCGAGTTCGGTCGGGAACGGGCCGGAGCCGACGCGGGTGGTGTAGGCCTTGACGATGCCGAGCACGAAGCCGGTCGAATTGGGGCCGAGCCCGCTGCCTGCAGCCGCCGTGCCGCTCACCGTGTTCGAGCTGGTAACGAAGGGATAGGTGCCGTGATCGACATCAAGGAGGACGCCCTGTGCGCCTTCAAACAGGATCTTCGCGCCTGCCTTGCGCACCTTTTTCAACCGCTTCCACACCGGCTGCGCGAACCGCAGCACGAATGGCGCGACATCGCGCAACTCGGCGAGCAGCGCCTCGCGGTCCACCGGGGGCTGATCGAAACCGGCGCGCAGGGCATCGTGATGCGCGCAAAGCCGATCGAGCTGCGCCTCGAGATCGTCGAGATGCGCAAGATCGCACACCCGGATCGCGCGACGCCCGACCTTGTCCTCGTAGGCAGGGCCGATCCCGCGCCCGGTCGTGCCGATCTTGCCCTTGCCCGCCGCGGTTTCGCGAAGGGCATCGAGATCGCGGTGCATCGGCAGGATGAGCGGGCAATTGTCGGCAATCGCGAGATTGTCGTCATTGACGCGCACGCCCTGGCTTTCGAGCTTCTCCACCTCGTCGCGCAGCGCCCACGGATCGAGCACCACGCCATTGCCGATCATCGACAGCGTGCCCGACACGATGCCCGAAGGGAGCAGCGAGAGCTTGTAGGTCGTCCCGTCGATAACGAGCGTATGGCCGGCATTGTGCCCGCCCTGAAAGCGCACGACCGCATCGGCGCGGCTTGCCAGCCAATCGACGATCTTGCCCTTGCCCTCATCGCCCCACTGGGCGCCGATCACCGTAACGTTGGCCATCAATTACGCTTTCTATGCCGGAGAAAACCCGCGCGGGGCCTAGGCGCTCGGGCGTGGGAGGGCAAGGCGCAGAATTACAATTTGCGACAAGGATTTGCTTTGCCGAACGAAGGGTTCGCGCGAGACCAGCGTTCTACGGGGGCATGACGAGGAGAAATCGTTTGAAACGGCTGTCCAAACTGGTCGCCATCGGCCTGGGAGCGGCGCTGATTGGAACCCCTATCCTGGCCCAGCAACGCGACCGTCCGTCACGCGAATGCGTGCGCGAAATCGTCGAGCTATGCGGGCGCGACCGCTCGAAAATCCGTGCCTGCCTGCAAGAAAAATACGCGCAGCTTTCGGACAGGTGCGCCAGCGAAGTCCGGCAGCGCATCGAGCAGCGCGGCGGCCAGCGCGGCGAACGGAGCGAAAAGGGCGGAGCGGTCCCGCAAGCAGTGGTCAGTCCCGACCGGACCGTGCTCTACGGCAATCACCGTCGTCAGCAGGTCGACGTGTACGAACCTGCAGGAGCGGTCGATCCCCTGCCGCTGGTGCTTCACATCCACGGCGGCGGCTGGTCCTTCGGCAATCACAAACTCGTCCAGTCGAAGCCCGCCCACTTCACTGCCAGCAACTACTACTTCGCCTCCACCGGATACCGGCTGATGCCGGATGCTCCGGTGGAAGATCAGGCAGCGGATATTGGTGCTGCAATCCAGGCATTACGCGGTCAGGCTTCGTCGATTGGCTTCGACCCTGACCGCATCGTCTTGATGGGCCATAGTGCGGGCGCTCACCTTGCCGCGCTCGTTTCTACCGACCCCAAGTTCGCTGGCGACGCCTTCGGCGCGATCCGAGGTGTGATCTTGCTCGATGGCGCGGGCTACGAGATCACGAGCAGCATGGCGAATGCCGAGCCGCGCGCGGCGGGGCTGTACCAGAACGTTTTCGGAGACGACGTCGCGCGTCATGCAGCGCTCTCGCCCGTCACGCATGTCGGCGGGCCGGACGCTCCCAACTGGCTGGCGCTCTACGTCGCCGAGCGCGCGCGATCGAATTACCAGTCGGAGCTGCTCGTCGAACGACTGGTATCCGCAGGAGCTCAAGCCGAAGCCGTTTCGATTTCCGGCACCGATCATGGCCGGATGAACCGCGAAATCGGAATGGAAGCGGGGGCCGAGCAGACTGCGGCTATCGACGCGTTCCTAGCGCGCGTCTTCGGCTAGAGCGGCCTCGCCTCACCATCGGCAAGCACATGGGTGCAGCCAAGTGCCGCCGGATCCTCGTCAGGCGAAAGCTGCTCGATTGTACGCCAGCCCTCGGACCGGAGACGCCTTGCCTTGCTTTCTGAAAAGCCGAGCGGAAGGTAGACAGTCCGCGGGCTCTCCGCCCCCTGTGCGGCCTCAGCGATAGCATCGACATAGAGCGAAAAACCGGTCGCCGCCTCATCCGAGCCGCCGATGCGGTATGTTCCGCCCCGCCCTGCAGCGCCCCGTACGTCGTTTGCATAAAGCGTGAATCCGAACCAGCTCTGATATTCGAATCCGTGCCGTTCGGACGGATCGAGAGTGATGCGCGCGGAGTCGCCGATCCGCGCGGCGATCACCTCGAGGGCATCCAGACGACTCTTCAAGGCCCCGCCCGCGTCGATATCGCGCATGTTCGCCATCGCTTCTTCGAACGGTCCGGTAGCGTAGAGTAGCTGTAAATAGGCTTCGCCGCCTGCAGCTTTCAAGCCGCCTGCATCCTTGGTGTCGAGTTCGCGGCGAACCGCCTCGACCTGATCCGGTTCGAGCGGCAGGGCCTTTTCAGCAAGCGTATCGACGAGGTCGGGCAGCGTGAAATCGACCGAGATGCCGGTCAAGCCTGCCACCTGCAGCGCGCGAACCGAGAGGGCGACGATTTCGCCAGCCGCTGCAGCCGTGTCCGCACCGATCAGCTCGGCTCCAAGCTGCAATCGCTCGCGCGCAGGATCGAGCTGGCTTGCGCGGATCAGCGCGGTGTCGCCGCAATAGGCGAGGCGCAGCGGGCGCGGCGCATCCGCCATACTGGTCGAGGCGATTCGGCCGATCTGCGGCGTGATATCGCTTCTCAGTGCCAGCGTGCGCAGGCTCGAGGGATCGACGAAGCGGAACATCGAGCGCGTCTTCAGCCCCTCCATCCGACGCGCGAGCGAGCCTTCGAATTCGAGCAGCGGCGGGCGCACCCGATCGTATCCGTGGCTACCCAGCACATCGAGGCACGCACGCATCGTGGTCGTGATCCGAGCGGCAGACGCAGGCAGTCGGTCTTCGAGACCTTCAGGCAGGAGATCGGTGTTGTCGGTCATTTCGCGTCAAGCGCCTGTGAGGATAGCGGCCCCGGGTCAAGCCCCGAGGCCGCCATTCGATCAAAAGACGAGCGACTTCACCATCTTCACGCCCTCGACCTTTTCGGCCTCGGCGATCACTTCTGCGCCCGGCGCTTCATCGAGGCTCAGGAGCAACACCGCTTCCCCGCCCGCATCGCGGCGACCGAGGTTGAAAGTGCCGATATTGATCCCGTGGCTGCCTAGCAGCGTCCCGATGCGGCCGATAAAGCCCGGCTTGTCGTCGTTGACGATGTAGAGCATGTGCCCGTCGAGATCGGCCTCAATCCCAATACCGAAAATCTCGACCAGCCGCGGCTTTTCGCTGCCGAACAGCGTACCCGCAACCGATCGCGGCCCGGCATCGGTTTCAACCGTCACGCGGATGAGAGTGTTGAACGCGCCCTCGCGTTCATGGCGGATTTCGCTCACGTCGAGCCCGCGCTCCTTCGCGAGATAGGGCGCGTTGACCATGTTCACCGTGTCGGAATAGCGGCGCATGAAGCCTGCCAGCACCGCGCCGGTAATCGGTTTGCCGTTGAGCTGCGCTGCCGCGCCCTCGCGTTCGATGCTGATCTTGGTGAGGTTGCCGTGCGCCAGCTGCCCGACGAGCGAGCCGAGCTTTTCGGCAAGTGCCATGTAAGGGCGCAGCTTGGGCGCTTCCTCGGCGGAAAGCGAAGGCATGTTGAGCGCATTGGTGACGCCGCCATTGACGAGGTAATCGCTCATCTGCTCGGCCACCTGCAGCGCGACATTGACCTGCGCTTCGGTGGTCGAGGCACCCAGATGCGGCGTGCAGATGAAATTGGGCGCGTCGAAGAGCGGGTTTTCCTTCGCAGGTTCCTCCGCGAAGACGTCGAGCGCGGCAGCTGCGACCTGACCGCTTTCGAGGCAGTCCTTTAGCGCCGCCTCATCGATCAGCCCGCCGCGCGCGCAATTGACGATGCGAATACCGGGCTTTGCGTTCTCGAGCCGCTCTCGGCTCAGGATATTGCGGGTTTGATCGGTCAGCGGAGTGTGGAGCGACACGAAATCCGCTCGGTTCAGCAGATTGTCGAGATCGACTTTCTCGACGCCGAGTTCAATCGCACGTTCCTCGGTCAGGAAGGGATCGTAAGCGATGACCTTCATCTTGAGCCCCTGTGCACGGCTCGCGACGATCGAGCCGATATTGCCCGCGCCTATCAGACCCAGTGTCTTGCCCGTCACCTCGACGCCCATGAAATCCTTCTTGGGCCATTCGCCCGCCTTGGTGCGCGTATTGGCATCGGGTATCTGGCGGGCGAGCGCCATGATCATCGCGATCGCATGTTCGGCGGTGGTGATCGAGTTGCCGAATGGCGTATTCATCACCACCACGCCCTTGCCGCTTGCATAGGGGATATCGACGTTGTCGACGCCGATGCCGGCGCGGCCGATGACCTTGAGATTGGTCGCCGCATCGAGGATTTCGGGCGTGACCTTGGTCGAAGACCGGATGGCGAGGCCGTGATATTCACCGATACGCGCCTTCAGCTCTTCGGGCGTCTCGCCGGTGATCACATCGACGTCGCAGCCGCGCTCTTCGAAAATACGCGCGGCGTTGGGGTCCATCTTGTCCGAAATAAGGACTTTGGGTTTGCTCATGAGGATATTCCTTGAACTCGTCATCCCGGACCTGATCCGGGATCCCGCTTCTCTTTGCGGGTTGGGATAGGGAAAGAAGCGGGACCCCGGCTCGGCGGCCGGGGTGACGCAAAATTGGACGACGGCCTACGTGTTGTCCTTGACCGTTTCGTATGCCCATTCGATCCATGGCAAGAGGCGTTCGATATCCTCTGCTTCGACCGTGCCGCCGCACCAGATGCGCAAGGAGGGCGGTGCGTCGCGATAGCCGTTGAAGTCGTAACCGGCATTGCGCTCTTCGAGCAGCTTGACGATCTTTTTCGGCACAGCGGCCTGATCGTCCGGCGACAGGCTCTCGTACCAGTCTCCCTGAAAGACCATGCACACGCCGGTATTGGTGCGTTTCGCCGGATCGGAAACCATGTTGCGCAGCCACGGCTTCGCCTCGATCCAGTCTTTCACCAGTTTTGCGTTTCTGTCGGCCCGCTCAAAGAGCGCCTGCCTGCCCCCGATCGACTGGGCCCACTCGAGCGCGGCGATGTAGTCCTCGGTCGCGAGCAGCGAGGGGGTGTTGATCGTTGCGCCCTCGAAGATACCCCGATTGATCTTGTCGCCTTTCTTGAGGCGGAAGAGCTTGGGCAGCGGCCATGCGGGGTCGTAGTTTTCGATCCGCTCGACCGCCTTGGGGGAAAGGATCAGCATTCCATGCTGCGCTTCCGACCCCATCACCTTCTGCCACGAATAGGTCGTGGCATCGAGCTTGGGCCAATCCATCTCCTGCGCAAAGATCGCGCTGGTTGCATCGTTGATCGTCACGCCCTCACGGCCCGGCTCGAGCCAGTCGGTATTCGGGATCATCGCGCCGCTGGTGGTGCCGTTCCAGGTGAAGACGACATCGTTGCGCTGCGGGATCGTCGCAAGGTCTGGAATCTCGCCGTAATCGGCGCTCAGCGTCTGAAGGTTGGGCAGCTTGAGCTGCTTCACCGCGTCCTGGATCCAGACATTGCCGAAGCTTTCCCAAGCTGCCACCGTTGCCGGGCGCGCGGGATCGAGCATCGTCCACATCGCGCATTCGAGCGCGCCTGTGTCGGACGCCGGCATGATGCCGACGAGATAATCCTCGGGAATGCCAAGCAGCTCTCTCGACAAATCGATTGCGTATTTGAGGCGCGACTTGCCAACCGCCGAGCGGTGCGAACGACCGAGCGATTCGGTCTTCAGCTTGTTGAGGGACCAGCCCGGGAATTTCACCGTGGGACCGGAGGAAAATTGAGGACGCTCAGGCTTGAGCGGTGGCTCGTGCAAGAGCCCGCGTGCATATTCAGTCATGTATTCTCTCCTTGCAGAGAGCTCGCGCGGCGTTGGGACCGCGTGGCCCACGGGCCGCACTAAAGTTGCGCGTCAAAGAGTCAATCTGAAATCGCGCGGCTTCGGTGGATTGCTCTCGTGCAACGATGAAACTGCAACGGAACACACTCTCGCCAAGAACGCTTCACTCGCCTAAACGTGCCGGCGATATGGAAACATCCGATCTTCGCATCGCGCTATTCAGCGGCAACTACAACTACACGCGTGACGGCGCGAACCAGGCGTTGAACCGTCTTGTCGGTTCGCTGCTCGGCATGGGCGCAGCCGTTCGCGTTTACTCGCCCACGGTCGAAAAGCCTGCTTTCGAGCCGACGGGTGACATGATCAGCGTGCCTTCCGTTGGCGTCCCGTTCGGTCGCGGCGAATACCGCCTCGCGATCGGTCTGGGCCGGAAGGTTAAGCGCGACCTCGAGAGGTTCCAGCCGAATATCGTGCACCTGTCCTCTCCCGATCCGGCCAGCCATGCCGCCCTGCGTTGGGCACAGGATCACGACATCCCCGTGCTCGCCTCGGTTCACACGCGGTTCGAAACCTATCCGCGCTATTACAACCTCGCCTTTATGGAGCCGCTGGTCGTGAAGCTCCTGAAGCGGTTCTACAATCGCTGCGATGCGCTCGTAGCGCCGTCGGACAGCATGATCGAAGAGCTGCTGGAGATGGAGTTTCACGACGACATCACGCTGTGGAGCCGCGGGGTCGATCGCACGATCTTCTCGTCGGAAAAGCGCGATCCGGAATGGCGGCGCTCGCTAGGGCTGGAAGATGACGATGTTGCGGTGGTCTTCCTCGGCAGGCTCGTGATGGAAAAGGGATTGGACGTGTTCGCAGAAACAATTGTCCAGCTCAGGAAGCGTCAGGTTCCGCACAAGGTGCTGGTGATTGGAGACGGCCCTGCGCGCGGCTGGTTTCAGGACAATCTTCCGGGAGGGATTTTCGCAGGCTTCAAGACCGGCGCGGATCTCGGCCGGGCACTTGCCAGCGGGGACATCTTCTTCAACCCCTCTATCACCGAGACGTTTGGCAACGTGACGCTCGAAGCGATGGCTTGCGGGCTTCCCGTTGTGGCGGCCGGAGCGACCGGTGCCGCGAGCCTTGTGGATGACGGGGTCACCGGCAGGCTCGTCCCGCCGAGCAAGGACAAGCACGAAAACGCCGAACGCTTCGCCGAGGCTATCGCGCCCTATTGCACCGATCCTGCTCTGCGCATGTCGCACGGCGCGGCAGGAGAAGCGCGCAGCCGCGAATATTCGTGGGAAGCGATCAACCAGGTCGTCGCCGATACATATATCCGGCTGATCGAACACCGCCGCGCCTTGCAGGAGGCGGAAGCCGCCGAAGCCGCCTCCGCCTGAGGCTTACTTCAGCACTCCCTCGGATTTCATCCGCAGTGCGTACCACATCATGAACAGGGTCGTTGCCCAGATCGTGATCGGGAGCACGAGGCCCTGCATGTCTGCCGGAAGCTCGGAAAGGACCCGCTGGTAGAGCGTCGTCCCGACAAGGCCGACGATCGAAACCGCGATGGCGTGGACCGCAAAGCGCGAGCGCAGCAAAAGCAGAACCGAGCCGAGCACGGCTCCCCATACGCCGAGCGCCCACAAAGCGTCAGCCCAGGCCGGGAAGTTCGAGACATAGGCAATCGCCTCATCCGACATTCCCAGTCCTTCGAGATTTCCGGTTTGGGTAGAGGTGTAACTCCACCCGCCGATGGCATTCCACAGCAGCGTGACAACGCCGACGACCCAAAGGTGCCACGGCGCTTTCGTGCGCGACAGATCATTCATTGTTTTCCTCCCCCAAACCGATGCGACCCGGTCATTGGGAGAATTACGCGCACAGACGCGCTTCGGCAAACCCGTTAACGATCAGCCACGGATAGCGTTCGTTGAGTGCCTTGCCACCTGCGGAGGCCTGCAAACCCTAGAGCCGTTCGATCCGCTTTGCGACCTCATCGATGATGTCGACGATTTCGTTGATCGTGTTCTGGTCGAGCTTACCCGCTTTCGCGCGGTTTTTCAGCACGTTCGCAAGGTTGCCCATGGCGCGAAAGAGATCGGGCGACTTTTCTTTCACCCGCTCGGCGCGTTCGCCATGTTCGCCTAGACGACCCATCAGTTCCTCGACCTCGTCGGCGCGCTCTTCGAGTTCGGCCTTGCCGGACTTGGTGGCCTTGAAAGGCTTCTTGCCGCTCGTCTCGCCGTCTTCGTCCTTCGCTTTCGCCTTGGCCGGTTTGATCTGGCCTTCTTCCTCTAGCATTTGCAGCGTCGGATAGACCGCCCCGGGGCTCGGCGCATAGGCACCGCCGGTCATGTCCTCGATCGCGCGTATGAGTTCGTAGCCGTGGCGCGGCTCCTTCTCGATGAGAGCAAGCAGCGCAAGTCGCAGTTCGCCGCTGCCGAACATACGTCCACGTCGCTTGCGGCGCTTCTGACCGTCGTGCCAGCTGCGATTGCGGCGTGAGCGGCGTTCATTATCTTCCCACTCGCTCGCGGCAGAGGCCGCCATCATGGCGATCATCGGGCCGAGATTGTTCCAGCCGCCGCGACCATACCTGCTCCATGTCATCGTTACTCTCCAGATAGTTCGTATGGTACTTAAGATATATCTTGGAGCTATCTTTTCAAGTGCAGCATGGCTTTTTCCGACGAGCGGCCTATCTCGATCCACGAATGGCCGACCTGTTTGCAGACGATCCCCCGCCCGCGCGAAAGGACTCGCCCCGCGATGACGCGCCGCTTGCCGACCGTCTGCGGCCACGTGCCCTCGCCGAAGTCATCGGGCAGGACCACCTAACCGGCCCTGAAGGTGCGATCGGGCGAATGGTCGCGGCGGGCAAGCTTTCAAGCATGATCCTGTGGGGACCGCCCGGCACCGGCAAGACCAGCATCGCGCGCCTGCTCGCCGACGAGGTCGGCATGCGATTCGTTTCGATCAGCGCGGTGTTCTCGGGCGTTGCCGACCTCAAGAAGGCTTTCGCCGAAGCCGACAAGATGGCCGAGGCGGGCCAGCGCACGCTCCTGTTCGTGGACGAGATCCACCGGTTCAATCGCGCGCAGCAGGACGGATTCCTCCCCTTTGTCGAACGCGGCACGGTGACCTTGGTGGGCGCAACCACCGAAAATCCCAGCTTCGCGCTCAACGCAGCGCTCCTCAGCCGCGCGCAGGTGCTGATCCTTGAGCGGCTCGATCACGCCGCGCTCGAAGCGTTGCTTGTGCGCGCGGAGGAACTTGAAGGACCGCTCCCCCTGACCGCACAAGCGCGCGCCGCATTGATCGCGAGCGCGGATGGCGACGGGCGCTTCCTGCTCGGACAGGCCGAAACGCTCTATAACGCGCACATTCCCGAGCCGCTGGGACCGGCAGAGCTCGGCGCATTCCTGCAACGCCGCGTCGCGGTCTACGACAAGGATCGCGACGGGCATTACAACCTCATCAGTGCGCTCCACAAATCCTTGCGCGGATCCGATCCGCAGGCCGCGCTCTATTACCTTGCGCGGATGCTCACCGCCGGGGAGGAGCCGCTTTACGTTCTACGCCGCCTTGTCCGCTTTGCCTCGGAAGATATCGGGCTGGCCGATCCGCAGGCTCTCACCCAGTGCCTTGCGGCGAAGGATGCCTATGAATTTCTCGGCAGTCCCGAAGGCGAGCTCGCCATCGTCCAGGCCTGTCTCTATTGCGCCACCGCGCCCAAATCGAATGCAGCCTATGCTGCGCAAAAGGCCGCATTCCGCAGCGCGAAGGAAACCGGCAGCCTGATGCCGCCCGCAAACATCCTAAACGCGCCGACCAAGCTGATGAAGGAGATCGGCTACGGCGAAGGCTATTCCTACGATCACGATGCGGACGAGGGCTTTTCGGGAGACGATTACTGGCCTGAAGAGATGGAGCCGCAAACCTTCTACGAACCGGTAGAACGCGGTTTCGAGCGCAAGGTGCGCGAGCGGATCACCTATTGGAACAACCTCAGGGCGCAGCGTAACTCCAATGCGTGAATGGGACCACTTCGTCGCGATCGATTGGTCGGGCGCTAAGGGCGAGAGGCATAAGGGCATCGCTATCGCCATTGCCGAACGCGAGAATGTCGGACCGGTTCTGGTCGAGCCGCCCAAAGGCGGGTTTTCGCGCAACGACGTATTCGAAATCCTGCGCGATGAACTTCCCGCCAACTCACTCGTTGGCATCGATATCGGCATAAGCCTCCCTTTCAACGACGCTGGTGCATTCTTCCCGGGCTGGGACCGGAGCCCCAAGAGCGCCAAACGGCTCTGGGCGCTGATCGACGAGATCTGCTCGGAAGACGAACACCTCGGCGCTAACAGTTTCGTCGATCATCCCGAGGCCTCCCGCTATTTCCGGCATGGCAAGGACCATATGGGCGACCGCTTCCTGTTGCCCGGTGCGGCAACTCGCGAAGGGCGGTTTCGCGAGGCGGAGGTGGCACAGCGCGCGCAGAAATGCCGTCCGGTTTCGAACTTCAACCTCGTCGGCGCCGCGCAGGTCGGCAAATCCTCGCTCACGGGGATGCGCATGCTCCACATGCTGCGCGGGCATTTGCCTGTCTGGCCGGTCGATCCCATCCCCGATCGGCGCATCAGGAAGGGCGGATCAATGCTGGTCGAGATCTACACCGGTCTCGCCTCGAAAGAGACCGCCGCGCTCGGGGCTCGCACCAAGCTTCTCACCTATGCCGATCTCAATGCCGCGCTCGAAGTGCTCGGCTGCCCGCCTGTCGATCGCTACGGGGAAGTCGACGATCATTCCTCCGACGCACTGCTGACAGCCGCCTGGTTGCGCAAGGTCGCATCCGAAAAACGCAGATGGGAGCCGCGATCCCTCACCGCCGAAATTGCCTATACCGAGGGCTGGACCTTCGGCGCGCTTTGAGAGCGCTCAGCGGTAGAGGTGGGAATTGTCGCGGTGCTGCTTCTTGTAACCCGTGGCACGCAAATCCTCGAGCATCGCCTCTCGCTTGCGATCGGCTTCGGTCTGGACACGTGGACGCGCAGGCTGCGCACCATCAGGGTCGCCGTAGGTCAGTGTATTGATCGTCTTCATATTCTCTTCGCGCACCATGCCGGGGATGAGAACAAGATCGACCAGTAACCAAGGGATCAGGACCAGCCAACCTACGATCGAAAGAGCGAGCAGGAGCTGGGCAACGCCCGTCTTTGTCGAGCCGGCATAGAACCGGTGCGCACCGAAGAAGCCGAGGAAAAACCACAGCAAATAGGTGATACCGACCGACTTGCGGTTCGCCTCGAACACCATTTGCTTGTGAAGATCGTCGTCCATTACCCGTCCCTTCGATGCGCGCAATTTTGTCGTGCGAATAGACTACGCGCAAGTGCTCATTGGCAGTGATCGACCAAATGCCAAGAGAGACCGGCCAAGAATCGAATCTTCCTCATGATGAAACCCTTATAGGGCCAATTCGGCACTTGAGAGCGAAGAGGCTTTGCCCTAGGGCACCGCTTCCCAAACGAATTGGGCCGGCTTAGCTCAGTTGGTAGAGCAGTTGATTTGTAATCATCAGGTCGCGGGTTCGACTCCTGCAGCCGGCACCATCGCTGCAATTGCAGCGCATCGTCTATGCGGGCGGATGGTCGGCCTTGCGGTCCGAAATCGGCCTGTGCGGCAACGCGGATTCTTGATCGCCTTGACCCTCTACGCTCCCGGCGGTGCGACCAGCCCGATCGCTTGCATGATGCCAGCCTGAGCGAGCATCACGACCAGCCAGTGAGCAGCCGCCGAGATCATCGATGATCTGGCCATCCTGTAAACGTGAAATGTGACTGCCAACACCGGCAGCACGAAACCGATCCAGATCACGAATGCGCTCCCCAGCGCCATCGCCCAGACGCCAGCTTCCGGCGGCGCTAGGATCAGCGCGCCTGCCAGTATCGACGCGAGCCAGAACTCGGCGATCCCCGCAAGGATCAGGGTCTGCACGCCCGGCAGAAGTGTCGGCGAAAGCCGCAGCCATATGATGCCGATGAGAAGGCCCGCAGCGGTCGCCGCGAGGATAGGCACCAGGTTGAGCACGATATAGATCACGCGGGTCTCCAGGAAAGCCCCCCTACACGCCCAACGCTGAAGCGCGGCTGAAGTGCCAAAGCGCGCAGCTTGAATGTTTGGCGCCGCGAACCTAGAAAGGTTTCAAATAGCGACTTATTGGAGGCTTATCCATGCTCGGTGACCCACTTACTCTGCCGTGCGGCGCGACATTGCCCAATCGCATCGCCAAAGCAGCGATGACCGAGGGAATGGCGACACCGGATGGCAGGCCGACCCCCGAACTGGAGCGGCTTTACGGCATCTGGTCCGATGGCGGAGCGGGACTGCTGCTGACCGGCAATATCATCGTCGACAAGGATCACCTCGAACGCCCGGGCAATGTCGTTATTGACCGTGAACCCGATGCAGACATGGCCGCCCGGCTGAAAAGCTGGGCCGAGGCGGGCACGCGCGGTGGCAATCACCTGTGGGCGCAGATCAGCCATGGCGGGCGCCAGACGCAGAAGCTGGTCAATCCCCATCCGAAATCCTCATCGGACGTCGCGCTCTCCCTGCCCGGCGGGCAATTCGGCAAGCCGACACCGTTGACCAAAGACGAAATCGCCGACCTCGTCCGCAGGTGGGCAGTCGCGTCGAAGGCGTGCATGGATGCAGGCTTTACCGGAGTGCAGGTTCACGCAGCGCATGGCTACCTCGTTTCGCAATTCCTCTCACCGCGCGTGAACCGGCGGGATGATGAATATGGCGGAAGCCTCGAAAATCGCGCCCGCTTCCTGCTCGAAATCGTGCGCGCGGTACGCGAGGCAGTCGGCCCACAATTCCCGATCTCGGTTAAGCTCAACAGCGCGGACTTCCAGAAAGGCGGCTTCGCATTCGAAGACAGCTTGCAGGTGGTCGAATGGCTCGAAGAGGCATCGGTCGACCTCATCGAAATCTCGGGCGGGACCTACGAACAGCCAAAGCTCATGGGCGTTGAGGGCATGGAGGCAGAGGAGAAGCAGAACGTCGCCCCCTCCACCGCTGCTCGCGAAGCATACTTCGTCGATTTTGCCAAGGCCATGCAGGATGAAGTGGGCGTGCCGCTGATGGTGACAGGCGGCTTTCGCACCCGCGCGGCAATCCAGCAGGCGCTCGACATCGGTGCGGCAGACGTCATCGGGCTGGGAAGGCCGCTCTGCGTGCTGCCCGATGCACCGCGGCAACTGCTCGAAGGGCGTGAAGCGCTCCCTCGCTACGAAGACGGTCTCGACCTCATCCCCGACTGGCTTGGCTTTCTGAAGCGCCTGCAAATGATGAAGGCGATCAACGGCTTTGCGGGCATCTACTGGTTCTACCAGCAGCTTTGGCTGCTCGGCCACGAAGGCCGCGTCGATGAACACTTCCCCGTTTTCAAAGCGTTCCGGCTCGTCGATGCGCGCAACAAATCGATCATGAAGGCGCGAGGCTGACCAAGCCCGCCAGCACAAAGAAAAGGGCCGGTCACCGCTAAGGTGGCCGGCCCTTACTTTAGGATTGGCTCGAAGCTCAGAAGCCGATGGACAGGGTCGCGCGGCCTGCATGGACGTTGTAGCCGTCGTTAAAGTCGCCGAGGTATCCAACGCCGATGGCGAAGTTCTCGGAAACATCGACATTCAGACCGGCAGCGAGTTCGAACCGGTTCTGCTCGCGCATCGGCAGGTTCAACTGGAACGTGTTCAGCTGCGAGGAGCTGAGACGGAAGCTACGCGGTGTATCAACCGTGTCGTAGATTACCGTTCCCTTGATGAAGCCATCGACCATCTCGGAGATCTGGCCACCGAGTTCAACGCCGCCGCGCAGTTCGATGAATTCGGCATCTCCACGTTCGATGGTGAAGCCGAAACCGCCTGCTTCGGTTACGTCGTCGAAATTGAGGCGTGCGGCATTCACCCCGATGCTCGGGGTCAGCCAGACATTCTCGTCTGGCAGGAGATCGTAACCGAGCGTCGCGCGGCCGGTGATCCCGTCGAAATCGAAGCCCGAAGTGATCGTACCGAGCAAGCCCGTCCGCGAAGTTTCGACGTTGCCGGTGAGGTAAGCCACCTCGGCATTGAAGAAGCCGCGCTCGAGCAGGGAGATAGCCACATACCCGCCGAGCTTGATGCTTTCGACTTCGAGGTTCTCGCCGCTCGAATTGGCCTGCTTCTCATCGATGTCGATGTCGGAGTAGCTTGCGAGCAGACCGACCTTGGCGTTCTCGCCCACCGCGAAGTCGCCTCCGACCGTGAACACGAGCTCATCGGCTTCGTAACCCGGCGAGGAGAGCGACAGCGCATCCTGGTCCGCTCCGCGCACCACGAACTGGCCCCAGATGCCCGAGCCTTCGCCCGCGAGGTGCCGTTCGAGAGCGTCGCTTGCCACGCTGGAGGTTTCGAAGATTTCGCGGCCCGGACCCTCGCTGATCGAAGGCAGCGAGTCGAGCAGCGCTGCCTGGTACTGATCGAGCGAAAGCGCGTTGAGCGCATCGAGGTTTGCCGAGCTCAGCGTGCCGGATGTGACCGCATTCTGGACGGCGGCACCCACGCGCGCGAGGTTCGGATCGGTCGACCCGACCAGCGGGTTCACCGCGTTGACGGTGACGGACAGTGAACCAAGCACCGGTGTGTAATCGAGCAGCAGATCGTCATCGATGATGTCGATGGTCACACCGTTGTCGGTGAAAGTCCCCGTCTCTGTAAACACGGTTACGGTCTGGCCGAGAAGCGCCTCATCGAGCGGAGTGAGGATCGTGATGGTCGATCCGCTCGCCGCCGTCGCATTGCCATCGATGGTGAGAGTGTCGACGCCCAGCGCGAAGATGGTATTGCCGACAAAAGTCGTCTCGCCAGTCAGCGTGCGGTCGCCCGAAACCCTGAGGTCGAACAGCGTTCCAAGCTCGTTGGCCTCGAACTGAACGAGGTTGTCGGCATCGAGAATACCGCCAAGGATCGCGGTGTCGTTGCCTGCCTGACCGGCGACCACGCCGTTAATGGTAGAAAGCGAACCTTCGAGCACGAAGACATCGTCGCCCGCACCAAAGCGAACATTGCCGTCGGTGAAGGCACCGGTCCAGTGCTGGTACTCGTCGTCGCCGTTGTTGAGCACAACCGCCTCGCCAATTCGGCCAGTGATGGTGCCGAAGTTGGCGACCAGCTGATCGCCCGTGTCGGTGATATCGGCGAATACTGCGATGTCGCCTTCGATCACGCCGCCGGCCTCGTTGGTTACGGTGCTGGCTTCGGTACCGCCAGTGAAGAGAACGCCGGCGTCGAGACCCGTGCCCGAGGACGTCGAGATAATGGTCCCCGAGTTGTTGATCGTCACACCATTGCTGGAGGAAATGGCATCCGAAGCATCGGACTGAACCGTTCCCACGACATCGATCGTGTAGCCCGAAGTGAAGGTTTCGATCGCTACCACGCCGGTCGTATCGATAAGCCCGTTCGCACCAACGACGAAGTTCAGCGGATTTGCGAGGTCTCCCATCGGATTATTGATCGCGATCAGGCGAGCGGTACCTCCGAGCGTGCCGTCGAGGGTTACTCGATTGCGCACGATAAGGTCCGTATCGGCCTGCCCGACAAGCGTAAGGGTACCGGTCCCGGCAGTGGCCGATTGATCGAACTGATTAAAGTTCTGCGTACCGGCAGCCAGTCGCTCGAAGTTGGTATACTGGGTACCGAAAAGCGAGAGGTCGAACGTGGTGTCCTGATCGCTGGACACAATGACGATGAGCGAGTCGGCACCCGCACCGCCATCGACAGTGCCGATCGCATCGCCGCCGTCTATGGCCCAGACAGCGTCATTTCCGCCGCCAAGCAGCGCCGCAGTGCCGCCGGTCCCTTCGATGGTCCCTGCATTGAAGACCTGCTGCAGTTCGCCGCTGAAGGTAAAGTCCAGGGCCGTGGTGCCGCTGATGAGGCCTCCTGCACCATTGAAGACCGTACCGGCGCCGCCAAGGATGATCGCTTCGCTGGTGCCAGCTATGATGTTGCCACCGCGATTCTCGATCGTTGCGCCATCGGTGGCGCGGATCGCGCGACGATCGGAAGTTATGTCGCCGGTGTTGACCAGTGACAGTCCGGAAGTCGTGAAGATCGCGACAGTATCGGTCGCCTCGATGACGCCGCTATTGTCGATGGTCAGGTCGTCGCCCGCGACAATCGTGATGATCCGGCCGCTCATCGTGCCAGTGTTCACGACCGATACTCCGGCGATGCCCGTTGCGGATAGCGCCGATGCGTCGGCCGAGACAATGTCACCGTCATTGGTGAGATCGATCGCGCCGTTCGCAACGATTGCGTCCGAATCCGCGCCGGTCGCCTCGATCAGACCGGTATTGTTGATCGCGCCGTCGGCCCCGATCGTGATCGCTGGCGTGCTGTCACCCGTGGAATCGATGACCCCGTCATTGTTGACGACATTGCCGGTCCCACCAAGGAAGATCGCGCTACTGATGGTAGTTCCGCCGGCCGCGGAAATTGTGCCTGAGGAGCCGTTGTTTATGGTTATATCGCTACCGCTGCCGCCAGCATTGCCGAGCACCGCGAAAGTGTTGTCGCTGCCTGCGGCCACGATTGCACCATCGTTGTTCAGGGTCGACCCCGAATTGGTCAGCACCGCCGCTTGAGAATCGCCGTTGACGGTGATCGAGCCGGAATTGTCGATCGTGCTGTTGTCGCCGGTCACGACCGTGCCGTTGAACGACGCGTTGTCCGATACGATCGTACCAGTGTTGACAACGGTGCTCCCTTCGCCGGTCACTATGGCGAGAGCGCCATCGCCCGTCGTCTGGATCAACCCGTTATTCGTGATGCTTGAACCCTCGCCCGAGCGAACGACAACGAGATTGTCACCGTTGGCAGCGAGATTTCCATTGTTGGTAAGCGTGAGCACGCCGGACACATCGATCACGTCGCTGCCGTCGCCGAATGACTGGATCAGCCCGTCATTCGTAATGGTAGCCCGTTCACCGAAGGAAAGGACGTCCGAATTGTCGGCCGTGGTGAAAATCTGGCCTGTCACCTCGTTGATAACGGTTGCGGTAGTTGTCGCGAGACCATCGCCGCCCACACGCAGCACTTGACCGGTATCGTTCTGAATGAGGCCGCTATTGGTCAGGGTGGTACCGTCGAACCCGGAGATCAGCGCAACGCTTGAATTGCCGTAAATCGTCCCGGTGTTGGTAATGTCGACATTCGAGTTGGTGCGAATGCCGACTGTGAAGTCGGAACTAGTCCAGCCATTGTTTGTGAAGGTCGAATCGTCGTTCAGGATCAGCGCGCCATTGGCACCGCCGACGATGGAACCGTCATTGGTGACGACCGTGCCGATATCGCCGGTAACCGAAGCGCCGCTCGCGAAACCGGTCGAGCCGGTCACGAATGAGCCGTCCTGGACGGTGACGGTGATCGGGTCAGCCGGATCGCCTGCGAGCGGATCTTCGCCCACGCCATCGGGATCTGTCCCAGGCGCACAAACGAAGTTGCCGGGAGTGGCTTCGACGCACTGCTCGGTATTGCCGGGCTGGGTCGGAGCGGTTGGCGCGGCAGGCGGTGCCGCTAGTGGAGCAGTCGCGCTCTGGGCAATAGCCGGAACTGCGAAAGCTGCTGAAATAGCCAGAGCTGAAGCTCCGCCTACACTGCGGATCTTGGTCGAGTGAGAGATAGTCATTGGGGGCCCCTTCGTCGAAAAACCTGTTTTTCTTCGGGGGGCGACTTTATTCGCGACGCGCATTCCCCCCCTATTCACGCCGCGCTGTAGGGTGCCTTTGTGACATCAAAGTAAACGCTTCTCAAGAGTCGAAGAGCGAATTTTCGTGCGATTATCGACGATTAAGCGAAGGCCTGTCACTTTAGTTGAGGGCGATGCAAATTAGCCACGCCCTCGATAGCTTGGCACGCCCTGATCGGGCAGCCAAAGGTCTTCGGGAGGAGCGCCAGTCTGCCAAAACACATCGATCGGAATTCCGCCGCGTGGGTACCAGTATCCACCGATCCTGAGCCAGCGCGGGTTCATTTCATCGGCAAGACGCTGGCCGATGCCGACAGTCACATCCTCATGGAAACCGTTGTGATTGCGGAAGGAACCGAGAAACAGCTTCAGGCTCTTTGATTCGACAATCGTTTCGCGCGGAGTGTAATCGATCACGATATGAGCGAAATCGGGCTGGTTGGTTACCGGACACAGCGACGTGAATTCCGGCGTCACGAACCTAACGAGATAAAGCGCTCCCTTTCGCGGATTGGGCACGTAGTCCAGCCGCGCCTCTTCGGGCGAGGCGGGCAACGGGCTGTCCTTGCCCAAAAAGGCCGGATCGAGTTCGTTATCGGGTGTGCTTTCCATGCCGCGCTGTTGCCGCGAAAGTGCTCTGCGCGCAAGCTTCCAACTGGACGAAAGCATCAGGCCATTTATGTGGAATTCAGCGGCCAGCCCCTATGATGGTCGTCCCCGACAACAACATTCGCTGCACCAAACTCGCAATATGCGCGCTTTATCACGTCAATCATCTTCCCGATCCGGATTTGCCGGAGAGCTGCGGTCGATCAAGGCCGCCGGCACGCTCGCCCTTGCAGCCTTTATGGCCGCACCCGGACTTGCGCAGGATACGGGCACGTTCAGCCTTCCCTCGCCCACGCCGACCCCGACGCCTGCCCCCCAGGGTCCGGTAGACATTCGCGACGGAGTGATCATTGGGCCGCGCACGATCCCCGCAGAGCGTCCCCAGGCAGTCGAGCCACAGCCCGTCGCACCATCCCCTGCGCCACCTGCGGCGCCCTCTCCCGCCGCATCGCCCAGCCCTCAGGCCACGGGATCGCAGGGCGACACGGGCGAATCTCCAACCGTTGCCCCGCCGCGCGCACCCGGTCCGGATCGTTCGCCCGCCCGCCAGCCTGAATCGGGAACAGCTCCTACCCCTTCGGTGGAGAGCAGCAGCGCACCCACTCTCGATCCGTTGCCGGATGAACCGGACGGTACAGCCTCGACCGATCAACCGGGCGAGCCTGCCGACGCCCCGACTGCATCCGACTTCACATCACCCTCTGCGGTCGGCTCGGCCGGAGTCCCCTCCGTCGAAGGCAGCTCGACTGTATGGCCGTGGTTCGCGGCGCTACTGGTACTCTTGGGCGGTCTGGGGTGGTGGTTCTGGCGTCGTCGTTCGGGTACGCCTGCAGCGGCCGGGATCACAGCCCCGAGTCTTGCTGACGGGGTCCGGCGTGCGATTCCCGGCAATTCGAGCACGCGCGATACGGCGCACAGCGACGCGGTAAGCGGCGCTTCGCAGCAGCCTCATTCGCTCAAACCTGTCCCGGCACCGGTAGCCGAGCCATCGCCCGCCGTGGGATCGCTCGATGAAACACCCTCTCCGGCGAAGGTCGCTCTGCAGGTGGAAATCGCGTCTGCCTCGCGAAGCCTGATGGCGTTCACCGTCGAATACCGCCTTGTCATCGCCAATCGATCAGACACCGCACTGCGCGATCTTGGAATTTCGGCTCGGCTCGTCTGCGCGCGCAGCGGGAGCGCAGCGAGCAATGCTGACACAGGGCAACCGCTGCAGTTGATCGAACGGATCGGTCCTCATCAGAGCCGCGGAGTTGGCGGCGAGGTGCAATTACCGCTGTCTTCGGTCAGCCCGTTGAGACAAGGCGCAACCCCGCTGCTGATCCCGCTCCTGCAGGTGACGCTGGGATCAGCAGGCTTTCCCGCCAGAACATACAATTTCGTGATCGGGTCGCCGAGCGCGACGAGCGCCACCCGCCTTCATCCGATCCCACTCGACACGCCGCCCGGCGGGGTGCCGGGCCTGAGAGCGCGGGAGATCAAGGACGCTCCTCAGCGGCAGACTGCCTGATCGCGACCCCACTTGGCGTAAGCTTCGCCGCACGCTACCGCTGCCGCCATGAGCAATGACATCGAAAGCCTCGTCTCGACGGAATGGCTGGCCCAACATCTGGGCGAAGATCGACTGGTCGTCCTCGACGCGACTCGCCACTT
Source organism: Erythrobacter sp. THAF29 (assembly GCF_009363635.1). Lineage (GTDB taxonomy): Bacteria > Pseudomonadota > Alphaproteobacteria > Sphingomonadales > Sphingomonadaceae > Erythrobacter. The sequence continues at coordinate 1,230,325 of NZ_CP045392.1, read as the reverse complement.
GCCCGCTGCAAACCGCGACGCGCGAGCAGAATACGAGGCCGCACATATCCCGGGCGCGCGGTTCCTCGATCTCGAAAGCCTTACCGATGCGTCATCTCCGGTTCCGCAGGCGCTACCGAGCCAGGACCAGCTTTCCGAGCGTCTGGACAGTCTCGGAATCGCTCCCGAGGACCGAATTGTTATTTACGACGATAGCGATGTGAAGACATCGGCACGCGCCTGGTTCACCCTGATCTCGCACGGGATCGAGGACGTTGCGATCCTCGACGGTGGGCTCGCCAAATGGAAAGCGGAAGGACGCCCTCTCGAGAGCGGAACTCCGGACTTCGCGCCGGTCGAAACCGGAGGCGTATTCAGCCCCGAGCGCGTTGCAAGTAAACAAGACATGCTCGAAAACCTGGAAAGCGAAGTTCACCAGGTTGTCGATGCGCGCGGAGCGGACCGCGTCTTCGGCACTGGCGATGATCCCGTCCATGGTGGCGCCTGCGGACGCATACCCGGCTCGCTCAACGTGCCATTCGGCGAGGTCTTCAATGCGGACGGCACTTTCAAGTCGCGCGACGAATTGCGCGAGGTCTTCGAGCGCGCCGGCGTCGACCTCACGCGTCCGATCATCACAACATGCGGAAGCGGAGTGACCGCGAGCGTTCTCCTTTTCGCTCTCCACCTGATCGGAGAGGACGATGCCAGGCTCTACGACGGCAGCTGGCTCGAATGGTCGGCCGACCCCGATACACTCAAAGCGCAAGGGCCTGCATGAGCGGCAAAGACCAGAACGGCCTGCGCCCCGCCACCCGCCTGGTCGAAGGCGGCAGGCGCAAGGAATGGACCGGTCCAGTAGTCAATACGCCGGTCTGGCGCGCCTCGACCCACCTTTACGAAACCGACGCGGAACGCAGGGAGGCTGGCAAGCAGAACGCAGATGGCGGCTTTTTTTACGGTCGCAGGGGCGCACCGACGCAGTGGTCGCTTGCCGAAGCGCTGACGCAGATTGAGCCGGGCGCACAGGGAACCGTGCTTTACCCAAGCGGAGTTGCGGCAATCGCGGGTTGCATGATGGCGGTGTTGCGCCCCGGTGACCGGTTGCTGATGACTGACAATGCCTACGATCCATCGCGGAGCATGGCGACGGGACTTCTTAAGCGTCTGGGTGTCGAAACCACCTTTTTCGATCCACTCGACCTCGATCGTTACGAACAGCATTTCGAAAGCAATATCCGCGCGGTCTGGCTCGAAAGCCCCGGCAGCCTGACCATGGAAGTGTGCGACGTCCCAGCCCTGGCGGCGATCGCGCGTGAACACGGCGCGGTGAGCATGATCGACAACACCTGGGCAGGCCCCCTCGGCTTTGCAGCGCTCGAACACGGTTGCGACATCACCATGATGAGCCTTTCCAAGCATGTCGGCGGGCACTCCGACCTGATGATGGGTTCGGCGAGCGCAGGCAAGCGTTGGTACCGAGCGCTTCGCCGGACCTCGCAAGAACTCGGGCAAGTCGTGTCACCCGATGATGCGGCGCTCGCCTCTCGCGGCCTCAGGACGATGGGCGTGCGGCTCGAAAAATCGACCAGAAGTGCGGTGCGGATTGCGACGTGGCTGCGCAACCAGCCGCAGGTCGGAAAGGTCATGTGCCCGCTTATTGAAGGCGACGCGGGGCACGAATTATGGAGCCGCGACTTCAAGGCGGGATGCGGCCTTTTCAGCTTCATCCTCGCGAGCGAGGATCCGGATGCCAGCGCGCATGTTGCAGACAGCTTGAATCTGTTCGGCATCGGTTACAGTTGGGGCGGTTTCGAGAGTCTCGCGCTCCCTATCCTGCCGCACGAGTACCGGTCCGTCATGGCGTCACCGACTTTGCCGAAAGGCGGGGCTGGTGCGAAACCCGCCATTCGCCTATCGATCGGCCTTGAAGACTCTGAGGACCTGATTGCGGATCTCGCGCAGGCGCTTGAAAAGATGGATAATTCATGAGCACTGCTGCATCGCTTCCCGCCGACACATCCGAAGCCGTAGACCCTGCTTCCGAAGGAGCGGATCCGGGTTCGGAAGGCGCAACACCTGAGACGACCGAACCGAGCCCGACCCCCGATCCGACACCGTCAGAGCCGGTCGAGGTTGTCGGCGGATCGGATGAAATCGTGCAAGACGTCTCGGAGCGAAGCGAGACGCTTGGCAGCCTGCTGCAGTATCTCGATACGCTTGCGCTCGAGACCGCCACTTTCCGCATTTCGGTGCTCGATGCCCTGATCGTCGTGGCGGTCATACTGCTAACCATCTCTGCGGCATGGCTGTTGCAGCGCTTCGCTCGCAGTTTGATCAAGCGTGCCAGCCGGTTCGATGGAACCCAGCAAGTGCTCGCAGAAAAAATCGCGACCATAATTATATGGGGCGCGGCGTTCTTCATCGGCATCGAAATGCTTGGGATCGATCTCACCGCGCTCGCATTTTTTGGCGGCGCGTTCGGTCTCGCGATCGGTTTCGGCCTTCAAAAGACGTTCGGCAACCTGATCGCGGGGATCATCCTGTTGCTCGACAAGTCGATCAAGCCCGGTGACGTGATCGCGGTGACCGACATGGCGGGCAACGAAACATTCGGCCAGATTCGCAAGATTGGCATTCGCGCGGTCTCGGTGACGACCCGCGACCAGCGTGAATACCTGATCCCCAACGAGAACCTGATGATCAATCAGGTCGAAAACTGGTCCTATTCGTCAAAACAGGTCCGCATGCCGGTCAATGTCGGTGTGAGCTACAATGCCGATATGAATCTTGCGCGCGAGCTCATGCTTGAGGCCGCAAGAAAATCCGACCGCGTACTGAAATCGCCCGCACCGACCGTCTGGATGGCCGAGTATGGGGACAGTTCGGTCAACTTCATCATCCATTGCTGGATCAACGACCCGGAAGAAGGCGTGGGTAACGTCCGTAGTGAAGTGCTGACGAATCTGTGGTTCCTCTTCAAGGAGCACGACATCGAAATCCCGTTCCCTCAGCGCGATATCAACTTGCGGGACAACGAGCAGATGCAGGCGCTGATAGAGGCGCTCGCCCAACGCAATGCCACAGGCGTTTCCAAGAACGGCTAAGCCACTGCAAAAGCTTTCCTAGGCACACACAAACCCATTCTCGCTGGCGATTGCGGGCGGGGTCGATCATTTCCATCCCATGGAAAAGACCGGAACAATCTTTCTCGTCGGCGCGGGTCCGGGTGATCCCGACCTCCTGACGCTGCGCGCTGCGCGGCTGATCGAACGCGCCGAGGTGATCGTGCACGATGGGCTCGTAAGTCACGAAATCCTAGCGATGGCGCGCTGCGATGCCACGCTGATCTCGGTCGCCAAGAGGCGCTCGAAACACACCCTTCCGCAAGAGCAGATCAACGCGCTTCTCGTGCGCGAAGCAAAGCTGGGCCGGGATGTCGTGCGCCTGAAGGGCGGCGATCCGCTGATTTTCGGGCGCGGCGGCGAAGAGGCGGAGGACGCGCGCGCGGCCGGGATCCCGGTCGAAATCGTACCCGGCATCTCTGCCGCCAATGGCGCGGCGGCTGCTACGCAGATCGCGCTCACCCATCGCAATGCCGCGAGCATCGTCAGTTTCGTAGCAGGCCAGTGCAAGGGGCTTTCCGACCAGAACTGGTCGGGGCTTGCCGGAAAGGGTCGTACCCTCGTTATTTACATGGGTGTGAAGACCGCGCCTCAGATCGCCGAAAAGCTGATGACGGACGGCCTTGCCCCCGAAATGCCGGTCGCCGTGATCGAGAATGCCGCGCTTCCCGAAATGCGCGTCATAAGGGGACTTCTCGCAGGGCTTCCCGACCTCGTGATCGAACACGCGATCAAGAGCCCCGCGCTTATCGTCATCGGCGAAGTGACCGCACGTGATGATACCGCCGTGGCGCATACGGCTGTGGAGGCCGCGCAATGAAGATCATCACCGGAAACGATCTCAAGACCGGTGCCGTCGTTTGGTGGGATGGGAGCAACTGGTCGCTCTACGTCGATTGCGCCGCCGATGTCGGCGAGCACGGCCCGGAGATCATCGCGCGAGAAGAGGCGCTGCGTCGGGTCAACGTGCCCTACATCATAGAGGCGACGCAAACCGAGGATGGGATACGCCCCGCCCATATCAAGGACCGTATCCGCGCGCTCGGCCCCACCGTACGACCCGACCTCACCTTGAAGCCCCAAGACCCTGAAGCACTCGACTGGGTAATCTGATGTACAAATACGACCACTACGATCAGGCCATGGTCGATGCCCGCGTGGAGGAATTCCGCGACCAGGCCCGCCGCCGGCTCGAAGGCAAGCTGACCGAAGACCAGTTCAAGCCGCTGCGGCTGATGAATGGCTTATACCTGCAACTGCATGCGTACATGCTGCGCGTCGCGATCCCCTATGGCACACTCAATTCCGAGCAGATGACTGCGCTTGGTGATATCGCGGACAGGTACGATCGCGGTTACGGCCACTTCACCACTCGCCAGAACCTGCAATACAACTGGATCAAGCTCGAGGATGCCGCCGATATCCTCGCCGATCTGGCGAAGGTCGAGATGCACGCGATCCAGACCTCGGGCAATTGCATTCGCAACATCTCGTCCGACCATTTCGCAGGCGCCGCGCATGACGAATTGGTCGATCCGCGCCCCTATGCCGAATTGCTGCGCCAGTGGTCGAGCTTTCACCCGGAATTCGCCTACCTGCCGCGCAAGTTCAAGATTTGCGTGATCGCGAGCGAAAAAGACCGCGCGGCGATGCGGCTGCACGATATCGGCATCCAGATCGCCCGGAAAAACGGCGAGATCGGCGCGCGCTTCTTTGTCGGCGGAGGCATGGGCCGCACTCCGATGATCGCGCCGATGATCCGCGACTTCGTCGAGATCGACCACCTCGTCACCTATGCCGAGGCCTGCCTTCGCGTTTACAATCGTTACGGCCGCCGCGACAACAAATACAAGGCGCGGATCAAGATCCTCGTCCATGAACTCGGCGCGGAGGAATACACGCGTCAGGTCGAAGAGGAATTCGCGCACCTGCTTTGGGTCGGGGTGGAGCCACCTCGTGCCGAGCTTGAGCGGATCAAGCCCTTCTTCGCCGATCCGCCTTTCGAAGACGGTCCCAAGACGATCGACCGTTCCGACCCCGATTTCGCGCTTTGGGTCGATCGCAATACCAACCGTCACAAACATGACAGCTACGTGAGCGCGGTCATTTCGCTCAAGCCCGTCGGCGGTATTCCGGGCGATGCGACCGGCGAGCAGATGCGGCTTATGGCGAAGCTGGCCAGGCAATACAGCTTCGACGAATTGCGCATCATGCACACGCAGAACGTCGTCCTGCCCCATGTGAAGATCGCCGATCTTCACGCGCTGTGGAGCGAGCTTGATATGGCGGGCCTCGGCTCTCCCAACATGGACACGATCGAGGACATGATCGCATGTCCCGGCCTCGATTATTGCAGCCTTGCCAATGCCCGCTCGATCCCGCTGGCACAGCGCATCTCCGAGCGGTTCGATGCGAGCGGAAAAACCGGCAAGCTGGGCGAATTGAAGCTCAAGATTTCGGGCTGCATCAATGCCTGCGGGCACCACCATGCGGGCCATATCGGCATCCTCGGCGTCGACAAGAAGGGGGTCGAGAACTACCAGCTCTCGCTGGGCGGCAGCGAGGCGGAGGACGTCTCCCTCGCCAAGATCACCGGACCCGGTTTCGACGAAGAAGGGGTGATCCGCGCGGTCGATACGGTCACCGATGTCTATCTCTCGCAGCGCGAAGAGGGCGAGCGGTTTCTCGATACCTATCGCCGCATCGGCATGGCCCCGTTCAAGGAGGCGCTTTATGGTTGAGCAACCCGACCTTGGCACCTCCCCCGACGAGGTGCAGTTCCGCTTTCGCGACGATGAGCAAGTGGATCACGCCGCGGTGACGGTCGATGCCGCGATCGGGCAGACCAACGCCAGCGCGGTGCGGGTCGAACCGGGCGACGACGCGCGCCTGCTCTTGCCGATTCTCGACCGGCTTGCGCTGGTCGAGGTCAACTTCCCCAGCTTCAGCGACGGGCGCGGCTATTCGGCCGCACGGATCCTGCGCGAGGCCGGATATGCGGGCGAACTGCGCGCGGTCGGCGACGTTCTGATCGACCAGCTTTCGCACATGCGCCGCTGCGGGTTCGATTCCTTCGCACCGGAAAATCCGCTCGACGAAGAGGATGCCCGCCGCGCCTTCGCGACGTGGGAAAATGTCTATCAGCACGCCGCCGACACGCTCACCGGTGCGCGGCGCACGATCCCTCAATTGCGCCAAGGTGCGAGCGATGACTGAGATGCGCCAGATCGACCGGCTCGACGCGTCGCCGCGCTTCAGCGAACACGATGCCGTGCGCCTCAACCGCATATTCCGCGGTTCCTCGACGCAGGAAATGCTTGAGAGCGTGATCCGCGACGGGCTGGCGGGCGATGTGGCCGTCGTTTCGAGCTTCGGTGCGGAAAGCGTGGTGTTGCTGCACCTGATCGCTCAGATCGACCCGGGAGTGCCCGTCCTTTTTCTCGATACCGGCAAACACTTTGCTGAAACACTCGCTTATCGTGACGAGGTCGTCACGCTGCTGGGCCTCACCAATTTGCAGGTAATAACCCCCGACGAAGTGGAACTGGCCAAAAAGGACGAAACCGGCCTGCGCTGGTCATACGATCCCGATGGCTGCTGCGAAATCCGCAAGGTGAAGCCGCTCGCAAAGGCGCTTGCCAATTTCGACGGGAGCTTCACCGGACGCAAGGCCTTCCAATCCTCAACCCGCGCGAACCTCCCGCGGTTTGAGATCGACACGTCAGACGAACAGGGACGGCTCAAGATCAACCCGCTGATCGACTGGTCCGCCGAAGATATCGCCACCTACATCGAAGAAAACGAACTCCCGCGCCACCCGCTGGTCGCGCATGGGTTCCCCTCGATCGGATGCGAGCCGTGCACGCACAAGGTCGCCGAGGGCGAAGACCCGCGCTCGGGCCGGTGGAAGGGCTGGGACAAGACCGAATGCGGCATCCACAAGCCGGGCGAGGAGCCGTTCCTCTAGGCCGCTAAAGCCAGCCCTGTTCCTTGTACCAATCGGCCGTGTGCTTCAGGCCCTCTTCGCCCGACCAAACCGCCTGCCAAACCGAGATAGGCGGCGCCTTCTTCATGTCGCAGACCCAGTCGGGGTGGAGCATGTAACCCACGCGGTCGGCGGTCAGCTTGGCCTTGGGGCCGCGGATCGCCCGGTCGGCCTTCGCGGCGAGCTGCATCACCGGCGCAGGCAGCCTTGCCGTGATCGCAAAACTGTTGCCGACCGCCTCGGCGATCATTTTCGCAAGTTCCGAATGCTCGTAGCCGAATGCGTTATCGTCCCACGGCTCGTAAATCTGGTGACGCGTCGCAGGGTTCGGCTCGGCCAGGGCGACGAGCAACCGGGCGAGGTCCTCGACATGGATGATCGAGGTCTTGCCGCCGGGCGGCACGGGGACGAGACCGAGCTTTGCCGCGCGGAACAGCTCGAACATGTCGGTATCGTGCGGGCCATAGACCGCAGGCGGACGCACGATCGTCCAGTCGAGGCCCGATGCCTCGACAAGCGCCTCGGCCCGTGCCTTGGACGCGCCATATTGCGAAAGCGAGGGTTCGCGCGCGGAAAGCGAGGACACGAACACCAACCGCTCAACGCCCGAGGATTTCATCGCCTCGATCACATTGGCCGTGCCGGTAACGTTGGCCGCCTCGAAACGGTCCGGATCGGGCGTGTTGGTGAGGCCGGCAATGTGGATGACCGCATCGGTTCCCTCGGCCAGCGAGCGAAGCGCGGCCGTGTCTTCGAGTGTGCCGCGGACCCATTCGACCCGGTCGCGCGGCGGCTGCGGGCTGCGGGCCAGCGCCCGAACCGAATGGCCCTTCTGCAACGCCGCGTCGAGCGTGCTGCTGCCGACAAACCCGGTTGCGCCTGTAATCGCCAGTTTCATAACCGAGGCTATCCCTGCACCATGTGATCGCGGTGGACGACGGCCGCGCGGGGAGCGTAGCCGAGTTTCGCCTCCTGCTCGGCCTCTTTCAGGCCCAGGATCGCGCGGCATTCCTGCGCGCTGTATTCGACGAGGCCTTGCCCCAGTCTTTCGCCCCTGGGGCCGTGAAGGCTGACAAGCGCGCCGCGCTGGAATTCGCCCTCGACATCGACAAGTCCCGCGGCAAGCAGGCTCGCGCCCTCGCCCAGCGCCTTGACGCAACCCTCATCGACGGTCAGCACGCCTTCGGGAGCAAGCCTTCCACCGAGCCATGCTTTGCGCGCGCTGTCCGATCGCACCGGCAGAAACACCGTGCCGCGATTGTCGGCAATGGCGCTGGAAATGGGCGAAGGCCGCGTGCCGTTGACGATCGCGAGCATGATCCCGGCGCGCTCGGCGATCCGCGCCGCTTGCAGCTTGGCGGTCATCCCGCCCGATCCGAGGCCGGAGGACGATCCCTCGTCCGCCATCGCGATCAGTTCGGGCGTCACCCCTTCGACCCGTTCGATGAGCGTCGCACCATCTGCTCCCGGCGCGCGGTCATAAAGGCCATCGACATCGGACAGCAGCAGCACCGCATCGGCGCCCGCGGCCTGCGCGACGCGCGCAGCCAGCCGGTCATTGTCTCCGAAGCGGATTTCCTCGGTCGCGACGCTGTCATTCTCGTTCACCACCGGCACCGCCCCCGCATCGAGCAGGCGTTCCAATGTCGCGGCGGCGTTGAGATAGCGCCTGCGGTCCTCGAGATCGCCGAGGGTGACGAGCATTTGCGCGGCCTGCAGGTCGTGTGCGCCAAGCGCTTCGGCCCAGACCTGTGCGAGCTTGACCTGGCCGACCGAGGCGGCTGCCTGTGCATCGGCAAGGCTCGCGCGACCGCCCTTGGGCAGACCGAGCCGCGCCGCGCCGAGCGCAATCGCCCCCGAGCTGACGACGATAACCTGCGCGCCGCGCTCGCGCAATTTCGCGATATCCGCGGCCAGCGAGGTGAGCCGCGCAAAATTGGCCTCGCCCCGCTCGACCAGCAGCGCGCTGCCGATCTTCACGACCAGCCGCCGGGCATTGACGATATCGCTGATGGCGGAAAGGCTCATGGCGTCAGATCGGCGACCACTCGCCCCCTGCACCTTCGCCGTTCTCGTCCGCGTGCTCGACCTCACCGGCATTGGTTTCGGTCGATGTGCGGTCGGGCAGGTATCCGAGAACCGCATCCATGAGCTCCTCGATACCCTCGCCGGTCGCACCCGAAACGGTGAAGACCCTGTCAGCACCGCCCTTGCGCAGTTCCTCGGCAAACGCCTCGCCCAGTTCCTCGTCGGCAAGGTCCATCTTGTTGAGCGCGATCAGTTGCGGCTTGTCCTCCAGCCCCGCCCCGTAGGCGGCGAGTTCTTCCTGCACGATCCGCATTGCCTCGGCAGGATCTTCGCCCGATATGTCGATCAGGTGGATGAGCACCCGGCACCGCTCGATATGACCGAGGAACCGGTCGCCGATTCCCGCCCCTTCGGCCGCCCCCTCGATCAGGCCGGGAATATCGGCCAGCACGAATTCGCGCCCCTTGTGGTGGACGACGCCGAGCTTGGGGACGAGCGTGGTAAAGGCATAGTGGCCGACCTTTGCGCGGGCATTGGTCACCGCATTGATGAAGGTCGATTTGCCCGCATTCGGCAATCCGACCAGCCCCACATCGGCCAGCAGCTTGAGCCGCAGCCACACCCACATCTCCTCGCCCGGTTCACCCGGCTGGTGCTGGCGAGGCGCGCGGTTGGTCGCGCTTTTGTAGGAGGCATTGCCGCGTCCGCCCTGTCCGCCCCTGAGCATGACTACGCGCTGCCCGACCTCGGTAAAATCCGCGAGAACCTCTTCCTTGTCTTCGGACAGGACCTGCGTGCCGACCGGAACCTTGATGACGAGATCGGGCGCGCCTGCGCCGGTGCGATCCTTGCCCTGCCCGTGATTGCCGCGCTTGGCCTTGAAGTGCTGCGCATAGCGGAAGTCGATGAGGGTGTTGAGGCCCTGCACCGCTTCGAACACGATATCGCCGCCCTTGCCGCCATCGCCGCCGTCGGGTCCGCCATACTCGATATACTTCTCGCGCCGAAAGCTGACCGCTCCCGGCCCGCCGGCACCCGATTTCAGATAGATCTTGGCTTGGTCGAGGAAATGCATGGGACGCACCTATGCATTTCCTCGAAGGATTGCGAGAGGTTTAGAAGCTCGCGCTGATGCCGATCACTGCGCTTCTGCCCGGCGAAACGAAACTGAAGACCTGCTCGTAAGTCTCGTCGAGCAGGTTTTCGACCCGTCCGAACGCCTCGATCTGGTCGGTGAGCCTCACCCGCGCGTAGAGATTGACGAGCGTGTAATCGTCGAGCGTCACGCGCACCGGGATGAAGCTCGGATCGGTGAAGGCGAGATCCTCGGCCTCGCCATTGTGGCGCACGACGAGTGTGGCCGAGACCGCATCCGTGGGCGCTGTCCAATTGAGCGCGGCGCTGGCGACGTGATCGGGCCGGCGGACTTCCTCGATCCCGTCTTCCTCGGCGTCGAGATAGGTATAGGCTGCGTCCAGAGAGAAGCCCGCCCCGAGACGCGCATCGAGCGACAGCTCGACCCCGCGCCTGCTGCTGTCGGTGGTACGGTTTGCAGGGGTTGCGACGAAATCCGGTGCAGGAAAGGTCGTGAAAATCTCGTCTTCGAGGGTGCTATCGAAATAGGTCGCGGACAAGCGGGCGGCGTTGCCGAGCCGTTGGTCGATCCCGATTTCCCACCCGGTCGATTTTTCGGGCCTGAGGTCCTCATTTCCTATGAACCGACCGTCAAAAAAGCCGAAAAGCTCGAAAAAGCCGGGATTCTTGATCCCCGACCCGGCGCTTGCGCGCAGGCGAGTGTCGTCGTTCAGATCGTAACCTGCACCGATCCGAAATGTGGTTGCATCGGCGAAACGGTCGTTGATGTCATGGCGGATCGCTGCCGAGAAATCGACCGAGCGTCCTTCGAACCGATATTCGCCGATCAGGCCGACATTCTCGATTTCTCGCCGTTCGCTGGAGGCAAAACCGAACGGATCGTCATTACGGAACTGCTCGCGCTCCCATTCCGCGCCAAGAGTGATGTGCTGCGTGCGGTTGCCGTCGTTGAGGTAAACCGCGCTGACATACGACGCCTTCAAGCGGTCGCCATCGCTGCCGCTGGTACGGCCAAAGGGGCCGAAGCTATCTCGGCGAATGTCGGCGATCTGCCCCGAAATATCGTGCGTCCAGGCGTCGTCCATCATCGCCAATGTCGCGCCGACAAGGCCGTAAGTCGCTTCATTCTCGAACCGTGTTCCCGGAGAATCGATGACAAGCCCGAAGATCGGGCTGGCTGGGTCGAAATCCTGATCGTTGAAATCGCCCTGGGTGAGGATGTACCGACCGACGGCGCGGAACCTTAGTTCGCCCGATGCCTGCACCTCGGCTCTGCTGGAAATCGTGTAGCTGTCGCGCCCGATATCGCGCGTGCCGCCTCGCGCATTGGGCGCGCCATCGGTGCTGACCACGGTGCCGCTGATCGCGAGGTTTGCGCCGTAATCACCGATGCCTATGCGAGCGGAGCCGTTGAGCGTGCCGCGCGTCCCGCCTTCGATCCGGGCCGAAACGCCTTCAAGCTCGTCGCCCCTTGCAGTCTGGTAGGCAATCACGCCGCCGATCGCGTCAGCGCCATAGAGCGCCGATTGCGGCCCCCGTAAAACTTCGACCCGGCTTCCGGGTTCGACCTGCAACGTTCCAAGGTCGAATTCACCGGCGAAGGGATCGGAAACCTCGATCCCGTCGACCAGCACGAGGACGTGGTTCGCTTCGCTGCCGCGCAGCCGGACCTGCGTCTGGCCTGCGACCTTGCTCACGGCAACGCCGGGCGCATCGCGCAGGATTTCGGCAATATCGCGCACCTGACGCTGCTCAATTTCCTCTTTGCCGAACCGAATTTGCGATCCTGTATATGCGTCTACGCCGACGCCATTCCCCCGGCTAGCGACGATAAGGATTTCTCGCTTAAGGGCTTGCAGGATCAGCGGTCCTGTTTCGTCCTCGTATACGATGTTCTCTTCGTCCACCTGCGCTTCTTGCGCCGCGGCAGGCGTATCAAGCATCAGCGCCGCCGCTGCGACGCCGCACAAACACAAAATCTTCTTCATCGGTGATCCCTTCCGAATGAGCAACACATCAGGCCGCGCGGGAAACACCCCACACGGCCAGCTATTCGTCGCTCGAAACGAAAGACCTTCGCGCCCCTTCAATCCCTGAAAGCAGCAACAAGCGACACGCTTCGGTCGGTCTCCTGGCTTACGGGTCATTGCTTCCAGCTCGCCTTCCCGGGATTGCTCCCAGTGGCATATCGAGCCGGACGCTCACCGCTTACAGTTGCAGGGACAGCCGCGGGTTTGCACCGCGTTCCCGTTACCGAAGTGATGCGGGCCGAATAGACCCGCCGTTCGCTCAGCGCAAGCTGCGCGGTGCGGGGGTCACACTCGCAGCGTCTCCGCGCTCGGCTGGAACCTCTTCATTCGGGATTGGCTGGGTGATCGGCTGCGAGATCATGTCTTCCTCGACGGGAACGACCGGGATCGCAACGCCAGTTTCGTTATCGATGACCGCACCTGCGCGGACGGCAGGAGAGGCGAGGAGCGCCTCGGGATTTGCGTCACCAACTACCGGGATCGCGGCTTCGGCGGCGCGTGCCTTTTGTACGGCAACGTACCCCGGCTGCGAATAGCCATAAAGGTCACCCCACTTCGCGTCCCATTCGGCTGAACGCTCGCGATAGGTCTGGTACTCTGCGAAGAACTTTTCGAACGGTTCTTCGAGAAAGGCGAAGTTGACCTTCGCGAAGCCGATTGGATCGGTGGGCGGGTTGGCAAGTGCCCGGTTCGAGATGTCGAGCGCGGCGCGACAGAATCCGGCACGCGCCGGCGGGAGCGCCCAGAAATTATAGACGCTCGTCATTTGTGCCTCGCGGGCGAGAATGGCTTCGCGGCGCGTTTCTGCCTCTTCACGATATTGCCGATCAAGCCTGTCGTTTACGCCTTTCAGCGTCGAAGCGTGATCGCTGATGAATGCCCCGTAAGCCTCGAGGATCGGCTCGTATCGCGGCGCGGTGCAATTGAGGGCAGCAACATTCCAACCGGAGCGGAAGTGCCAGACGAGTTCGTCGTCGGTAAGCGCGCGGTTGATGGTCAGATGCTTGCCGTCGGGCCCACGCGCGGGGATTTTCATCACATAGGCCGCGCCACTCGGCGGCAGGGGCCGATAGGGCACCGCTTCGACCACCGGAGGCGGCGGTGGCGGTGGCGGGGGCGGCGGAGGGGGCGGCGGAGGCGATGCGCAGGCCGCAAGCGCCGCGGTCGCCGCTGAGACGATGGTGATTTTCAGACCCGAAGGTTTCGCATTGCTGCGTGTCGTTTTCGACATTGCATTTCTTTCCTTGCGCGCTTCCGACCTTGCCAGATGCCGCCTTGCTCCAGAATTAAGTACGGATTCGATACGCGGCGCAGATGACAATGAAAATGCCCGGAACCTCGCAAAAGGCCCCGGGCACGCAAGATTTCACCAGATTAGACAGGAATTTACGTCCTGCCTTGCATTTCTGCCACAATCACTCGCGGTTGCCGAGCAATTGCAGGATGAAGATGAACATGTTGATGAAATCGAGATAAAGATTGAGCGCGCCGAAAATCACCGCGCGGCCAGCCATCTCGGTTCCGCGAACATACTGGTACTCGTTCTTCAGACGCTGGGTGTCATAGGCGGTAAGACCCGCAAAGATCAGCACGCCGAGCACGCTGATGACGAGGCCCATGGCGCCCGACTGGAACAGGAAGGCGTTGAGCAGGATCGCCACGATCAGGCCGATCACGCCCATCACGAGGAAGCTGCCCCAGCCAGATATGTCCCGCTTTGTGGTGTAGCCCCACAGCGAAAGCCCGGCGAAAGCAGCGGCGGTTGAGAAGAACGCGGCGGCGACGGATTCGCCTGTGTAGATCACGAAGATCGTCGAGAGCGACAGGCCGAACAGCACTGCGAACGTCCAGAAGCCGATTTGCAGTGCGGTCTGGCTCGCGCGGCTTGCGCCGAACCACCAGAACAGCATCACCGCGAGCGGAGAAAGCTTGATCAGCCAACCGAGGCCGGTCGCCTGCAGGCCAACACCCGCAGGGGTCTGTACAACCTGGAAGGCCATGTTGAAGAACGGCGAATTGACGAACAGCAGCGCAACGATACCCGTCAGCAGCACGCCCGACGCCATGTAATTGTAGATCGAGAGCATGTGCTTGCGCAGGCCCTCGTCATAGGTGACGCCCGCGACATCGCCGCCGGCGCGCGGCACCGAGCCGAACGCCTGGCCGGTACGCTGGTTGTCATTCCAATCAGCCATAATGGATCCCTAGTCTCCAATTGCGGCACGGGAATACGTGCCTGATTGCATGCAATATCGGCATTTTGCGCAGCGATTTCAAGCGAAACCGGTCCGTATTCCTTGACGGCGATTAACCGTACGATCTTGCTTATTGTGCAAGCAAATCAATTGTTTTTCGCGGAAAGCTCAGCACCCTTGTCTGCGGTCACACGCAGGCATTCGACCAACAGCTTGTGCAGCGCGCTGTCAGTATCGAGCACATTGAGCCCTTCGCGTGTCATTCCGCCGGGGCTGGCGACCCTGTCTGCCAGTTCGCCCGGCGATGCGGTTTCGTTTGCCGCGAGGGTTGATGCGCCATCGACAGTGGCAAGTGCAAGCGCTTCGGCCTGCTCGCGATCCAGCCCGAGTTCGACCGCAGCCCCCGCAAGCGCATCGATGAACCGATAGACGAAGCCCGGCCCTGATCCTGCAAGTGCTGTCACAAGGTTGAACTTCGTTTCGTCCTCAAGCCACACCGCGGTGCCTAACGCATCGAACAGGTTGAACGTAGCATCGCGCCAAGCATCGCTGAGGCCGTTCTCCAAAAGGATAATCGGCGACTTATTCACCCGTGCAGCGAGATTGGGCATCACACGCACATGGGCCATTGCGTCCGGTAATGCGGTTTTCAATTGCGCGATCGTCAACCCGGCGAGAAGCGAATAGATGATCACGCCCTCGCCCGTAAGCGATTGCAATCCCGGCGCGAGATCGCCCAGTTGCTGCGGTTTGAAGCCAAGCATCACCGCGTCATGGTCACAGGGAACTTCGTCCAGTGAACGAAAAAGCGACACTCCGTCCGGCGCCGTATCGAGAGCGGGGTCTAGAACCGCGAAACGCGCAGGCTCGATTCCCGCCCCCAGCCAACCGGCCAGCATTGCGCCGCCCATATTCCCGCAGCCGATGATGAGTAGTTTCTTGATTTCGGACATGTGGCCACCTTCCGGCGGGATCTGTGCCTAAGCTTCGCCCGCCGCGTCAACCATTGCGGCTTCCAATGCCGCGCGCGGAGCCTTATCGCCCCACAGCACGAACTGGAATGCGGGATAGAACCGGTCGCATTCGTCGATCGCGTTTTCAACCAGAGCCTGAGCCTGGATCAGGCTCAGCATGCCATCGTCGCCAAGCAGTGCACCGTGGCGGTAAAGCAGCACATCTCCGTTCGACCAGATGTCGAAATGGCCGAGCCACATCTGTTCGTTGACGAGACTGAGCAGTTCGTACGCCTGCTGCTTCTTTTCTTTCTGCACGCGGATATCGGGAAGACAAAGGAATTGCAGGACGTTGTCTTGCGAGCGCCAGATCGCGCGAAGCTGGTACTTCGCCCAGCTGCCCTGCACTTCACCGACCATCTCGTCGTCGGAGACGATCTCGCACTCCCAGCCGCGAGCCTCGAACAATGCAGCGAGCATATCGACCGGAGCGGCGTCGTCCTCTGCCGAGTAATCGTGTTCGCGCGGTCTCATGGATGTGCGGCCCTTAATCTCATTGATCGGACAGATGCATTGCCCGACTGCCCTTTGGCAATCCACTCTCCCCCATGCGACTGGGGAGAACCCCTTTCGCTTGTTCAAAGCTTGTGCACAGAAAGGCGGGGATGAGCCGCCGAACCTACTTTAATTCTTTGATTTCAACGCCTTCAGGGCTTGAAAAACGGAATGTATCGATGCCTTTGGCCTTCAGCGCATTGATGAGCTCGCGCGCTTCGGCGCGGCTTGTAACCGGTCCTGCCAACAGGCGATTGGCCTGTCCCCAAGGCGTTACATGCGGCCTGAAGTCGCCGAGCAACTCGGGTGCCTGACGCGCGAAACGCCGCCAGTCGAACTTGAGCGCGCCCATATCGCGGCCCGTTGCAAGCTGCACCCAGATGCGCGCAGGATGCTGCGGTCTTGCCGGTTCGGGTGCAGGGGCAGCCTCGCGGGGGATCTCGATCGCGGCGAGATCGACCGCATTCCCGCTCTTGCCCGCCAGTTCGGCATCGCCCAAATCCGCAAATGCATCGGCGACACTTTCGCTCGGGGTCGAAGGGGCAGACGCACCCGCCTGAGCCAGATCGAAACTGGGCTCTGGCGCCGGAGTGGTGCGGCGGCCGAGCGGCGGACCAGCGGGCTCAAGCCTGCTTCCCGCCGTGCGCACGCTGCTTTCGGCCGAACTTGCTCCACTCGAATAGGCGGCAATACGCGGGTCCTCGCGGCCGATGTCGGCGGCCTTTGGGAAGATGCCGAGATTGGCTGCCGCAGCCTGCTGGGCTTTCGTGAGCCGGGGCATATAGGCGAGATAGGGATTGATGCGCCCGGCAAGGTCTCGCGGCATCACCGCATCGACGATCGCTGCCGCGCGATCCTGCTCTCCCATGATGGCTAGGCCGAACGCCCGCGCCCGGAAAGACGCGAAGTCGCGCCTGTCGATCATCGGCCGAAGCGTTTCCTCGAACCCGTCACGATTGCCCGAAATTGCGTAGCTCAATGCCAGCCGACGCTTGGCTTCATCGTCACTGCTGTTGAGGGCAATCGCGCGCTTGTAGGCGGTTTGTGCGTTTTCGGAATCGCCTACGAGGTCGAGGGCAAGCGCGCGGTCGCTCAACACGTCGTTTGCGTCGGCACCTGCGCTTTGGGCAGCTGCAAAGAGTGGCAGGGCATCGGTCGGCCTGCCCGACCGCAGAAATACCCGCGCCATACCGAGCTTGACGCGCCAATCGTTGGGAGCGATTTCATCGGCTTTGCCGTAAAATCCAATCGCCGCGTCTAGATCACCGACTTCGGTTGCCGCTTCCCCGGCTTCGATCAACGCGGCGACATTCTTGGGCCGCTTCGCCAGTCGCAGCAGCGCGCGGTTCAGCCGCTGCGTTTCCTTGGAAGGCAATGGCTGCACCACTTCGCGTGACGTCGCGTTTTGTGCGGTCACGGGCGCGCAAAGCAGCGCTGCGGGCATAGCCAGCGCGGAGGCGCGAAGAAAAGCAGTCATTTGAAAGTCAGGGCGGGGCACAATCATGGTCGCAAACAAGAAAATCGGTAAAGCGCGGTCCTGCATACTCCGGCGAATTGAACCGGAGGCGAACAGGATCAGGGCAACGACAAGTCGATAGCCCAAAGCAAAAGGCGGGACAATCGCCCCGCCTTCCTATCTACTGGTTGTTCTGCCGTCCGAGGAAGCGCGGGATGCTGAGCGCGGGCGCATCATCATCGTCGTCGTCATCCTCGTTGTCGTCCGATCCCGATCGAGACAGATTTGCCATGCGTTCGAAAAGGGTGCTGCCCCCACCGGAGGATCCGCCGCCCGATTCTGCAGGTGCGCTACCGCCCCCGCCTTCACCACCCTCGGATCCGCTGCCGAGGATCGTCTGGCGACGTCCACCACCGACAGGCTTGTCCTCTTCGGCAAGGCGATCGGCATCCGCGAACACATCGCCATTGTCGCCAGAGCCATCGTCTTCCGCGACTTCGCCGGTGAGGTCGAGTGGCTCTTCTTCGCTGTTCGCCGCAAAGCCATCCTCCGTTGCGACGCCAAAGGTGCTGTCATCGGCAGGTTCTTCGAGCCCTGCTTCTTCGGCTTGCCCGAGCTCGAAAGTGTCCTCTTCGGCATCGCGTAGACCGGCGAGCGGATCAACGATTCCATCGACGTCGTCGTCTTCCTCACTCTCGCCCATCTCGTCACCTGCCTGCATGCCGGTCAGATCGAACGGCTCAGCTTCGTTGGCGGGTTCGGGAGCGGGTTCCGGTTCAGGCTCGGGCGTAGTGAGATCGAGAGGTTCGTTCTCGACATCGGCGCCAGCTGCGGCGCTCGCGTCCTCTCCACCCAGTTCGAGTACCGGCCGCTTGGGCGCACGCGAGCTAGAGAGCGAAACCGGTGCGGAGCGTTCGGACTGGCCGACAACGCCCTGTTCGATACCCGTGGCGACCACGCTGACGCGGATTTTGCCTTCGAGATCGGGATTGAATGCGCTGCCCCAGATGATGTTCGCATCCTCGTCGACGAGTTCGCGAATATGGTTCGCAGCTTCATCGACTTCGAGCAGCTTCATGTCTTCGCCGCCGATGATCGAGATGATCACGCCCTTTGCGCCCTGCATCGACACGCCATCGAGCAGCGGGTTTGCGATTGCCTGCTCGGCCGCTTCGAGCGCGCGGTTTTCGCCCTCGCCCTCACCCGTGCCCATCATTGCCTTGCCCATTTCGCTCATCACAGAGCGAACATCGGCAAAGTCGAGGTTGATGAGGCCCGGCATGACCATCAGGTCGGTGATCGAGCGCACGCCCTGCTGCAGCACTTCGTCTGCCAGCTCGAACGCTTCCTTGAAAGTCGTCTCGGCCTTGGCGACGAGGAACAGGTTCTGGTTCGGAATGACAATCAGCGTGTCGACGTGATCCTGCAACTCGGCGATCCCGGCCTCGGCAGCGCGCATTCGGCGCGTCCCTTCGAACAGGAACGGCTTGGTCACGACGCCGACTGTCAGCACGCCTTTGCGGCGCGCAGCCTCCGCGATCACCGGAGCCGCACCGGTACCGGTTCCGCCGCCCATGCCCGCGGCGATGAAGACCATGTTCACGCCTTCCAGCGCGTCCTCGATCTCTTTGACCGTTTCCTCGGCCGCCGCCTTACCGACCTCGGGCCGTGCACCTGCACCCAGCCCGCCAGTAATGTCGGGGCCAAGCTGAATCCGCTTTTCCGCCGGACTGCTGCTCAAGGCCTGCGCATCGGTATTGGCTACGAGAAAGTCGACGCCCTCGATCTCCGATGCGATCATGTTGGCAATCGCGTTTCCGCCAGCACCGCCGATCCCGATCACGGTGATGCGGGGGCGCATGTCGTCGGTGGCTGCCGGTCCGATATTGATGCTCATTTCGCTCTTCCTTTAAGCAGACGGGCGGACCCTGTCTTTTCTACCGCCTGACCCTGCTTTTTCGCTCTGCCCGCTTGTGACACATTCGCAACACGCGGCGTTATACCGCAGAAATCCTTATCCACAGTGGTTTATTGCGCTTCATACACCGCCGATCCTTTCAAAAAAACGTATCGGCGCATCAAAAATACTCCTTCAGCGCGCGGAACAACCGCCCGAACGCATAGGCACCCGGCATGGCCGAGCCCGAACCCCTCGCCTCACGATAACGCGAGCCGACCGCCCGGATGTCGATCGGGTCGTCGGCTGCGTAGAGGCAAAGGCCCGCTAGCGTCGAGAATCCAGGCGTCGAATGCGCTTCGGGAAGTCCTGTGAGCGCAGGCGCTCTGCCGATCCTCACCGGCATTCCGAGCGCACCCTGGGCAAATTCGGCCAGTCCCGCCAGTTCCGCTCCGCCGCCCGTAAGAACGACTTGGCCCGCACGCGACCCCGAAAAGCCCAGCTCCTTGAGCGCCTTACCCATTTCGGTAGTGAGTTGCGAGAGTTGCTGCGTCACGACCGAAACGAGCTCTGCTCGGGCAATGCGGTTCTTTTCATCCGCACCGCGCGCGACCGGACCGGAACCAGCCTCATCCCAATTGTCGTTGGGACCGTTCACGGGTATCATTTCGCGGTGGTCGGAAGGGCTCGCGATGGCCGAGCCGGATACGCATTTGAGCCGCTCCGCCTGGAACCGCCTGATGCCGAAGCCGCTTGCGATTGCATCGGTGATGTCGCCCGATCCCATCGCGATCGCGCGGAGCCCCAGCAGCATTCCTCCAGCGAAGACCGAAACATTGGTGACGTCAGAGCCGATCTCGACCAGAGCAACCCCGAGCTCGCGCTCCTCGTCGGAAAGGCACGCATAGCCCGAGGCGAGCGGGGCGGCGACCACGCCCTCGACTTCGAGATGCGCGCTCTGAACCGCCTCCATGAGGTTGCGGACCGGAGCACCGTCGGCGAGCATTACGTGCACGTCGACACCCAGCCGCTCGGCATGGAGACCGCGTGGATTGGCGACACCATGCGCGCCGTCGAGCGTGTAGTGTGCGGGCTGTGCGTGCAGGACGGTTCGCCCATCGGGCTGGATCGTGTCGCGCGCGGCAATCAGCAGATGTTCGACGTCGTCTTCTTCGATCCGACGTCCGCCGATCTCGATCTCGACCTTGGAAACCCGGCTTTTGAGCCCAGCACCTGCGCATGCAATCCATACGCCTTGGACGCTCTGGCCCGCGTTCTTTTCGGCACGCTCAACCGCATCGCGGATAGCGTAGGTCGCCGCCTTCATATCGGTGACGTAGCCGCGCTTCACCCCGGCACTTGCGCGGTGGCCCGATCCGAGCACCACGAGGTCGCCGGTCTCGGTTTCGCCCATGATCATGGCCGATACGCGGAACGAGCCGATATTGACCGCGCCGAATACCTTGGCGAGCCGCGCTTTAGAGGATGCAGCCTTACTCGCCATCATGGTGCCGCCTGCTCGAGCGTTTCGACCGCGTCGGCGCGGCCCGGGATGCGCATGTAGATGCGCGGCGGGTCGCGCATGTCGAAGCTGGCGACTTTTCCGCCGATCAGCCGGTTCTGTCCGTCCATGCGCGCAAATTTGACCAAGGCCGAGGCTGATTCATCTTCACCCTCGGGAAGCGCAAGCACCTGGCCAGTCTTGAACGTCACGTTCCAGCGGCGATTGCCAATCCATTCCGCTGCGACCACCTGCGGTTGGAGCGCCGGCGCCGCCGCAAGCAGCCGATCGAGCCGCGACACCTGCTTCGCCGAACCGGGGCCGGAAATCCGCAGCATCCCCTCGGCCTTTTCGCGTGAAACCGGAGCAAGTTCGTGCCCCTCGGCATCGATAAGGACGAGCCGGTCGGGTTTCGAAAGCACCGCGTGCGGTTTGCGCTCGACAATGTCGATAGCAAGCGTCTCGGGAAGCTGTACCGAAACGCGCGCGTCCTTCACCCAGGGCAGTTCCATCAGCTCGGCGCGAAGAGCCTCGATATCGACCTGCGGCATCGGCTGGTCGCGCTGCGCAAGCGCACGCGCATACACTTCGCGTTCGTCCATCCGGTCGGTCCCGGTGACGCGGACATGCTTGACCTCGAAACCTGCATCGGATGCCATCGCGGAAACCTGCGCTTGCGCCATGGCGGGCACGCCGGCGAGGTTGGCGATCACCCATGCGAGCGCGACCGCCCCGCCGATGATGACGGCGAGCCAGATGCGGCTCCATTGTTCCTCGGTGAACGGCAGCACACCCATCGCGCTGTCGACGAAGCCGCTCGTTTTCACCTTGGCGCGGCGAGCGCCCGCTGCGCGCCCCTGCGACTTGGCGGCGCGGCGAACGCCCTTGCTGCCTGAACGCTTGATCTTAGCCATCTGCGTCCTCCGTTTTCTTTCCGTGTACCCGCAGCGCTTCGAGCACGATCATCTCGCACAATTCGGGGTATTCGATCCCCGCATGCTTCGCCTGCTCGGGTACGAGGCTGAGCGGCGTCATGCCGGGCTGCGTGTTGGTCTCGAGCACGAACAGGCCGTCCTCGCCCGCTTCCTCGTCCCAGCGATAGTCCGTTCGGCTTGTCCCGCGGCATCCGAGCACCTTGTGCGCACGGATGGCGTATTCCTCGCACAGCGCGGCGATTTCGGATGGAATGTCAGCCGGGCAGACGTGTTGCGTCCGGCCTTCTGTATACTTGTGCTCGTAATCGTAGAAACCATGCTCGATGATGAGCTCGGTTACGCCGAGCGCGCGCGTGCCATGGGCGCTGTCAATCACGGCGGTGGTGAGTTCGCGGCCCTTGATAAAGGGTTCGGCCAGCAGTTCGGCGAATTCCTGCCACGGCCCCGCAGCGCCTCGTACGATCGGATTGCCGACATTGCTGTCTTCGGTGACGATTGCGACGCCGACCGAAGAGCCTTCGTTGACAGGCTTAAGCACGTAGGGGCGCGGCAGCGGGTCGCGTTCGAAAAGTTCCTCCGATTTTACGATCCGGCCGCCCGGCATCGGCACGCCGTGCGGGACGAGCGCCTGCTTGGTCAGTTGCTTGTCGATCGCGATCACCGAGGTCGCAACGCCTGAATGGGTGTAGGGAACGTCCATCAGTTCGAGCATCCCCTGCACCGTCCCATCTTCACCCGGCACGCCGTGTAGCGCATTGAAAACGACGTCCGGCGCGGCCTCAGCTATGCGCGCGGCGACATCGCGATCCATGTCGATCCGAGTGATGCGATGACCTCGGCTCTCGAGCGCATCGGCAACGCCGTTCCCGCTCATCAGAGAGACCTCGCGCTCGTTCGCCCAGCCGCCCATCAGGACCGCAATGTGTAGTTTATCAGTCACGGCCGGCCTACCCGCTGAATTTCCCATTCGAGGGTCACGCCCGATTTCTCGTAGACGCGGCGGCGCACTTCCTCGCCGAGATTCTCAATATCGGCGCTGGTCGCATCGCCCGTGTTGATGAGGAAATTGGTGTGCTTTTCCGAAACTTGCGCGCCGCCGACCTTTAGGCCCCGACACCCGGCCTCGTCGACCAGCTGCCACGCTTTCATGCCCTCGGGATTCTTGAAGGTAGAGCCGCCGGTCTTGGTCCGGAGCGGCTGCGAATTCTCGCGCGCCTCGGCGATCCGGTCCATCTCCGCGCCGATTTCCCGTGGGTCGCCGGGCGTGCCCCTGAACCGCGCAGACACGACAATCGAACCGTCCGGAAGTGTCGAATGGCGGTAACTGTATTCAAGATCGCGCGCGGGCAGCGTCACGTATTCGCCGGTAGGCAGGATTACGTCGCAATCGACAAGGATATCCGCCACCTCCCGGCCATAGGCCCCGCCATTCATGCGCACGAAGCCGCCAACCGTACCGGGAATGCCGCGCAGAAACTCCAGCCCGGCAATGCCCGCATCGCGCGCTCTCGATGCAGCAAGGATGCCGGGCGTCCCCGCCCCGCAGGTCAGCGTCAGTTCGTCCGTGACCTCGCATTCTGAAAAGGCCTTGCCGAGCCGCACGACAACGCCCGGCACCCCGCCATCACGGATAATGAGGTTGGAACCAAGACCCAGCGCCATTACCGGCAAACTGCCTTCAAGCCGCTCCATGAAGAGTTTGAGATCGTCGAGATCGGCGGGTTCGAACAGCCAATCCGCCGGACCACCGGTCTTGAACCAGACGAGTTTGGCGAGCGGTGCATCCTTCGTCAGCTGCCCGCGCACACCATCCATAGGCACGGGCGCGTCAACGGCGCCTTCGACCGCGCAGGTCGGAGCGGAGCCATCGTCCATATCGTACCAGTCGCCGTGCTGAACCATCTCGCTCATGCACTCCGGTGTGATTCAATCGCATCGGCAAGGCCAGCAGCCCAGCGCGTGATATCCCCCGCGCCGAGGCACACCACTATGTCTCCGGGCGCAGTTTCCTTGGCGAGTGTTGCCGCAAGGTCGTTCTGGTCGGAAACTGTCGCTGCCGATCGGTGGCCGCGGGACTTCAAGCCTGCAACGAGCGCTTCGGAGTCCACCCCTTCGATTGGATCTTCGCCCGCTTCGTAGACGGGCGTGACGAAGACGAGATCGGCATCGTTGAAGCAGGTCTGGAAGTCGTCCATCAAATCGCTCAAACGCGTATATCGGTGCGGCTGCGCGACGGCGATCACGCGGCCACCGATATCGGTGGCATCGACCTGTTCGCGGGCTGCGGCGAGCACGGCTTTGATCTCGACCGGGTGGTGCGCGTAGTCGTCGATAATCGTGGCAGCGCCGGTGTCGAAGGGCACGGTGCCGACCTTTGTGAAACGTCGACGCACACCTCCGAAGCTGCCGAAGCCGTTGCAGATCACCTCGTCCGCACACCCCATCTCGACCGCAACCGCAATCGCTGCAAGTGCATTCTGGACGTTGTGTCTGCCGGGCATCGGCAGGTGAACGCCTTCGATCCGGCGGTCTTCTTCGCCGCGCTGGCGCACGATAACGTCGAAGGTGCTGCCGCCGTCATGCGGACGTACATTGACCCCGCAGATATCGGCCTGAAGCGAGAAGCCGTAGGTGATAACCTTGCGATCGCGCACTTTCCCGATCACCGCCTGCACTTCGGGATGGTCGACGCACAGGATCGCCGCGCCATAGAACGGCACGTTGTGAATGAACTCGACGAAGGCCCTCTTCACGCCTTCGAAGTCGCCGTAATGATCGAGATGCTCGGGATCGATATTGGTCACGACCGCGATCGTTCCGTCCAGCCGAAGAAAGCTTCCATCGCTCTCGTCAGCCTCGACTACCATCCAGTCGCTGTCGCCCAATCGTGCATTCGATCCGTATTGCTCAATTATTCCGCCATTGATGACCGTCGGGTCGATACCGCCCTGGTCGAGCAGGCTGGCGATCATGCTGGTCGTCGTCGTCTTGCCGTGCGTGCCTGCAACAGCGACGGTCGACTTCAATCGCATGAGCTCGGCGAGCATCTCGGCGCGGCGCACCACTGGGATGCGGTTTTCCAGCGCATAGGCGACCTCGGGATTGGTCCGGCGCACCGCGGTGGATGTCACCACGACCGATGCGCCTTCGACGTTCTCGCTTGCATGACCAATCGCGATCTTGATCCCGCGCGAGCGCAGGCGTTCGACCACCGGACTCTCTTTGATATCGCTGCCTTGCACCGAGTAACCAAGGTTATCCATCACCTCGGCAATGCCGGACATGCCGATCCCGCCAATGCCGACGAAATGGATCGTACCTATGTCGGTGGGAACGCCTTTCATGCAGCGCGATCCTTCGCCGCGATATCTTTGCTGGCACCCTGTCCTGCCGGTACGCCTTGCGAAGCACCGCGGGCATTGTTGCCGCCTACCTTCACGACATCCATCAGGTCGATCCCCGACATGCTCTCGACAAGATCGGCGAGGTCTTTTGCAGCCTTTGGACGGCCGCAATTCCAGGCGCCATGGGCGGCGTTGGCCAGGCTGGCCGGGTTCTGGGCCATAGCCTGAATCTGCTTGGCGAGCTCCTTGGGCTCGAACCTATCCTGCCGGATCATTCGCGCGCCGCCAGCCTTCACGATTTCGCGGGTGTTGGCCGCCTGGTGATCGTCGGTCGCGATCGGAAGGGGCACGAGGATCGCAGGGCGTCCGACGGCGGTCAATTCGGCTATTGTCGATGCTCCTGCGCGACCGATAAACAGATGAGTGTCCGCCAGCCTCTCATTCATATCCTCGAAATAGGTGCCAAGCTCTGCAGGGATGTCGTGGCGCGCATAGCGTTCGCGCACGCGGTCGACATCCTCGCTGCGGCATTGCTGGGTTACCTGCAATCGTTCGCGCAATCCCTGGGGCAGCATTGCAAGGCCATCGGGGACGACGTCGGAAAGGACGCTGGCACCCTGGCTGCCGCCGGTAATGAGGACACGCAAAAGGCCGTCTTCGGTAAACGGCGGGAATTCTTCGTCGCGCAGCGCGAGCACTTCCTCACGCACCGGATTGCCGACGAGGTGGACCTTCTCGACGAACTTGGGCTTCAGCCGCTCGACATCGGGATACGAGGTCGCGATTGCATCGACCCGGCCGGCAAGCAGGCGATTGACGCGGCCCAGCACGGCATTTTGTTCGTGCACGAGGCTGGGAATTTTGGCCGATGTCGCGGCGAGCAAGGCAGGCAGTGCGGGATAGCCTCCAAAGCCGACCACCGCGCTCGGTTCGAAGCTCTCGAACAGGCGCAGCGCCATGTTGCGCCCTTCGAGAACTGCGCGAACGCCCTTGATCCACTGCAGCGGATTCTTGCCGAACCGGCCTGCGGGAAGGACATGCGCGGTGAGACTGTCTGGCTTGCCCGGAATGTTTGCTCCGCGCTCGTCGGTGATGAGCGCTACGTGGTGCCCGCGCGCCTCAAGCTCTCTTGCCAGCGCAAAGGCCGGGATAAGGTGGCCGCCCGTGCCTCCGGCAGCAAGGACGAAGTGGCGGCTTGCGCCGGTTCTCACTTCACTGTTCATGGCCGCGCCTCCCCTGTGTTTGACTTTGAGCGCTCGAATACGTCCTTCAGGCCCGAGCTTTCGCGTTCGAGGAACGGGTTACGCCGGGTGATTGCCAGCAGCAGCCCCACCGTGAAGCACACCGCCAGCGTCGACGATCCGCCGTAGCTGACGAGCGGCAAGGTCATTCCCTTTGACGGGAAAAGCTGCAGGTTCACCAGGATATTGATGAACGCCTGCCCCCCGATCTGGGCAACCAGCCCCGCTCCTGCAAGCAGCGCGAAAAGATTGTCTTCGTCGATGAGCCGCATCAGCGCCCTGCCGACGATAGCAAGATAGAGCAACACAATGAGACCGCAGGTTAACAGTCCGAATTCTTCACCAATGACCGAGAAGATGTAGTCGGTATGCGCTTCGGGCAGGTTCATCTTGCGAATGCCGAGCCACAGCCCGCTGCCGGTCCAGCCCCCCGCAAGCAGCGTTCGCTGGGCGAGGTCTACCTGATCGAAGGCGGTGCCTCCGCCAAGGAAGCTGTCGATACGGTAACGCGCATTGTCATAGAGAAAATAGGCGGCGGTAAGCGAAATAAGGCCGCCGCCGATGAGCAGACCGATCCGTTGGATCGAGACGCCCGCAAGCAGGACGAGCACGAACCATATTCCTCCGAACAGGATCGCAGCGCCGAGGTTCGGCTGGAGCATCAGCAGCCCGCCGATCAGCGCCATGATCGCGGTTGCGAAGGTGAGCACCGGCAGGTTCTGGTCGCGCAGCCGCCAGCTCAAAATCCATGCGAGCACGATTGCAAAACCGGGCTTCAGGAACTCGGAGGGCTGCAAAGACATACCGAATTCGAGCCAACGCTTCGCGCCATTCTTCTCCACCCCGATGAGCGGAACAAGGAACAGCAGGAAGAGGAACCCGGCAAAGGCGACAATGCCGAGCCGCCGCGCGCTGTCGCGGTCAAGCATCGACACGCCGATCATTCCGATAATCCCGGCCATCTGGAACATCAGGTGCTGCCGGAGATAATAGAATTCACCGACCTCGATCCCGCGCCGTGCCAGCTGTTCGGAGGCGGCCGGCGCGGCTGCTGCCACGGCGACCGTTCCGAGCGCCATGAGCGCGAGGACAAGGAACAACAGACCCTTGTCGATCTCTCGCCACCAGACGCGGACGTGCTCGCGCCACTTACGCGCCACGGGTGATGGCTGTTGAAGCGCGTTATCGCCGTGCGAAGGTGCGTATGCGCCAGGTCCGCTCATAAGGACGGATCCCTGCCGGGCACGGACGCCGCGAATTCCGATGGAAAGCAATCGTCGCGCTCTGTGATCACACCGACGAGCTGGCGGAAATGCTCGCCGCGCTTCTCGTAATCACGGAATTGATCGAAGCTCGCGCAGGCCGGCGAAAATAGAACCACGTCGCCGGGTCTTGCGGCTTCACGCGCGCGGCCCACCGCCTCGCTTACCAGTTCGCAGCGTTCGACTTGGGGAATTCTTCCTTCGAGTAGCTCGGCAAAACGCGGCCCAGCCTCGCCTACGGTATAGGCTGCCGCCACGTTGTCGAGATGCGCCTCGCACTCGCCGAGCCCGTCCTCTTTTGCAAGCCCGCCGACGATCCAGTGGATACGCGGCGCACCGCCATGGATTTCGGGCGAAGGGGGATATGCAGCGAGTGCAGGCGCAGTGGAGGCGGGGTTGGTCGCCTTGCTGTCGTTGAGGAACAGGACACCTTCATCCTCGCACACCGTCTCCATCCTGTGCGGCAAGTTGCGAAAGCGCGGCAGTGCATGGCGCCACTGCGCTTCGGTCACACCCAGTTCTTCGACCAACGCCACGGCAACCGCGACATTCTCGAGATTATGCGGACCTTGAAGGGTTGGCCACTCCCCTTGCATAGGGGCAAAGCGATCGAGATTAGCGGGGACGACGCGGCCCTCGGGACGGCGGGCCTGCTCCGCCCGCATGATCGCGCCAGCCGGCTCGGCGGTAGAGCCGAATACCGCGAACTGTCCCGTCCCCTGCATCGCGAACAGACGACCTTTTGAGAACGCATAGTCCTCAAAACCGTCATAGCGGTCAAGGTGGTCGGGCGTGATGTTCGTGAGCGCCGCCGCCTCGCAGGCAAGCGAACGAGTGAGGTCGATCTGGTAGCTCGACAATTCGAGCACGTAGATGCCAACGCCATTCTCATTGGGCTCAAGCGGTTCGCGACCGAGGATAGGCTCCCCGATATTGCCGCCCATGACCGAGGGTATGCCCGCCATTTCAAGGATGTGGTGGACCAGGGCCGTGGTGGTCGATTTGCCGTTGGTACCGGTGATACCGACAACCTTGTGCCCGGGCACATCGCCGCGCGCGAGCGCGAAGAGTTCGATATCGCCGATTACCGGCACGCCGAATTTCTCTGCATGCGGCTTTATCGGATGGGTGTTGAGCGGGACGCCGGGCGAGACAACCACACCGGAAAAGCCTGACAGGTCTATCTCGAGCGGATCGGCAAGCCTGCATCGCCGCTCGAATGGCTCCCGTGCGATATCCTGCCGATCCCAGGCAGTCACCTCGGCGCCGCTTGCCATCAACGCCTCAACACTCGCCGCGCCGGAGCGCGCGAGGCCGAGGACGGCATAGCGTTTTCCGGCAAAGGCTTTCGACGTGATCACTTGGGGCTGTTCCGTTACCTCAGCTTGAGCGTTGCAAGGCCCATCAGCGCGAGCACGATCGAGATGATCCAGAAACGGATCACGACCGTGCTTTCGCTCCAGCCCAGTTGTTCGAAATGGTGGTGAATCGGAGCCATGCGGAACACCCGTCGGCCAGTCCGTTTGAACCAGAAAACCTGGATGATGACCGATACTGCTTCGAGCACGAACAGCCCCCCCACGATGGCGAGTACGACTTCGTGGTGACTGGCAACTGCGATCGCGCCGAGCGCTCCCCCCAGAGCCAGCGAACCGGTGTCGCCCATGAACACCGCCGCGGGCGGCGCGTTGAACCAAAGGAAGGCAAGGCCCGCCCCCATGATCGCGGCCGCGAACACGGCCAGCTCGCCCGCACCCGGGACGTGGGGGATGCCGAGGTAATCGGAATAGTCCACGCGTCCGACGAGGTAGGCGATCAATGCAAAGGTTCCGGCAGCGATGATAACCGGCATAATCGCCAATCCATCGAGCCCATCGGTAAGGTTCACCGCGTTGCCCGCACCCACAATCACGAAGGCGGCAAAGACATAGTAAAACGGCCCAAGCGGTATCTCGACATCTGAGAAGAACGGGACGTACAGGTTGGTGTTGATCTGGCTGACGATGAGGTAGCTTGCGACGCCTGCGACGGCGAACTCGGCCAGCAGACGGACCTTGCCCGAAAGCCCTGCGTGGCTGTTCTTCGAAACCTTGTCATAATCGTCGAGAAAGCCGATCAGCCCGAAACCGAGCGTGACAGCGATGCAGGCCCATACCAGCGGGCTTCGCAAATCCATCCAAAGCAGCAGCGAAATAGTCAGCGCGACGAGGATCATCAGCCCGCCCATGGTTGGCGTGCCGCGCTTGGCGAGGTGCGTTTGCGGTCCGTCCTCGCGAATCGGCTGACCCTTGCCCTGCCTGACGCGCAGCATATTGATGAAGCGCGGACCGATAATAAGCCCGAAGACCAGCGCCGTCATCAGCGACGCGCCGAAGCGGAACGTCTGATAGCGCACGAGATTCAGGGCGCCTTCGAATCCCAGCCATTCCGCGAGAAGGTAGAGCATTCGGTTTCCTAGCCCCCGCTTACCCCGGGGCGCTCGTAAAGTGTGTCACCAGCCTGCCGAGGCCGACTGAATTGGAGCCCTTCACGAGCACGGCATCGCCGTGGGTGAGACCGAACGCTTCGAGCGCCTCAATCGCTTCGTCAGGACCTTCGCAATGCGCGAAGCCGGGGCGAATGCCAAGCGAATTGCTCCGCTGTTTCCCCAGTTCCCCCGCGAGCGCGCGCATCTCGTCGCCGACAAGGATCACGTGATCGATTTTCGCCTCAACGATCGGCTTTGCCAGCTGGCGGTGAAAATCCGGCCCGAAATCGCCGAGTTCCTTCATGCTGCCGAGCACCGCGATGCGTCTGTGCGCGGGCGTTTGCCCGAGCTGCCGCAAGGTTGCGCGCATACTGGCTGGATTGGCGTTGTAACTCTCGTCGACGAGAAGCGCTTTGCCTCCGGTGACGACGATATCGAAGCGTGCGCCGCGACCTTTCAGCCCGCCCATTTCAGCCAGTGCAAGGCCTGCCGCCGCAAGATCGCCGCCTGCTGCTCGTACTGCCGCCATGACGCCAAGCGAGTTGGTGATCCAGTGGTCGCCGGGTTCGGCCACCGAATAACATAGCCGCGTATCGCCGAGATCGGCGGTGACGAGCGATCCGCCATTGGCGCTCGGAATGGCATCGAGCAGCCGTACGTCCGCATCAGCATGGCGGCCAAAGGTCACAACCTGCACCCCGAGCCTTTCCGCATGCGAAACCATGCGCGCAGTGTGCTCGCTGTCCGCAGGGATGACCGCCGTACCGCCAGCAACAAGACCGGAGAAAATCTGCGCCTTTTCGTCTGCAATCGCTTCCATGCTGCCGAGATTTTCGATGTGGGCAGGCGCGATAGTGGTGATAAGCGCGACGTTGGGTCGAACGTGATCGGCAAGCGGTGCGATCTCTCCTGCGTGGTTCATGCCCATTTCGAACACGCCGAATTTGGCACGTGCCGGAAGCCGTGCGAGGCTGAGCGGGACACCGACATGATTGTTGTAGCTGCGGACCGACCGATGCGCAGCCCCGCGACTTGCACGGTCTAGCGCGTTGAAGATCGCCTCTTTGACCCCTGTCTTGCCGACCGAGCCCGTGACTGCGATCCGCACCGCTGGCGAGCGCTCGCGCGCGGCGCGTGCGAGATCGTGCAACGCCTTGGTCGTGTCCTCGACGAGCACGTGCGGGAAATCGACGGGGCGGTCCACAATTGCTGCGACCGCGCCCTTGGTGAAAGCAGCGGACACGAACTTGTGCCCGTCCATCGCCTCGCCCTTCAATGCGACAAAGACATCTCCGGGACGGACATCGCGAGAGTCCATTTCGACGCCCGACGCCTGGAATGCGTGGCTCGCGGTGCCGCCGGTCGCTGCCTCGATGGCTGCACTATCCCACAGGGCAATCGGCAGATCGTCGCGCGGATCGGCGGGCCATGCGCGAAGGAGGGCATGAGCGGCGTTCATGCCTTGATCTCCGCTGCGCATTCGCGCGCCACTGTCACGTCGTTGAACGGCAATACCCGCATGTTTTCTCCCGACCCAATTATCTGGCCTTCTTCGTGGCCCTTGCCTGCGATGAGGATGATATCATGTGCGCCCGCCTGCCGGATGGCGGCGGCGATGGCTTCCCGGCGGTCACCGGTCTCGACCGCATTGTCTCCAGCGCCCGATAACACATCGGCGCGGATCGCGGCGGGATCTTCCCCGCGCGGATTGTCGTCTGTGACGATCACCCGATCGGCAACACGCGAGGCGACCTCGCCCATCGTTTTACGCTTGCCGATATCACGATCTCCGCCCGCGCCGAAAACGACTGTGAGCTTGCCGCCCCGTGCCTCGTCGACATGCGGTCGAAGCGCGATGATCGCCGCTTCGAGTGCGTCTGGCGTGTGAGCGTAGTCGACATAAACCGGCGCTCCGCTCGCCGAGATAACCGCGCGTTCGAGCCGCCCACGAACCGGTTGCAGCCGAGCGACGGCGTCAAACACCTGCGACCTTTCCGCCCCCGTCACAAGCGCCAGCCCGGCTGCGACCAGCGCATTGGCGGCCTGATATTCGCCGATCAGCGGCAGCTTCACCGTCGCGCACTCTCCCTCGTGTTCAATCGTCAGAACTTGGCCCAGCTGTGTCGCCTCGCGGGCGGCGAGGCGGAGGAAATCACCTCGCTCGCCCACTGTGAGCACGCGCAATTGACGGGACCCAGAGAATCCTTGGGCGTGCTCGATGGCGCGGCGGGTCCACTCGCTATTTTCCCCGCCGCAATAGATGATGGCTGGCGCACCCGGTTCGACCACTTCGTCGAACAGGCGCATCTTGGCCGCGAAATAGTCCTCCATCGTCCCGTGGTAATCGAGATGGTCGCGGCTGAAATTGGTGAACGCGCAGGCGGTGACCGGCAGGCCCTCGTTGCGATATTGCGACAGGCCGTGGCTCGACGCCTCATAGGCAACATGGGTCACGCCTTCGCGCGCAAGCCCGCTCATGTTCGACAGGAACGTGACGATATCCGGTGTGGTGAGGCCGGTGGAGACGCTTTCGTCAGGCGTGGTGACGCCCAGCGTCCCGATGCTCGCCGCGCGTTCGCCGCACATGCGCCAGATTTGACGCGTCATCTCGACGGTCGATGTCTTGCCGTTGGTGCCGGTGACCGCAACGATCGTCTTGGGCACAGGCGTGAAGAATTGCGCCGCCAGCCGCGCAAAGGTGCGGCGCGGATTTTCGTCGGCGATGTGGAGCGCGCCCTCGACCTTCGCCTCGTGACGGGCAACGACCGCCACAGCCCCCGCTTCGATTGCGGCCGGGATGAAATCTTCCGCGTTGAACTGCGCACCCTGAAACGCGCCGAACACATTGCCCGGCGCGATCTTGCGATGATCGATGGCAAAGCCGGTGACGGTCACGTCCCCAGCCTCGATGCCCCCTATCCCGGCCTGTTCGATCAGCTTGGCAAGCTTCATTGCTTGTCTTTCTTCTCCACCAGATACCGAAGATCGGAGATATCGACGTCGCGATTGGCGTCGGGACGCACGCCCAGCATCGGTCCGATGCGCGGGACAAGCCGTCCGACGACGGGAGCTGCATTGAATGCGGCGGTCCGCTGGAACGAGCTTGCTACGGTGCCGCGCGGCTCGTCGATCATGGCGACGATCACATAGCGCGGATTGTCCATCGGGAAGGCGGCGGCGAAGGTCGAGATTATCTTGGTTTTGCTGTAGCGGCCATTGATGACTTTTTCAGCCGATCCGGTCTTCCCGCCAACGCGGTAGCCGGGCGCGTCGGCGCTGCGACCGGTACCGTAGAGCGAAATCATCCGTAGCATCTGGCGCATCCGAGCCGATGTCGATGCCTTGAACACCCTCCTGCCGCGCGGAACTTCGCTTGGGCGCAGCTTGTGCAAGGTCGCAGGACGCCAGACCCCGCCATTCACCATCGCTGCATAGGCGTTGGCAAGGTGCAGCGGCGTAACCGAAAGCGAGTGGCCGTAACCGATCACCATATTGGTGTGGCGGTTATCGGGATCGCCCGGCCATTGCGGTTTGCCGCGCGCGGGCAGTTCGATCTGCGGCCGCTTGTCCATGTTCAGATCGACCAGCAATTGCTGCATCTTCTTCGTGCCGAGTTGGTCGGCGACGCGCGCGGTCACGGTGTTGGACGAATAGATCAGCGCCTGGGGCACGTTAAGCACGTCTCCCTTCGGCTTCAGGTCGCGGATCTTGCGATTGCCGACCTCGACAGTCCGCGCGTTCCAGTTCCTGCTGAGATTGCGCACGACGCCTGCGTCGATTGCAGCGGCCACCGTAAGCGGCTTGAAGGTCGAACCCAGCTCGTAAGTGCCGTTGGTTGCGCGGTTAAAGACATTGGGAGCGCCGCCGGCGCCGACCACATTGGGGTCGAATTCGGGGAGCGAAGCCATCGCCATGATCTCGCCCGTATCGACATCAAGCACGATGCCCGCGGCACCGATTGCGTTGGTCGAAAGCATGCCCCGGCGTAGTTCGTCCTCCAGCGCGCCCTGCACGCGCACGTCGATCGACAACGCTACCGGATCACCGCGCAGTTCGGGGTCGGACAGACGCTCTTCGAGCACTTCCTCCATTCCGATTTTCCCGCCCTCAGCCTCGACGGTGTAGCCGAGCACGTGGGCGGCAAGCGAACCTTGCGGATAATGGCGGTCGGTCTCTTGCGGGAATTGAAGTGCGATCTCGCCCAGTTCAAAAACGCGGTTTGCATCCTCGGGAAGCACCCGGCGGCGCAGATATCCCGCGCGGCCCGAAGCGAGCCGCTGCGCCGTTTCGGCAACGTCCATATCGGGGAAGATCGAGGCAAGTTCGGCAGCAACTTCTTGCGGATCGCGCACGAGCGGTGAACCGCCATCGCCCATCGCGTCTGGATCGTACCACAGCGCATAAGCCGGAAAAGCTCGCGCGAGCGGCGTCCCGTTGCGGTCGGTGATTTCGCCGCGCGGCGGAAGCAATTGCTCCGACAAACTGGATTGGGTAGGCGCAGAGCCAGCAAATCCGAGGTAGAGAATGCGCAGCAGCGCCGCGACGGCCACCAGGCTGAAAATCGCAGCGACGAAAAGAACCCGGAGGCGTGCGGTCAGCAGCGACTGGAACCGGAGCTGGACGATCTGAACTCGTCCGGCAGGGATGGCAGGACCCGCACCCGCGCCGAGCGGCCTTGCCTCGGAGTCAGGAAAAGCGCGTTCGCCGAATTGCAGCCCAAATTGCGGGCTGTAGGCGTTCATTCGCGCCCCCCGGAAGCCTCTGCAGCAAAACTGGAGGCGGCATCGCTCGCCGCCGTCTGAGCGTTGGCTGCACGGATCGGAGATGCTTCGATCAGGAAATCGCCAAAGGCATCGGCGAAGACCGTCCCGGCATCGGAATCGGCTGCCGCACTGGCGAGCGTGATCGCCTCGCCAGTGATCGGCGAAACCATTTCACGCGGAGCGTCGCCCGAACTCTCGCTACTCGCGACGTCTGCACGGGCGATGCGGATCGGGCTCGGCGCGTCGGGGCCGAGAGGCTGGCCAAGGCTGGCCAGCTGACGTTCGCCCTCGAGATACTGGTCGGCGCGCGGTGCCTCGAAGCCGAATTCGACCGCGTTCCAGTTCGCAAGCTGACGCTGGCTCGCGCGCGTTTCAAACTCGGTTTCGAGCAGCTTGTTTTGCTTTTGCAGCGAGACGATCTTGCGTTCGGCAAGCAAGACCTCGCTCTTCACCGCGTGGACACGGATGCTCAGCACCACGAACAGGCCAACGCAGATAGCGAGCACTGCCATCCAGCCGAGAGAGCGCATCTGGGTACGGGTCATCATGCGGCAAACTCCCGTGCCGGAGCTGCGGTGCGGGTTGCGTACCGTAAGGTCGAGGAGCGCGCGCGCGGATTGCGCGCTATCTCGGCGTCGGACGGGCGGATAGCTTTGGAGACATTGGTGAAGACCGGATCGGGTCCGGGAACTTCGCCGGGAAGATGACGCGAGACCGCCCGGCCAGCACCGCTGGCTTCCTTGAAGAAGCGCTTGACGATACGGTCTTCGAGGCTGTGGAAACTCACAACGGCGAGAACGCCGCCCTCCTTCAACAATGCTTCGGCAGCGGAAAGGCCTGCCCTCAATTCTCCCAGCTCATCGTTCACATGAATGCGCACAGCCTGGAATGTGCGGGTCGCGGGATCTTTCTTGTCGTGCGGTTTATGGCCGAGGGCCTTGCGGACCACGCGGGCCAGCTTCCCTGTGGTTTCGAGCGGACGCGCGGCGACAATAGCGCGCGCGACCCGGCGTGACTGGCGCTCCTCGCCGTACTGGTAAAGCACATCGGCGATGGCCGCTTCGTCGGCGGTGTTAAGGAAGTCTGCTGCGCTCTCGCCCTCCTGGCTCATACGCATGTCGAGTGGGCCATCGGACGAGAACGCGAAGCCTCGCTCGCCCTGGTCGAGTTGCATCGAAGAGACACCGATATCCATCACCACCGCATCGACCTGGGGAACGCCGAGGCGCGCGAGTTCATCACGCATGCGCGAAAACCGCTCGGCATGGAGTGACAGCCGGCCTTCATATTCGTCGACCATCGCCTTGCCGTCCCGGATCGCGTTGGGATCGCGATCGAAGGCATAGACGCGCGCACCCGCATTGAGCAGCGCGCGTGAATAGCCGCCGGCACCAAAGGTTGCATCGACGATACTCATGCCGGCTCGGGGCGAGATGGCTGCAACGACTTCATCGAGGAGGACGGGTACGTGGGGGGCGGTCACTTCTTCCCCCCTTTCGCCTTGGTCTTGGCGGCTGCTTCAGTCATCAGCTTGTCGCAGGCCGCCTTCGCTCCGCGCCAGCTGTCGTCCATCCGCGCCAGCTCCACAGGATTCCAGATGAAAAAGAAATCGCCGGCGCCCTGGAAATAGAGGCCATCGCCGACCTTGCCGAGATCGCGCAGATGTTCGGGCATGACGAAGCGTCCGCTATCGTCGAACGGCAATTGCTCGAACCCGAAGAGCTGTTGCGCGCGAACATCGCGATCGAAATCGGCAAGGCCGAGACGGATGGCCCGCTCTTCCTCGTCATCGAGCTTCTTGTGGAGCTTTTCGATGCGCGAAAGACCAAAGCCGACGAGACAGTCGAATTTATCGTGACTGGCGAGGCACAGGGTCTTTGAGCCGTCGGAGCTTTCTTTTACCGCCTTGCGGAATGCAGGAGGCAGGACGAAACGACCCTTATCGCCTGCCGGCGAATAGGCCTGTCCACTATATCCTCCAAACGCCGACACGCGTCCCAATCCCCTCGTATCCCCGACCAGCCGGAAAACCGTTTTCCAGCCATTGCACCCGACACGCCCTTGCCCACGACTTCCCCGTCGCCGCCCTCGCGCAAGCGGGGGCAGCGTGCCGATTCGTACGGTCGACACGGAGCAAACAGGCATGTTTGATGGAACACGGTAATATCGGGGAAGCAGGCGGGATGGAAGGGGTTTTTGCGGGATTTCTAGGGATTACGTGGTAAACATATGATTTACATCGTATTTTCTGCACGCTCTGCGGTGCAACCTTGCGGCAGAACCCTCGGACAAGCCCCTAATTTCCCGTGAAAAACAGCAAATTCCACCGCGAATCCCCGAATTTCCGCTGTCATTCCCGCGGAGTCGTTTCGCCCTTCCCGTAATTTCCCTGAAGTATGCTCAATCGAAGGCGAAGCGCATCAAGGCAAGCAATTCTTCACCGTCCGGGCCTGCGAATTCCGCCGTCTCGAACGCCGCCGCATCCGCCAACAGCACCACCTGGCCTTCTCCCACCTTGCAGCGTGCCATCACGCCTCTTGCAAGGATGCCGCAATCTGCGGCGTTCGGGTCGGCCACCGCGATTGCACCGGGATGACCGACGACCAGCCTGGATCTTCCGACAGGGACTTCGTAAAACCCGTTCTCGAAACTGTCGTGATCCTCGACCGATACTTCCAGCCCCCAGCGCGCTACAATTGGTGGGATGAGCGCGCTGTCGACGGGCCTTTGCGGAGAGCCGAGCGGCACTTCGTACTCTCCCGTTAAAAGCGGATCGAGCACCAACAGCAACTTGCCTCCTTCCCTCACCCAGTTGTCGAGAGCGACATTGTCCGCCGGCGCGAGCCCGCGCGGCTGGATTACGGCGAGGCGATCGATATCCCGGAGAGGATCCGTCTCCGCTCCGGTCAATCCTTCTTCGATAGGTGACAAGGTGCCGAGAAGGACAAGATCGTATTCCTGTTCGAGAACCCTGCGTTGCCACGGTACGGGTGCCTCGTCTGAAAGCAGTTCGGGAATATCCACTCCCAGCGGCCAATAGAGCGGCAGACTGCTGTTGAGTCCGAGCTTACGTTTTACAGTGGCACCCTTCGCCGCACCCTCCGCTGCGGACGATCCTTCGTTGCATCCGGCAAGGAGCGCGAGAGCAGCCGCAATCGCAGTAAGTTTACTGAGGACGCTCGACATCGGCGGGTACTGGGAGGCCGGGAGTAGGCTGGACTGTCGGCTTCGCCTCATCGGTCGGGGTCGGGCTCGGCTCGGCAGGGATATCAGGCACCACGCCTGCATCGGCGAGCGGATCGCTTTGCGGCGGAGCTTCGGTGGGTTCCGTGGTCGGTGCCGCTTCGGGCACAGAGTCACGCTCTGCCTGGTCGGCCTGGCTTCCGATGATACTGGCAAGCCCCACGAGCAGTATCATCGCGCCTATCCCGAACAACCCGATCTGCAGACGCTGGACTGCTTCTGCCCGCGTCCCGCCAAGGGGCATGTCAGCGGGCGCGGCTTCGCCGCCGAGGCCGCCAATCGCTCGATTTGACTGATTTTCTTCTGCCATGGGCGGTTAGCCTATCAGCCCGCCTCGTCCTGCGCCAGCCAATCGAAAACGGGTAGCCCCTTCGCCTTCAACCACTCAGCATTATAGAGCGTCGAGAGGTAACGAAAGCCGGTGTCGCACAGGATGGTGACGACCTGTGGGCTTTCGCGACCATCTTCGACCAGTTGCTTGCCGAGTTCGATCGCACCGGCAACGTTGATGCCGGATGAAAGGCCGAGACACAGCCCCTCCTCGCGCAGGAGGCGAGCCACCCAGACGAGACCTTCCTCGTCCGAGATACGAAATTGGGTATCGATCGGAGCGCCTTCCAGATTGGCAGTGATGCGGCCCTGCCCGATCCCTTCCGCGACGCTGGAGCCTTCGCCCTTCAATTCGCCATGCGCGTAGTAATTGTATAGCGCCGCACCATGCGGATCGGTGAGCGCGATGCGAATATTCGCGTTCTTCTCCTTGAGCCCCATGCCGACGCCAGCGATCGTGCCTCCGGTCCCCGCCGCGCAGGTGAACCCGTCGATCCTTCCTTCAAGCTGGTGCCACAATTCCTGTGCCGTGCCTTCGATATGCGCCTTGCGGTTCGCGACATTGTCGAACTGTCCGGCCCAGACCGCGCCTTCGGCTTCCTCGGCCATGCGGCGCGAAACGTGCTGGAAGTGGGCGGGATCGGCATATTTGGTCGGCGGGACGAGGACGAGCTGCGCACCAAGCGCACGCAAAGTGTCCATCTTCTCCTTCGACTGGTTGTCGGGCATGACGATGATCGTCTTGTAGCCCAGCGCATTGGCTACCAGCGCAATCCCGATACCGGTATTGCCGGCCGTCCCTTCGATCACCGTGCCGCCGGGCCTCAACTCGCCACGCTCTTCGGCGTCGCGCATCATGTAGAGCGCCGCGCGGTCCTTCACGCTGGAGCCGGGATTGGCGAATTCGCACTTGCCCCAGATATCGCAGCCCGCCGCCTCGCTTGGCCCGGCGAGCCGCACGAGCGGAGTATTCCCGATGAGGGCGAGCGTGTCGCCGATTGGTTGAGTGATGTTCATGGGCGGGGATTTAGGACGATAGCCCTTCCCCCGCAAACAACATCAATCTTCCTCGGCGATAGTTACCTTTAACCCGTCGAGTTCCGGCGTGAAGGGTATCTGGCAGGAAAGGCGCGAGTTTTCCTTGCGGTGATCGGACGATTCCAGCAGGTCGTCTTCGTCCTCACTCATCGGCGGAAGCTTATCGATTGCACCACCCTCGACATGGACGTGGCAGGTCGCGCACGAGCAGCAACCACCGCACAGCGCCAGCAATTCGTCGAAGCCGTTGTCGCGGATGGCTTCCATCACCGTCAGACCGTCCTCGACGTCGATTTCTGAGGTTTCGCCTTCACGGTTGGTGACGACCAGCTTGGGCATGGATTGCGTTTCCTTCTCGGTGATGTTGCCAGTTACGTTGAGCGCAAGAGAGCGATCTGTTGCAAAACGAAACGCGCTGCTAGGACGTTCCCCGAGATAAGACAAGACTGCGCCAACGCAAGCTGAGGGAAGTGTTAGTGGGGCTCACCGCAAAACAGATTAGGGACGGCCTCGATGCCCTGGCGAGCGAGGACGAAAGGCTGGCAACCGAACTGGCCCGCGTCGGCTATCCAGAGCCGCGCTTGCGCGAACGCGGCTACAAGACATTGCTGCGAACGATCGTCGGCCAACAGGTCTCGGTCGCTGCGGCAAGCTCGATGTGGAACAAGCTCGAGGCCGAACTGGGCGAAGATTTCACGCCCGCCTGCCTGCTCAAGCGCGACTTCGATACTCTGCGAGCCTGCGGGCTGTCGCGCCAGAAACAGGGCTATGCGCGGTCCCTTTGCGAACTGGTCGATGCCGGAGCGATCGATTTCGACGCGCTTCCCGAAGACGATGAGGAAGCGATCGCGGAACTGACACGGATCAAGGGCATCGGCCGCTGGTCGGCGGAGATCTATCTCCTGTTTGCCGAAGGGCGCCCCGATATCTGGCCGGCCGGTGACCTCGCAGTGCAGGAGGGGGTCAGGCGTCTGCTCGAGCTCGATGAGCGTCCGACTGAGAAGCCCTTGCGGGAAATCGGCGGGCGCTGGGCACCGCACCGCGGCGCGATGGCGATATTCACCTGGCACTATTACGCGAACCCGGCACTTTAGCCCGAAATCGCTTGATGCCCCTTTCAAGCTGTGTATTGCACTTGCAATACACCTATTCCCGACGGCTTGATTTAAGGAGGAGAGAAGCCATGTCCCCCATCTCACACAAGGGCCGCCTGCTCGCAGGTGCGCTCGCCCTAGCCGCGCTGGCCGTGCCCGGCGCACTCTATGCGGACCACCATGCCGCGAAGACCGGAGCAACGATGACCCAGACCGCCGAAGCCGCCCCTCTCATTCCGCGCGAAGCGCTGTTCGGAAACCCGACCAAGGCGCAGGGGCGCATCAGCCCCGATGGCAAGTGGCTGAGCTGGCTCGCCCCCCATCAGGGCGTGCTCAATATCTGGGTTGCTCCTGCCGACGATCCCGATAGCGGCAAGCCGGTAACGAATTCGACCGACCGGCCGATCCGCCAGCATTTCTGGGCACCCGATGCGAGCGCGGTCATGTATATCCAGGACAAGGGCGGCGACGAAAATTTCCTGCTCTACAAGATCGACGTGGAGAGCGGAGAGGAAACGGTGCTGACCCCGTTCGAGAATACGCGGGTCCAGATCGTCGGCGCTTCGGAAACGATCAAGGACAAGATCCTGATCGGCCTCAACAACCGCAATCCGCAATTCCACGATGTCTACCTGCTCGATCTCGACACGGGCGAGATGGAACTGGTGCTGGAAAACAACGGCTATGCCGGCTTCATGGCCGACGACACTCTGACGGTGCGCATGGCGATGCGCCAGAACGCGGAAGGCGGCACTGATTACTTCGAAGTGACCGGCAACGTGGTTGCCGAGGAACCTTTCGAATCGACCGCGATGGAGGATTCGCTCACCACCAATCCGGCCGGCTACACCACCGACGGATCGATCCTCTACTGGATCGACAGCCGCGGCCGCAACACAGCCGCGCTCTACGCGCAGGATACAGCGACCGGAGAGAAAACCCTGATCGCCGAGCACGACAAGGCCGATCTCGGTGGCACGATCCGCGACCCCAAGACCGGGGTGGTAGAGGCCTATTCGGTCAATTACCTCAAGAACGAATGGGTCGCCCTCGATCCCGATCTCAAGGCCTCGCTCGACTGGCTCGCCACGCAGCTGGACGGGGAATTCGGCATTTCCAGCCGGACCGATGACGACATGACCTGGATCGTGTGGAACGACCCGCTCACCGCGCCCAGCGCATCCTATATCTACGACCGCAAGGCGGGTACGCTCACACCGTTCTACGTCACCCGCCCCGAGCTCGAAGGTGCGCCGCTCCAGCCGATGCACACGGCCGAGATAAAGAGCCGCGACGGGCTGACGCTGCCGTCCTACCTCACCCTTCCGCCCGGATCGGACAGCGATGGCGATGGCCGACCCGACAAACCCGTGCCGATGGTCCTGCTGGTTCATGGCGGCCCGTGGGCGCGCGACGATTACGGCTTCAACCCGATCCACCAGATGCTCGCCAATCGCGGCTATGCGGTGCTCAGCACCAATTTCCGCGGGAGCACCGGCTTCGGCAAGGACTTCCTCAACGCAGGCAACAAGCAATGGGGCCTGAAAATGCATGACGACCTGATCGACGCGGTCGATTGGGCGATTGCCGAGGGCGTCACCAGCGAAGACCAGGTGGCGATCATGGGCGGTTCCTATGGCGGCTATGCGACACTTGCCGGCCTGGCCTTCACGCCGGAGAAATTCGCCTGCGGCGTCGATATCGTCGGCCCGTCGAACCTCGAAACGCTGCTTTCGACGATCCCGCCTTATTGGGCGCCGATCGTGAAGGTATTCCACGAACGCATGGGCGATCCCAACACCGAGGAAGGTCTGGCGCTGCTCAAGGCCGCGAGCCCGCTTTACAAGGCGGACAAGATCACCAAGCCGCTGCTCATCGCGCAAGGCGCGAACGATCCACGCGTCAAGCAGGCCGAAAGCGACCAGATCGTGGCGGCGATGAAGGAGGCCGGTATTCCGGTCACCTACGTCCTTTACCCGGATGAAGGCCACGGCTTTGCCAAGCCTGCCAACAACATCGCCTTCTTCGGCATCGCGGAAAATTTCCTGTCCGAATGCCTCGGCGGCCGCGCCGAAGAGCTAGGCGACGTGCTCGAACCCTCGACGACCGAGATCGTCGAAGGCGCCGAGCATGTGAAGGGGCTCAAGGCCGCAATCGGCGGCTGACACACCGCGCCCGCTGACAGCACTGTCAGTAGCTGACAAATGGATCGCCCGGGTCTAAACCCCCGGGCGATTTTGATTTGGGAGAGAATTCACATGAGCACAGGCGAAGAGCGCCGCTCTATTTTCATTTCCGGCGGGGCTT
Organism: Erythrobacter sp. THAF29; assembly: GCF_009363635.1. Taxonomy (GTDB): domain Bacteria; phylum Pseudomonadota; class Alphaproteobacteria; order Sphingomonadales; family Sphingomonadaceae; genus Erythrobacter. The sequence goes on along the minus strand of NZ_CP045392.1, from coordinate 1,187,502 downwards.
CAGGCATCGGCCGCGCCACCGCGCGCTATTTCGGCGAGCGTGGCTGGTTTGTCGGGATCGGCGATGTGAATGAGACGGGGATGGAGGACACGCTTGGCCTCATCCCCGGCGGTTTCAAGTACGCGCACAAGCTGGACGTGCGCGACCGTGAGGCTTGGGACACTGCGCTCGAGGCATTCGCTACCGCCGCCGGCGGACGGATCGACGTGCTGGTGAACAATGCCGGGATTGGCACGGGCGGCCCGCTCGCAGAACTCGAAAAGGACGAGATCGACCGGTGCCTCGATATCAATCTCAAAGGCGTGCTCTGGGGCGCGCAGGCAGCATATCCGCACCTCAAGAAGACCGCACCCGGATCGGTGCTGGTCAATATTGCGAGCGCTGCCGGAATCACCGGCGGCAGCGGAATGAGCGTTTACAGCGCAGCCAAGTTCGCAGTGCGCGGGATTGCCGAGAGCCTCGATGCCGAATGGGCACCTGACGGGATCAAGGTCAATTCGATCTGCCCCAGCTTCATCGAAACGCCCCTCCTCGACGGAACCGGCAACCGCAACTCCAATGAGCCGGTGCGTGCCAGGGTAAGGGCCGCCGGGCTTGAAATCACACCGGTCGAGGAAGTGGCCGAGACAATCTGGGAAGCGGTTCACGGCGACAAGATGCACTACCTCGTCGGCAAGACTGCGCGGCAGATCAACTTCGCCAAGCGCTGGATGCCGGGCAAGGTGCGCAAGCAACAGCGCAATGCGGCGGCGCTGCTGGGGAAGTAGCTACCCGACAATCCTGTCGATCGCGCGAGCCATCTTCGCATCGCGCAGTGACAGTCCGCCATGGGCGCCGGCATCGTGCGTGGTCAGCGTAATCTCGACTTTCGCGTAGACGTTGAACCATTCAGGATGATGATCGTGGCTTTCCGCGATCAGCGCGACGCGGCTCATGAAACCCCATGCTTCGGAGAAATCCGCAAACTGGAAGGTGCGGGTGATTGCCTTGCCTTCGCGAGCGAGCTCCCAGTCCGAGTGGTCTTTCAACAGCTGGTCGCGTTCGTTCTCTTCGAGTTCGGGGACGGTAGCCATCGGGGGAGCCTCCTAAAGCGCGTGTTGTGAGCGGGCGTGCTTTTGCCTAACGCACAAAGCGATGCAAGGTTCTGCCAATCCGTCAATTTCCGCAAGCGATCTCGCGTGCCGCCGGGGCGACCGCCTGCTGTTTCGCGGACTGTCCTTTGCGTTGAAGGCCGGTGAAGCGCTGCATGTGACAGGCGCGAACGGTACGGGGAAGACAACCCTGATCCGTGCGCTCGCCGGTTTGCTGACGCCATATTCGGGGTCGGTCGAAAGCGAGAGCGCAATCGGCCTGCTCGATGAACGGCCAGCGCTCGACCCCGACCTTCCACTCGCCAAAGCGCTTGGTTTTTGGGAGCGTATCGACGGGTGCCGCGATCCTGCCGGGGCATTGTCGGTGCTCGGGCTGATCCCGCTTCTCGAAGTACCTGTGCGATACCTCTCTACCGGTCAACGAAAGCGCGCCGCCTTTGCGGCACTGCTCAATCGCGGTGTGCCGATCTGGCTGCTCGACGAGCCGCTTTCAGGTCTGGACAGTTACGCGATTGCCCAGATCTTGTCGCTGATCCGGCTCCATCAAAGCGGTGGGGGGATTGCCATCATCTCTTCACACCAGCCGCTCGAAATCAAGGATCTGCGCACCCTCGCCATCGAAGATTTCGCGCTAGCCGTGGAAGAATCCTGATGATCGTCACGCTGCTCAAACGCGATCTGGCGAAATTCTTCCCATTCAGCGGAGGCGGGGCCGCGCTGCCGGTCGTGTTCTTCATTGCGGTGGCGATGCTCTATCCCTTCGCGGTTGGACCCGACCCGCAGATGCTGGCGCGCACCGGCGGCGGTGTCGTTTGGATTGCAGCACTGCTCGCCGCCGTGCTTCCGCTCGAGCGATTGGTTGCGCAGGACATCGGACTTGGCACCTTCGACCAACTCAGGCTGCGCGGCGTTACCGAAGAAGCGATGATGGCCGTCCGCATGCTCGCGCACTGGCTCAGCTTCGGACCGCCGTTGATCCTCGCGACATTCCCAGCCGCCGCGCTCCTCGCGCTCGAAGGCGAAACAATGCGTTTGCTGCTGCTCGGCCTGCTGGCGGGCACGCCGGGCCTTGCTGCTATCGGCCTGATGATCGCCGCGCTTACCGCGAGCCTACGCGCTGGCGCGGCGCTTTCAGGGTTGCTCCTGATCCCGCTCGCCCTTCCCATCCTGATCTTCGGCGCCGGCGCGCTGGCGAGGATGGACGGCGCAAGCGTCGGCTTCGTCGCCGCGATCAGCCTGCTGTTGGTGGCAGTCGCTCCCTTTGCCGCTGGAGCAGCGATCAGAGCCGCGCGCGAGGCCTAGACCTTCCAGGCGCTGCTTATATCGGTGCGGAATTTCTTCAACCGAAGGGTGGCGAGCAGCGATTCGAGATTGGCAAGCACGCCGACCACAATCACCGCAATCAGGAATTCGCGCGAATAGCCGAACAGATAGAGCCAGATGACGAATAGCCCCGCCAGCACCGCGCCTAGCTTCGACGAGAGCAGGTGATAGGACGGCAGCACGCCAAACTTGATGAGGCATACGAGACCCGCAGCCGCGTAAGTGATTAGAAAGGCATAGAGCCAGCCGATTTCCGGTTCGATCAGGTGGCGCTCAAAGATGTAGAGGCCGAGCAGACCTGCAAGCGTCGTAAGCCCGTCGGCGATCGTATCGAGCCGCGCTCCGCGCCGTGATGTGGTTCCGGTGTAGCGCGAGATCGGCCCGTCGATTGCATCCGTAGCGAGGCTGATAATGAGCAGGATGAAAAACGCATCCCGCTCACCGATCAGCGCCATAGCAGCCACAATCGGTGCGGCTGCTATCCTGTAACCTGTTATAAAATCGGCAAACGAACGCATGTGATCCCCGCGCGCGCCTTACCAGCGTTTTGCGAGGTCAGGAATAGGGGGGCTTGTCCCTGCCCGTCGGGCTCTTCGTGAAGATCTCGTTCCCGTCCTCGGTGATCGCGATCGAATGCTCGAACTGCGCAGACAGACTCTTGTCGCGGGTCACCGCAGTCCAGCCGTCGCCCAGCACCTTCGCCCACGGCTTGCCGAGGTTGATCATCGGTTCGATGGTGAAGAACATTCCCGGTTTGAGTTCCGGACCCGTTCCCGCCTTTGCCGCATGCACGACTTCGGGCGCATCGTGGAACAGGCGGCCGAGGCCGTGACCGCAGAATTCGCGCACCACGCCGTAGCGGAACTGCCTCGCGTGCGCCTCGATCGCAGCGCCAATATCGCCCAGCCGCGCTCCAGGCTGAGCCGCCTCGATCCCGAGCATCAGGCACTCGTAGGTCACATCCACCAGCCGCTTTGCCTTGATGCTCGGTTCGCCGGCGAAATACATTCGACTGGTGTCTCCGTGCCAACCGTCAAGCAGCGGAGTGACGTCGACGTTGAGAATGTCGCCCTCTTTCAGCACCTTTTCACCTGGAATGCCGTGGCAAATGACGTGGTTGATCGAGATGCACGAGGAATGTGTGTAACCGCGATAGCCGAGCGTTGCCGGGACCGCGCCCGCATCGAGCATCATCTCGCGGATCGCATCATCGATGCTGCCGGTGGTGACACCGGGCTTCACAAGGTCGGCAACCTCGTCGAGGATCGTCGCGGCGAGACGTCCCGCTTTGCGCATTCCTTCGAAGCCTTCCTCGGTGTGAAGCTTGATCGTGCCGTCGCGATAGACGGTCTGGTCGCTGTCGATGAGCTGGTATTCGGTCATGCGCCGCTACTTAGCGATTGCCGCGAGAAAATGCTACTTCCCGAGAGCGAAGGCGGCGCGATATTCGGGCTTCACTGCCGCTATAACCGCCTCGGTGACCGGCAGAGTGAATTCGAAGTCGCCTTCCGCATACGCTCCTGCCACATAAGGCGCGTAATATACCCCGATGCGGTCAAACGTCTCCCCGTTCGACGATCCGAGAAAAACGACCGTTTCCTCCATCGACACGCATTGGTTGGGCCATTCCGTTTCGCCTTCGGGCACTGGTTCGCCGCGTCTTTCGGCGCGCTCGGCATTGAGTAGCGAGCATGCCTTTTGACCGATCGCCCGATCAAGCGCGGATGGCGACAGGAAAAACGCCTGCGGATCGAGCGATGCGCCGGCTTTGCGATCCCAGACCAGGGCCCCCCGGCCATAGTTTCCGTGCGCACCTCCGGTGTAGGAATAGTCGCCATTCGATAGACTGAGGAAACGCGGTGTATCGGCAACGACCCGCCACTCGATTGCATAGCTATGGTTACGGCACGAAGTGAATTCGGGGGGGCAGTCAGCCAGCGCCTGACGCCAGTTTCTTTTCTGCTCGTCGAGGCGCTCGCGGCGATGCACCGTCAACTCCGCAGCCAGTTCGGGGATCGCGGAAACCTCCCTCGGCCAGGCGTACGAGAATTCGCGTTCGGCATTTTCGTCCGTCGAAGTGTCGGAAAAGAGTTCCCGATCAGCGCCCGTTTCCTCTTTCGGCTCGGCAGTCTTGCCGTCTTCCTGCGAGACGGCAGCCGGCCCGACTCCGATGTCCTCTCCCATCGAGTCCGGAGATGAACATGCTGCCACGATTGCGGCTATCCCGATTACAGTCGCACCATGTTTCATCGCCACCCTCCAAAATTCGCGCGTGACAAGTGATGGATCGCGCTTAATTACCCCAGCATGACCGATATCAAAGACCTGATCCAGCCCGACCGCGGGCAGGAAGCCATTGCGATCCACCTCGTCAACAAGAGCAGTTTCGAGGACTTCACCAAGTCCCTATCGGCCGGACAACGCGCCAGCCTATCGGCGCAAAAGTTCGAGGGCGGCGCCTACCAAGTCGGCATCGTACCCGATGGTGACGGTTTTTTCGTTGTGGGCGGCGTAGCCGATCCTGAAGAGCTTTCGAGCTGGTGCCTTGCAAAGCTTGCAGAAGACCTTCCCGAAGGCACCTACCGCCTCGAAGGTCGACAGCCCGGGCCTGCCGCGTTCGGATGGCTAACCGCGCAATACCGGTTCACCCGCTACAAGGACGATGACAAGACAACTGGCCCGCGCGTACTCCTGACCGAGCAGGTCGGGCGGCTCCCAGGCTACATCGCGGAAGCCGAAGCCGAGATATTGGTGCGCGACCTCGTCAACACACCCGCCGAGGACATGGGGCCTGCCGCGCTAGAGGCGGAGTGCGAGAAACTTGCCAAAGCGTATGGCGGGGAACTTTCGGTTACGAAGGGCGACGCGCTGGAACAGGGCTATCCGATGGTCCACGCGGTGGGGCGCGCCGCCGCGCGCCACCACGCGCCGCGCATCATGCATCTTGCCTGGGGAAACGAGGGCGACCCGGTACTTGCCATCGTCGGCAAAGGGGTATGCTTCGATTCGGGCGGGCTCGACATCAAGCCGGCCAGCGGCATGCGGCTTATGAAGAAAGACATGGGCGGTGCGGCGCACGCCATCGCCTTGGCGGGTCTGGTAATGGGCGCGGGAATGAAGGTCCGCCTTCACCTCCTGATCCCTGCGGTCGAGAATGCGATTTCCGGTCCCGCATTTCGCCCCGGCGACGTGCTTTCCAGCCGCAAGGGCCTTTCGGTCGAAATCCATAACACCGATGCCGAAGGGCGCCTCATCCTCGGCGATGCGCTTACCCGCGCGAGCGAGGAAGATCCCGAGCTTGTCATCGATTTCGCGACCCTGACCGGCGCAGCACGTGTCGCTCTCGGCCCGGATTACGCAGCCATGATGGCGCGCGATGATACGACGGCTCAGGCTATCATCGAGGCGGGCAAGGCCAATGACGACGAACCGTGGCGTCTGCCCCTGCCCGATGCCTATCGCGAATACCTCAACTCCGACATCGCCGACATCGTCAACGCGCACTCCAATCCCTATGCGGGCGCGAGCGTCGCTGGGCTTTTTCTCGACAGGTTCGTCGGCGACGAGATCGACTGGGTCCATTTCGACACCTTTGCCTGGCGCCCATTCGCCAAACCGGGCCGCCCGAAGGGTGGCTGCGCATATGGCCTGCGGGCCAGCTGGCACATGCTCAAAGGACGTTTCGGAAACATCTGAAACTGTATCCGTTGAGGACGGGTAGGCGCGGCGCGCTTGCCCGCACTCGCACATGCGTCTAAGCGCCCGCGCAAGCGTTTTGCCGCCAGCAGGCGGTCCAACAGGGGCATAAGGACACGAGACCGGATGAGCGGCACCGAGGTGCAAGCAGCAGACTATAGCGTGCCGGGCGGCAAGCTGGGGCTGAAAGGCCCGGTCGAAAAGCCCGCGCCCGGCACCCTGCCGCTACGCGGAGACCTTGCCCACATTGCTCTCGCCAGCACGCATCTCGCCGCGCACTATGTGATCCCGCATGTCGGCCATGTCGGCGAAAACGGGGCAGAACTTCGCCTCGCTCAGCGCGATGACAGCGAAGTGACCCACTATATCGAACCGGGCACCCGGGTCGAGATACTCGACGTTGCCGGCGACTGGGTGTGGCTATGCCTCGGTCCCGAGGGGCCGAGCGGCTATTGCAAAGCCGATTGCCTCGCCGGTTGATCCGTCTAGAAGCGCCGGATGGCGACACGCATTTTCATCGACGGAGCAGCCGGCACGACCGGCCTCGAGATCCGGGAACGGCTTGAAGGCCGTAGCGAGTTCGAGTTGCTGCTGCTCGACGAGAGCCAGCGCAAGGATGCTGGCGCGCGCAAGACTGCGCTCAGCGAAGCCGATATCGCGATCCTTTGCCTGCCAGACGATGCCGCACGCGAAGCGGTGAGCCTTGCCGAAGGAACAGGCACGCGCATCATAGACGCATCCTCCGCGCACCGCGTGAGCGAGGGCTGGACCTATGGCTTCCCTGAGATCGTCGGGCACGAGAAGATCGCCGGTGCCCGTTTGGTGAGCAATCCGGGGTGCTACCCCACCGGATTTATCGCGCTCGTCGCGCCTCTTGTTCGGGCGGGGCTGGTCCCGGCCGACTGGCCGATGACGGTCAATGCGGTGAGCGGCTATTCGGGCGGCGGCAAGGCATTGATCGAACGGTTCGAAAGCGAGGGCGCCCCGGCGTTCCGTGCCTACGGATTCGACATGGAGCACAAGCACAGGCCCGAAATGAAGCTTCATTCGGGACTTGAGCACGATGTGATCTTCGCGCCATCGGTCGTCCCGGCCTATCGCGGGATGATCGTCGAGGTTCCGCTGCATCTCGGAGCAATGAGCACCGGGGCGTGCGCCGACGATCTGCGAAATTCACTCGCGCAATTTTACGCACATTCGCCGGTGATCGCGGTTCGCGACAAGGCCGACCTTGCTGAAATGACGCTCGAGGTCAGCGCCGCGCCATCCGACGCCATGGAACTGTTCGTGTTCGGCAATGAGGGCGGCTGGCATGCCCGCCTCGTCGCGCGTCTCGACAATCTCGGCAAAGGAGCAAGCGGCGCGGCGATCCAGAACCTCAATATCATGTGCGGGCTCGACGAAACCGCGGGCCTGAAGCTCTAGTCCCGCCTCGTCTCTGCACAAAAATTGGGCAACAAAAGTCCGCGCAATAGGCAGCGCGAATTGCCGCTTACGAAATTTCCGAAAGCGTAATGATCTCGCAAGGGACTTGCGCAGGGATGGAGATAGACTAATCCATCCTTGCGTTCCGTTTGGCATGATTCTTGGATCAAATGATGCCGACAAGCACAACCGGGTTGGGGAAACCGCACACGTGAAAAAGATCGAAGCGATCATCAAGCCCTTCAAGCTCGACGAGGTGAAGGAGGCTCTGCACGAAATCGGCGTGTCCGGTATCACCGTGACCGAAGCGCGCGGCTTCGGCCGTCAGAAGGGCCACACCGAACTTTACCGCGGCGCCGAATATGTCGTCGATTTCCTGCCCAAGGTGAAACTCGAAGTCGTTGTTTCGGACGACCAGGCCGATCGCGTGGTCGAAGCGGTCGCTGCAGCCGCGCAAACCGGACGGATCGGCGACGGCAAGATTTTCGTCTCCCCGATCGAACGCGCCCTGCGCATCCGAACCGGCGAGACCAATGACGACGCGATCTGAATTCTGAACTGATCAAGCCTGCACGAAAGCAGGCACCTCTCGAACTACCAGCCGGAGACATTGAAAATGGCAAGCACCAAGGACGTCCTGAAACAGATCAAGGACGAGGAAATCGAATGGGTCGACCTGCGCTTCACCGACCCCAAGGGCAAGTGGCAGCACCTTACCATGGCGGCGAGCGTCATGGACGAGGACGCCTTGGAAGACGGCCTGATGTTTGACGGTTCCTCGATCGAAGGCTGGAAAACCATCAACGAAAGCGACATGATCCTTAAACCGGACATGGATGCGGTCTATGTCGATCCGTTCTCTGCAACGCCGATGCTGTCGATCTTCTGCGACATCGTCGAACCGTCGGACGGTCAGCTCTACGGCCGCGACCCGCGCTCTACCGCCAAGCGCGCCGAAGCCTATCTCGCCTCCAGCGGCATCGGCGACACCGTCTATGTCGGTCCCGAGCCCGAATTCTTCATGTTCGACGATGTCCGTTTCGAGGACGGCTACGCCGGATCGGGCTACGCCATCGACGACATCGAGCTGCCGACCAATTCCGGCAAGGAATACGAGATGGGCAATATGGGCCACCGCCCGCGCGCAAAGGGCGGATATTTCCCCGTCGCGCCGGTCGACAGCGCCATGGATATCCGCGGCGAGATGGTCTCGACGATGATGGAAATGGGCCTCGACATGGACAAGCACCACCACGAGGTGGCAGCTGCCCAGCACGAGCTTGGCATTACGTTCTCGACGCTGACTAAGACCGCCGACCAGGTGCAGGTCTACAAATATGTCGTGCAACAGGTCGCCCACGCATACGGCAAGACTGCGACCTTCATGCCCAAGCCGATCAAGGACGATAACGGCTCTGGCATGCACACCCACATGTCGATCTGGAAGGGCGGCAACCCGACTTTTGCCGGCAATGAATATGCGGGCCTGTCGGAAACCTGCCTCCATTACATCGGCGGTGTCATCAAGCATGCCAAGGCGATCAACGCCTTCACCAACGCAACGACTAACTCGTACAAGCGCCTTGTACCCGGTTTTGAGGCTCCGGTTCTGCTCGCATACTCGGCGCGCAACCGTTCGGCATCGTGCCGTATTCCCTATGGCGCGGGCGAGAAAGCCAAGCGCGTGGAGTTCCGCTTCCCCGATGCGCTCGCCAACCCGTATCTTGCCTTCTCGGCGCTGCTGATGGCGGGCCTCGACGGGATCGAGAACAAGATCCACCCGGGCGATGCGATGGACAAGAACCTGTATGACCTGCCGCCCGCAGAACTTGCCGATGTCCCGACCGTGTGCGGTTCCTTGCGCGAAGCGCTTGAGGCGCTTGAAGAAGACCACGAATTCCTGCTGAAGGGCGATGTGTTTTCCAAGGACCAGATCGAGGCTTATGCCGAGCTAAAGTGGGAAGAGCAGCTGCGTCTCGAAACCACACCGAGCCCGGTCGAATTCGACATGTATTACAGCTCGTGAACCCACTGGGTTCACTCAAAAGTAGCATGGCGTCCGGAGCGATCCGGGCGCCTGCTTTTTTCGAGACGCTTTGAAGTTTTCCTACCCGGCGACTTTGTGCCAACTGTCCCGGTCTCCTATCCCCAATCCGGAGGCCGAGAATGCCGAATTTGCGAAAACCCGTCTTCGATACAGTGCGCGCAATGCTCAAGCGTGGCTTTCGCCAAACGGAGGTGGCTGCGCTCGATAATGCACTGGATCGGTCGTTCGCAGCGGTGCCGCATGGAGACACAGTTGCTCGCACAATCGGTCCCGATGGGATCTCGCTCATCAAGCGTTTCGAAGGATGCGCCAAGCTCAGGCGCGACGGACTGATCGAAGCCTATCCCGATCCAGGTACTGGCGGAGACCCGTGGACGATCGGATGGGGTGCAACCGGACCGGAGATCGCTCGCGGCACGGTGTGGACGCCGGAAGAGTGCGATGCGCGGCTTGAGCGTGACCTGAAGCGCTACGCCGCCGACGTCGCCCGAGCGATCGGCGATGCACCGACCACACAAGGCCAGTTCGATGCCATGGTCAGCTTTCACTACAACACCGGCGCGATTGCCCGCGCGACGCTCACCAAAAAGCACACTGCAGGTGATCACGTGGGCGCAGCGCTCGAATTTGCTCGGTGGAACAAGGCTGGCGGTCGGGTGCTCAAGGGGCTGGTCCGCAGGCGCGCGGAAGAAACAGCGCTCTATCGCGCTCAGTAATCCCGGCTGATTTCAACCACCGCGCTGTTACGGCCAATCGTCGACACAGTTCCCAGCAGTGCCAGCCATCGCGTCACCCTGTATTCGACCGAGGTGGCCGAATAACCGCGGCCATCGGTGACAATCTCGACATAAAATCTTTGGCCGATATTCTTCCCAAGGGCGACACCTGTGTCGCGGCCCAGCGCAGGATCGGCGCTGATGATGCGCAACTGGTCCAGCCCGATCGAGCGACGGAGAGAGCCGATGGGATCTATGCCTCCGCTCCCACCGCGAAGGCTTGCCAGCGCCGCACCAAGCTGCAGCGCATCGGTCGCCGTAAGCGACGTAACCGAACCACCGAACAGCAGGCGGGCCAGGATTTCCTCTTCGGGTAGCGGCGGCTCAGACGAGAATGCCACTTCGGGCGACTGCGCATTGCCGGTGATAGCCACCGTTACATTGGTGCCCATCGCGCTCGTCTCCGCCGCAATATCGAGTCGGGGATCGATGGGAACATTGGCATCGAAACGAATTCGCCCGCGGGTGAGCTCGAACCGAGTACCGGCAAAGGTGTAGTCGCCGCGCACCAGCCTCGCACTTCCACCGATGCGCGGGTCGTCAACAGTGCCGCGAAGCGCGATATCGACGCCCCATTCGCTATCAAGTCCGAGTCCATCGACTTCGACCCTGCTTGGGGCCGACGCGTTGATAAGGTAGCGCCACGATCCACGCGCGGCAGAGCGCACGGGACCGGTTCCGTCGAGCCGGTTGATTTCGCGTGTTTCGATTTGCGGCAGCGACATATCCTCGGCCGCTGTCCCGAGCCTCCAGCTGGCGCGATCGATCTTCACGCGCCCGGCGATGGTCCCCCCCACCCCGTTCGACACTATCCGCAGCGGACCGGTGATGGTCGCGTTGAGTCCGTTTGCGGCGAGTAGTCTTGCATCGTTGGCGGCTGCGCGCAGGTCGATTTGCGGTCCGCGATCCGCTCCCATGCCGGCGAGATCCACAGTTCCGCTGCCGCTAACCGTGCCGCCTCCGCTGGTGGTCCCGGAAAACCGGGTCAGCTCAAGCCGCGAACCGGCAAAGCGTCCGCGAGCCACCACGTTGTCGATATCAGTGCCCGAAATCGCGCTTTGCAGTCGCAAGTCGTCACTCGCCAGATTGCCGGTGATGCGCGGATTGTCGAGCGTGCCTACCGCTCTTGCTGTGACGCTGATCGGACCGGTGAGGTCGAATGCCTCGATCGCGACGAGCCTCCACAGCGCGCTTGCTCCGCCGTCGAAGGCGAACCGCGCATCGAGCCGACCCTGCATGATCCGCCGCGCAAGGTCGCTCCCTCCGCCAAGATTGGTTATTCGGGCATCGAGCCGGCCTAGCTGCGCACCATCGTCACGCAGCCTTGCCCCGACCGTGAGGCGGTTGGAGGTGAGATCGGCCACAGCGAGCACGTCCATCGGGGTCGATGAAAGCACCAGGCCCGAGCGCGTGAAGTCATCGATCCGCACGCGCGCATTGGCCGTGGGAGCTGCGCTGCCGGCCTGGTCGTAGCGGATAATGCCCGATAGCCTTCCGCCAAGGCCAAGCTCTGAGCCGATCAGGTCAGCGATACGCAGCGGCATGCTCGACAGTTTGGCTTCGAACGAAGTCCGCTCACCGCCGAGCGTGCCTTCGAGAATGGCAAAACCCCGTGCGAAACCGATTTGGGTCGGGGCCAGCCGCCAGCCGCCATTCTCAAGCGATGTCAGGACTGCGCGGCGGGGCATCGTGATGTCACGGCCGGCATATTGGCCACGCGCAAGCAATGCGATCCGATCGGGCGCAATGTCGCCGTCGAGTTTCAGCGTGAAACGGTCGCTGCGCCGTCCGGCAATTGACGCGGTGACATCGCCGCGCCCGTCGACGACATTCGCATTTGCAGCGAACTGCGCAATCGAAAGCGCGCCGTATTGCAGGCCCGAACCCCGGATATTCGCGGCGATCCGGCTGCTTCCTTCCCGGAAAGTTCCGCTTGCGTCGATGTCGGCGAAGGCCAGAGCGATATCGGTGTCGCCACCGAACCTTGCCTGTCTGGCCCTCAAGTCCAGATCGAACCCTATCGCTCCGCCCGTTTCGGGCGCGAGGCCTATAGTGCCATTCAACCCGCCGCCTTCAAGCGCGAGATTGCCCGCGATACCTTCCTCTCCCAACGTGAGGCCACCGATCACGTTGGTGCGATAGACCTCGAGCCGGTTGATTGCGACGCGCGTAGGTCCATCGGCAGGAAGGACGAGGTCGAGCTCGCCATCGAAAGGCCCGAGCAGCGAATCGCCCGACGTATCGATTGCGAAGCCGTCGCCCGAAGGCGCAATAGCCAGGCGCACATTGCGAAGGCCCGCGGCGGGAAGCGGATCGGCCAGGACAAGGGTTGCGCGCGGACCCTCGCCGGTGATCTCGGCATCGACGGTAAAGGGACCGTATTCGACATGCCTGCCGCCACCTGAGAGAGTGGTGCGCTCGCCGACGATCCGGCTGTCGAAGGTCGCATCGAGCCGGTCGCTCTCAAGTGTAACGTCGCGCAGTACGATCGGCTGGTCCGCTGCCACTCCAAAGGCGCCGGCAAAGCGCAGGTCCTCGCCCGCGACACTGGCAACGGTCGAATTGCTGACTTCGCCCAAACGCCCTGCGACATTTGCACGAACGCTCCACGGTATGCTGTCGCCGAAACGGGCGAGCAATTTTGCATTGGCGTTGACAGTGCCGATGCCTTCGAGCTCGAGCCCGCGCGCGTCCAGCGGTCCGGCGATTGCGTAAACGCCTTGTTCTGTGTTGCCGCGCATGGCGAGTACAGCAGAAAGGCCGGGGAATTCGATACGCGCGTTGTCGATATCGAGTCGCGAACCGCCGAAGGTCAACCGACCGGTCATTTGGCCGTTCACCAATCTTGGATCGATCAGTTCCGTACCTGTTTCAACTCGATCGACATTCACATCGAGTGGCATTGAGAAGGTTGCACCGTCATAGGTCGCCGTGCTCGCCTGCGCGAGCCCGCGCAGTGCCGTGTCGCCTGTCACCAGTTCCCCGACGGTCAGAGAGTGGTCGACCATCAGGTCGCGGAACGGACCGTCGAGCGATGCTGTTAGCCGCGCATCACGCAGCTCTATCGCCTCTCCGAGGACAGTCGGGTCCCGCACAGTCAAACGCGCGTCGAAATTGTCGACCCGGTTTGCGGCAAGATTGATCGCGCCGTCTCCACGCAGGTCGAGAGCGCCTGATACGAGAGCGAGCTTGCCATCGAAGACGCTATCCTGAAGCGTGCCGGTCGCAACGACCGAGATGTCACCGCCAGCTGCGCGGCCGAGCAGGCTTCCTCTGTCGAGTTCCGGCGAGATCTTGCCGAGCACGCTATACGTGCCGGCGTTGTTGGCAAGCCGCAGCGCGGCAACCCGTTCGCGCGCGCCGCCCTCCGGCTGCCGCGTCAGCAAAGCGTAGCCGAGCCACCTGTTCCAAGTGCCTTCGCCTTCGATTTTACCTTCGTAGCGTGACGAGAGCCCGGCGAGCTGGACGAGCGGTCCGTCGGCGGCGGCTACGTAATCCAGCGCTACATCGAAGCGGTCGCCATCAGGTTCGGCATCCAGCAGCAGAGCGATTTTGTCCTCGCGCCCGAACGTGCCGTTCGCATCGACCAGCGCACGCCCCGACCGGATATCGACTTGCGCCGAGAGGTTCGCGCTATGCGCAAGATCACCCGCAATGCCGGGTGCAATGATCCAGTTTTCCAGCGCGAGCTTGTCTACCCGGATATCGAAATCGGGAAGGATTGGTGCATCGGGATCGCCTGGAAGCAGCTCGGGCAGACGTTCGAGCCGTCCACGCCGGGCGGTGAGTTCGCGCACATCGATCCCGCTCCACAAAAAGGCGAGTGGCCGCCAGTCGAGTTCGACCTCAGGCACGGTCAGGAATACGCCTTTGGGGTCGCTCAGCACAACATCGTGCAGGACGGCTTGCCCGTAAATGTCGCCCTCGATCCGCCCAACTTCGAAACGCAGGCCCGAAGCGGGAGCGACTTGGGCGATCTGGTCGGCGACGAAGCGTTTGCCGATCGGCGAGCTCAGGAACACCGCGACCAGCACGAATGGCATGGCAAGGATGAGCAGCGCCCAACCAAGCCGCTTTGCCCAGCGCCGCTTGCGCTTCCTTTCGGGCGTATCCGGCTCGTCGGTCATGGCGATATCTTCGGCCATCAGAACGCCTGCCCGAGACTAACATAGACTACTACGGGCGCGTCGAATTCGGTCGGATTGAGCGGCGTGCCGACATCGACGCGGATCGGGCCGAAGCTGGTCTTGTAGCGGATCCCGACGCCAGCGCCGTACTGGATGAAGCGGAAATCGGGGGTCGAGCCAAGCGAAACCGACCCGGCATCGATGAAGGGCACGACTTCAACCGCGCCATCGAGCAGGCCGGTCTGGATGCGAGCCTCCAGCGAAACCTCGACCAATGATCCGCCGCCGGTTGGCTCTCCGAGGTCGTTGCGCGGACCGATGGCCTGGAAGCCGTAGCCGCGTACCGATCCACCACCACCGGCATAGAGCCTGCGTGAGGGCGCGATCTGGAAGGCCTGCGCCCCTTGAATCGTCGCTGCGCGTACACGTCCGGCGAGCACGGTGCTGCCGACCGGCATGTAGTAGCTCGCGTCGGCCTGCGCCCGGACGTAAAAAGTCTCGGTCCCGATCGAGCTGGAAACCTCTGGTGCGAGGAAGCCGGTTACGCGGTAGCCGGTGGTCGGATCGAGCAGGTCGTCGCTCGCATCGATAGTCGCGCGACCGAACAGGCCCAATATCCGGTAAGTCTGGCGCTCGCGCGGGATGCCGCTGATCACGCGGTTGCGCTCATCGGTGTAGAGCGCCTCGGCGCCGATCTGCCAGCTGAACGGCTTCTGGAATAGGAGATTGGAAATCCGCTCGAACGATCCGCGCAGAGCCACCGTGCGCGCGTCGACCGCTTCGGTTTCGATATCGCTCGCATAGGCGTCGATCGTCAGCACCTGATCACGATCGAGGAAGTTGTTGCGCTTGTAGGTTACGCTCGCGAGTTGTTCACGCGTGCCTACGATCCCGCGCAACTTGAGCGATCCCTCGGGCGGGAAGAGATTGCGGTGCTCCCAGCTCGCTTCGACCTTCAACCCGTCCTCGGTGCCGTAGCCGATTGCGCCTGCAATGGTACGCAGCGGCGCGCGTTCGAATTCGACATCGAGTTCGACCTCACCCGGCTGGCCTTCGCTGGGAGGGGTAATCTCGCGGGGTGTTACGACCGCGCTCGAAACGAGACCGGTTGCAAGGATCGCGCGGCGCAGATCCGCCTGCAGGCTGGCCTGGTAGACATCGCCCTCATCGAAACGAGCGATGCGTTCGAGGTGCCGGTCGGAAAGGAAGCGCGGGTCTTCGCTCGTCACGCCAGCGAAGACGTATTTGCCGCCCGGCTCGACTGGAAGCGAGAGGTCGCCCTCTTGCCGGGCATGGTCGATCAGCAGTGAAGGCGCGTCGATTTCGGCAAAGGGATAGCCGGTTTCGCCAAGCGCGATGCGCAGATCGGCTTCTTCGGCGATGATCCGGTCGGATTGAAGCGGATCGCCCGGCTGGATTTCGAATGCCGCTCGCAATGCTTCGTAATCGGGCGCCGTATCGAGCCGTCCGAGGTCGATTTCGGCAAATCGATAGCGTTCTCCAGGCAGGATATCGAAACGCACCTGCGGATCCGTATCGCTTGCCGCGATGTCGCCATTGTCGCCGCGCCGGCCCCCTGACAGCTGGCGGGCGACTTCGCCGGAATAATATCCGTAGGTGCGCAGCATCTGGACCAGCAGCTCCTCGTCGGCGCGGGCGCGGGCGGCGAGCTGCGGAATCGTATCGTCGTCGCTATCGAGATCCTCAATCGTCGACAGCGCGCGGAAACGGTCGATGAAGTTGGTGCGCTCGGGGAAGCGGTCATTGTCGGCAGGGAAGGCGAGGATCAGTTCATCGCTGACGCGGAATTCCTCGAGCTCAGGCAGTTCCACAAGGTCCGGCGCATCAATCTCGGCGATTGCTTGCACTTCGGGATCGGGTTCGAGGCGCTGGGGTTCGGGAATTCCGAGGTCGTCGAACGTGGCCGTGAAAGCCGGATCGACCGGCTGCATCAGATCGGTTTGCGCCGCGTCCCCTACTGCTTCGGCATCCGGTAGCGGCGCGGCTGGATTGGTGACGCCCTGTGTTGCCCAGTCTTCCGCATTATCGACAACGCCTTCGGGAATGAGTTCATCCAGTGTGCGACTGGGCGGCGGCGAAGCGTCCTGCTCATCCTCTTCGGGTGTCGGAGGAGGCGTTGCAGGTTGTTCGTCGGCTTCCTGCGCTTGCGAGTGCGCAAATGCCCCTGCCGGAACGAATGCGCTTGCCGCGCAAAGCCCGGCCGCGAGAGCCAGATTGAATTGTAAACGTTGCAAAAAATCAGCTCGCAGGGAATTTTACCGGTTGCCCGTCTTTACCCCTTGCTGCGCCAATCGTTCCAGTCTTTTCGCCACGCGGAGCTGTCGCTTCGGCGATCAGTTTGCTCTGTTCGCCCGAATCCATCCGCCGCCACCCATCGCGGGTAAGCTTTTCAAGTGGGCGATAGCGGACCTTGTATTGCATGCGCGGGCTGCCCTCGACCCAATAGCCGAGATAGACATAGGGCACCCCGGATTCTGCCGCGCGCTGGATGTGGTCGAGAATGATGTAGTTGCCGAGCCCGGCACGGTTTTCGTGATCGGGATCGTAGAACGAATAAATCATCGACAGGCCATCGCCCTGGCGATCGGTCAGACAGGCTCCGACGAGCCGCCCCGGTTCGCCATCCGCAGTTGGTTCGCGATATTCGATCACCGTGCTGGTGACCGGCGTGTGTTCGATCATGTCGGCATAATCGAGCTCGTCCATTTGCGACATGCCGCCATCGGGATGGCGCACGGCGAGATACTTGGCAAGTAGAGCGAACTGCTCATCGGTCGCCCAAGGCCGGCATTCGGTGGCGATCAGATCGCGGTTGCGCTTAAGGTCGCGCTTCTGCGTGCTCGACGCCTTGAACTCACGGGCCACGACACGAACCGATACGCAAGCCTGGCAATCAAGGCAGCTCGGGCGATAGGCGACGGTCTGGCTGCGGCGGAATCCGATCCGGCCCAATGCCTCGTTCAGCTGGTCCGCATGTGCTCCCTTGAGTTCGGTGAAGACCTTGCGTTCCTGGCGCCCGGGAAGATACGGGCACGGCGCAGGGCTCGTCACGAAAAAGCGGGGGAAGCGGATCGGGGCCGTCACGGGTCTGGCAGTGTCCTTTTGGCTGCGGGAATCGGCTGCGCGCCTGTTAAGACCTTGTTATGCCTTTTCAGGTTCCGCGGTAAAAGACCCTTAACCATGAAACAGCATGAATAAATTCTTAGTTTGCACAGGTGCGCGAGGGAGACGGCTCCACAACGGCGCAAAACGGGACACTCCGGCATACGCGAGTAAATCGCTGATACCACGTGTTTTTACGCGATCAGCTAATTGAGCTCGACCATCTGCACTTTGTAGTTTTTCGCTCTCAATGCTGCCACGAGCCTCTCCACCTGCTCGGCATCGCGCGCTTCGCATTCGATGTCGGTGATGAGCCCTTTGGCCGGCAGGGAGGTGAAAATCCTCTGGTGGTAAATCTCTATGATGTTGACGTTGTGCTCGTCAAACAGGCGCATCACGCGGAACAATGCGCCGGGACGGTCCTGCAACGTGATCCGCAGCCGCGCGAGACGCCCCTGGCGGGCGAGATCGCGTAGAAGGACATTGGCAAGCAGGCGCGTATCGATATTGCCGCCGCACAGGACCAGGCCGATCTTCTTGCCCGCGAAGCGCTCAGGGTTGCTCAGCACTGCGGCAAGACCCGCAGCGCCAGCACCCTCGACCACGGTTTTCTCGATCTGGAGAAGAAGAGACACCGCTTTCTCCAGCGAGGGTTCATCGACCAGCAGGATATCGTCGACCCGCTCGGCGATGACCTTGCTGGTGAACTCGCCCGGCTTCTTGACCGCGATTCCTTCTGCGAGGGTATCCCCTCCGCAATCGCGCTCCTCGCCCTTTATCTTGGCGAACATGCTCGGGAACAGCGCAGCCTGCACCCCGACCATTTCGATATCGGGATTGAGCGCCTTGGCGACCGTCGCCATGCCGGAAATCAGTCCGCCCCCTCCGATCGGGGTGACCATGCAATCGAGATCGGGAACGACGTCGAGCATCTCGAGCGCCACCGTGCCCTGCCCCGACGCAATCTGCGGATCGTCGAACGGGTGGACGAAAGTAAGACCGCGCTCCTGTTCGAGCGTGCACGCATAGGCGTATGCATCGTCAAACGTTTCGCCTTCGAGCACGACGTTCCCGCCAACGCTCTCGGTCTGCATCACCTTCACCGTCGGCGTAGTACGCGGCATCACGATTGTGACCGGCACTCCAAGACGGGTGCCGTGGTAGGAGAGGCCTTGCGAATGGTTGCCCGCCGAAGCCGCAATAACACCGCGCGTTCGCTGCTCGTCGGTCAGCTGAAGCAACGCGTTGAGCGCGCCGCGTTCCTTATAGGCGGCGGTGAACTGGAGGTTCTCGAACTTCAGCCAGATCTCGGCGCCGGTAATCTCGGACAACGTCTTCGAATGCATCATGGGCGTCTTGACCACCGCGCCTTCTATGCGGGCGGCGGCCTCGTGCACGGTGTCGAGGGTCAGCTCTTCGAGGCTGGCGACAGGCGCGCCCCGGGGCGCGGTGGATGCGGGCTGTGCGGTCATGGTGCTTTGCGGGTTACGGCCTCCGGGAGCCGAGGGCAATTCCTATCCGTTGGCAAGTCGGTGAAAGGGCATTAGGCACTCGCGTTATGACAGCGTCGCACAATATTGCTTTCATCGGGCTCGGTGTGATGGGCGGTCCGATGACCGGCCACCTCGCACGGGCCGGGCACAGGGTCATGGCTTACAATCGCTCGCAGGAGCGCGCACGCAAATGGCAGGCGATATGGACAGAGGAGAATCTCGAAATTTCCTTTGCCGATACTCCCGCGAAAGCTGCTGCCGAGGCCGACATAGTGTTCGTCTGCGTCGGCAATGACGAGGATCTCGCCGAAGTCACTCTCGGCGAATTCGGCGTCCTCGCGACGATGAAAGCGGGCGCGCTGTTGGTCGACCACACAACCGTTTCTGCAAATATGGCGCGACGTCTCGCCGGCGAGGCGGCAAGGCGCGGGATCGAGGCGGTCGATGCTCCGGTTAGCGGCGGCGAGGCGGGAGCGGTTAACGGTCAGCTCGCCGTGATGTGCGGCGGCTCCGAAGAGGCGGTCGAGCGCGCCCGCCCCGTGATGGACTGCTATTCGAAGGCGATCGTCCATGTCGGCCCATCGGGCGCAGGGCAGACCGCCAAGATGGCGAACCAGATGTGCATCGCGGGCGTGCTTGGCGGCCTATCCGAAGCGATCCGGCTGGCCGAGGCCGCCGGGCTTGATCTCGACAGGACATATGAAGCGATTTCCGGCGGCGCGGCGCAAAGCTGGCAGATGGACAACCGCTGGAAGACCATGACCAAGGACGAGTTCGACTTCGGCTTCGCGATCGACTGGATGCGCAAAGATCTGGGCTATGCGCTCGATGAAGCCAAGCGCCTTGGTCTGTCCTCGCCGATCACAGCCTTGGTCGACCAGTTCTACGCCGACGTTCAAGCCGCAGGCGGCGGCAGGCGCGACACGAGCGCGCTCATCACCCGTCTGCCCAAAAGCAAACCCGAATAGGAAATCCATGATCCGCACTGCAATTCTCGCCGCGGCGGCACTTGCCGCCTTTGCCTCGTCCCCGGCGCTGGCCGACACACTGGTCGACAATGTCGACGGCATCACCGTCAATGAAGAGGGCGAAGTGGTCCGCTTCACCGGTCTCGTCTTCGATGACGATGGCAAGGTCGTGCAGATACTCGAGCGCGGCGAGCGCCGTCCGAAGGTGGAGTACGGGATCGATGGCGAGGGCCGCGTGATGCTGCCCGGCATGATCGATGCACATGTCCACGTCATGGGTATCGGTTTCGGCGCGCTGCTGCTCGACCTGTCCGATACCAATTCGCTCGAAGAAGCGCTCGCAAAGATAAAGGCCTTTGCCGACGAGAATCCGGGACGTCCGTGGATTCTCGGTCGCGGCTGGAACCAGGAAAAGTGGGGCCTCGGTCGATTCCCGACGGCGGAGGAACTGGATTCGGTCGTTGCCGATCGACCGGTTTGGCTGAGCCGTGTCGATGGACATGCAAGCTGGGCCAATTCGCTCGCAATGCAGGTTGCAGGGGTCACGGCCGCGAATTCCGATCCTTCGGGCGGCCGCATAATCCGCAAGGCCGGAAGCCGCGAACCTGCGGGTGTCTTCGTCGATGCGGCCGAGGCGCTGGTCAATGCAGTCGTACCCGCCCCTCGCCCCGAAGATCGCGACGCCGCGCTGATCAAGGCGCAGGAGATTCTGCTCGAAAACGGCATCACTGCTGTCGCCGACATGGGAACGAGCATCGAGGATTGGCAAACATTCCGGCGGGCAGGCGATGCGGGACGGCTCAACATCCGCATCATGTCCTATGCGACCGATGCCGACACGATGGACCTGATCGCAGGACCGGGTCCTACCCCGTGGCTTTACGACGACAAGCTGCGCATGGGCGGAATAAAGCTCTATCTCGACGGTGCACTGGGATCGCGTGGAGCAACTCTCAAGAAACCTTACGAGGATGAGCCGCAGACCACCGGGTTGCCGCTGCTCACACCTGCGCAGTTGCGAAACATCATGAGTCGAGCGGCGATGGACAATTTCCAGGTCGCGACCCATGCGATAGGCGACGCCGCCAATTCCGACGTGCTGCGCGCTATCGAGGAGTTGTCCGAAACCTATCAAGGTGACCGCCGCTGGCGCATCGAGCATGCGCAAATCGTCGACCCCGCCGATCTCGCGAAATTCGGCCAACACGGCGTGATCGCCTCGATGCAGCCGTTGCACCAGACTTCGGATCGATTGATGGCAGAATCTCGGCTCGGACCCGACCGTCTGGACGGTGCCTATGCGTGGCGTAGCGTTCTCCAAGTGGGCGGAAAGCTGGCCTTCGGTTCCGATGCTCCCGTCGAACCGGCAGACGCATTCGCGGGCCTCGCCGTAGCGATCAGCCGAACTGACGCGGACGGTCAGCCTTTCGGGGGATGGATGCCGGATGAGACCGTGAGCCGCGAAGCGGCGCTCAAAGCCTTCACCGCCGACGCCGCCTTTGCGGGCTTTGCCGACGGACACTTCGGACGGCTGGTGCCCGGCGAGCGAGCCGACTTCATCCTGGTCGATCGCGACCCTATGCTCGCTTCTCCGAGTGAGATCCGAGAAACGCGGGTGCTCCAGGTATGGGTCGGCGGCAAGCGCATGCGCTGATGACAAATTCCTCAAGCGACGAAGTTATACGGCCTCAACTACCTGACACTACGTAATGACAGCCAGGAGGGCCGAAACTACGCCATGTTTCACGAAGGCGTAATGCGCGAAAGCCAAAACGCTTCCTGGATATGCCGCTGCAAACGTTGAATGATTCGCTGACGATGCGTGCAGAAAGTAGTTGTAATTGTGCAACTGCGAACAATTGAATGCCCCGTTGGCGCATTCTGGAATCGCATCCGTTCGCGGCGCCCTGCATAACGCGTTGAATAACAATCGTTCTCGACACGATTTTCGCGACGAAGCGATACAAATTAGGGGTTGTCACACTTTGCTCGCTGGGCTACTCCGCAATCGAATAAGATTAATGATAGAGCTCAATAGGAGACGATTCGATGAAATTCCGTAATGTCGCACTGGCTACTGCTGCAGTTTCTCTCGCTGCATCGCCTGCTATCGCAGAAGCCGCATTCGACCGTTCGACCGCTCCGGTGGAAGGCGAAAGCGAACTCGAAGGCGGGAGCGGTATTCTCATCGCGATCCTCGCAGCTGCCGCAATCATCGCCGGTATCATCGTCGCTGCTGACGACAATGGCGAAGATCTTCCGACCAGCCCGTAAGGCGGTCTAACCGAGATTTCAGAAGGGGCTCCTTTCGGGGCCCCTTTTTTTGTCCGGGCACCGCGAAGATCGCTCTCTGGTCCCGCCCAGCTCGACCCCATTTAAGCAAATTGCTTAACTATCTTTGGTGGCCGGCTCGGCGTCCGAGGGGGCGGTTGCATCGTCCGGCTTGGACGACTTCTGGACCGAACGTTCCTGCAAACGCATTAGTATCAGCGAGCCTTCGAACAGCAGAAGCAGCGGAAGCGCGAGTATGATCTGCGAACCCGGATCGGGCGGCGTCACGATCGCAGCAAGCGCGACCACCCCGACGATCACATAGCGCCGCGCCCCTGCGAGCTGCGCGCGCGTAACGATCCCCGCGCGGTGTAGCAGCATCAGTAACACTGGCAGCAGGAATGTGATGCCGAAGGCGAGGATAAACTGCATGACGAGGCTCAAATAGTTACCCGTCCCCGGCAGCGCCTCGATATCGAGCCCGCCGACCTGTCCCTCGAAGCCGAGAAACCATCTGAACGCAGTCGGCATCACGACATAATAGGCCAGCGCCGCACCGCTGATGAACAGCACCGGCGTCATCAGCAGGAATGGCAGAAATGCCTTCTTCTCCCGCGCATAGAGCCCCGGCGCGACAAACGCCCACAACTGGTTGGCTATGATTGGAAAGCTGACGAAAAACGCTGCAAACAGCGCCACCTTCAACTCGACGAAAAACGCCTCATAGAGCTGTGTGTAAATCAGCTTTCCCTGCCCCTCCGGAAAGGCATCGGTGAGCGGCAACACGAGAAAGCCGAAAATGTCATCTGCAAAGTAAAAGCAGGCCACGAAAGCGATCGCGAGCGCGATGACACAGCGCACCAGCCGCGTACGCAATTCAACCAGATGATCGAGCAGAGGAGCCCGCGTCTCATCGATATCCTTGATCTCGAATGCCATTGCCTGCGCCTACTCCTTCGGCTTTTCGAGCGGAGCCAGGGGCAATTCAGGAGCGGCATCGTCGGCCTTCTTGGGCTGCGGCGGCCCTTCGGGAACGGGGTCGTCCGCCATGGGATCGGGACCGCTATCCCCCTCAACCGGTGGCGGCCCGGTCATCACCGGCTCGCCCTTATCGGCCTCCGCATTGGCGGCGGAGCGGCGCATGATTTCCTCATTCTGCGCCTTCCATTTCTTTTCCATGTCCTCAAGCTCGGCCTCGCGCACCATCGCATCGATCCCGGTGCGGAAATGCGCGGAGACGCGGCGAACCTGCCCGATCCAGCGGCCGGCGGTGCGCATCGCGCGCGGCATTTCCTTCGGCCCGATCACGATGATCGCGACGATAACGATGACAAGCAGTTCAGCAGCGCCGATATCGAACATTCAGGTGCCTTCAGGCGGACATGGCGCGAGGATCAGCTGGACGAATCGGAAGTTTCGCTCGTCTTGCTTTCGGTCGCGGAAGGGTCCTTTGCAGGCGCTTCGATCTGGGCCTTGGAGGCAGGCTTTTCAGCCTCTTCCTCGCTCATCCCCTTTTTGAAGCTCGAAATTCCCTTGCCGAAATCGCCCATCATCTCCGAAATCCGGCCACGCCCGAACAGGATCAGGACGACTACCGCCACGATGAGGATTTGCCAGATGCCGATACCGCCCATGCGAATTCTCTCTAATTGAAGTCTGCGACCAATATAGGGCCGATTGCGCGGCTATGCCAGTCGCGACTGTAGCCGGTCACTCTTCGCTGTCGTCGTCGGCTTCCGCCTCGCAAGCCTCTTCAGGCTGGCCGGCAGCTTCCATCGCCTCTTCGAAAGCGTCGTCCACCGGATCGAGCAAGCCTGCCGCGCGCAATTCATCCATGCCCGGCAAGTCCCGGCGCGATGAGAGGCCGAAATGGTCGAGAAATTCGGGCGTGGTGGCGTAAATCACCGGGCGGCCGGGCACTTCACGGCGTCCCGCCATCTTCACCCAGCCCGCCTCCATCAAGACATCGAGGGTGCCTCCGCTTGTTTGCACCCCGCGGATCGATTCGATTTCGGCGCGGCTCACCGGTTCGTGATAAGCGATAATCGCCAGAACTTCGGTAGCGGCGCGGCTGAGACGGCGAACCTGTTCGCGCTCTCGTCGGAGAAGGTGAGCAAGGTCGGGCGCGGTTTCGAAATGCCACCGCTTCCCACGTTCGACGAGGTTCACTCCGCGTTTGTCGTACTGCACCGCCAGCGCCCGCAATCCGTCTCGCACGGCGGAATTTTCGATCCCGCCGAGGTGTTTGGCGAGTTGATCGACGCTCATCGGCTCCTCTGAGGCGAACAAGGTCGCCTCAAGCGCACGCTCGACCCCCGCCGAAGAGCGCTCCGGGGAAACATCGTCGCTCGGCACGCTCTCATCGACCATGTCTTCGCTCATTGCTTCGCCCCTTCTTTCAAGCGCCTGATTCTCAGCGGCGCATAAGCTTCTTCCTGCTCGATTTCTGCCTTGCCGAGCCGCGCGAGCTCAAGCGCCGCGACAAAGCTCGATGCAAGCGCCGATTTGCGCAATTCGGGCTCGGCATGGGCGGGCAGAAAGTCGCGGATTTCCATCCAGTCGAGCGTCACGCCGAGCATCGCCGAGACACGATCGAGCGCGCTGTCCAGCGTCATGACGGGACGGTTAGAGACGTGATAGATGCGCGGGGCGGTGCGTGCCTTGACCTGCCCGTATGCCTGGATCAGCGAGTAGGCGTCTGACTTCCACATCGTCTTGCGGTCGATCCGCAACCCTTCGGGCGCTCCGCGCAGGAAGATGTCGCGCCCGATCCGGTCGCGCGCCATCAGCCGCGCCGCGGCCTCGCGCATCGCGCCTAGGCGCTGGAGCCTGATTTGCAGGCGTAGCGCGAGCTCTTCGGGGCTTGGATCTTCCTGCTCTTCCTTTGGAAGCAGCATGGCGGATTTGAGATAGGCAAGCCAGGCCGCCATCACGAGATAATCGGCGGCGAGTTCGAGCCGCAAATCCTGCGCTCGCTCGATATAGGAAAGATACTGGTCGACCAGCGCGAGGATCGAGATCTGCCTCAAGTCGACCTTTTGCCGCCTAGCTAGGTCGAGCAGCAGATCGAGCGGCCCCTCCCAGCCGTCCAGCTCCAGATAGAGGGCTTCCTCGCCGGTCTTCGCGCCCTGCTTTGCAATTTCGTCTTCGGGCCAGATTTCAGGCATATCTGCGGTCGGCTCTCCGGACCCTGACGCATCGCCGGAAAGCATGAAGCCATCGTCGGATGGGCCGGTCGTCGTCATACAGCCTCCCCTGCAATTGCGAGCAATGCATCGCGCTTGGCAAGCAGTTCGGCCTGTTCTTCCGCCATCGCCGGAGCCACCCGAGTGTCCGACAGTGCGCGGTCGAGACGCTCTCCCGTCTCGCCGGACATCGAAGGGAGGACCTCGCATATACCTTGCATGTCATCCATCTTCGCCCAGCAATTGAGGATGATGTCGCACCCCGCTTCGTGGGCGCGGACCGAACGCTCCGGGATGGTGCCCTCAAGCGCCTCCATGTCGATATCATCGGTAAGGAGCAGCCCGTCGAAGCCGATTTCGCCGCGAATGACATCGCCGATGATCGTTTCGGAAAGGGTTGCGGGATTATCCGCATCCCAGACGGGAAAGAGGAGGTGCCCGGTCATTCCTATCGGCGCGTTGTTAAGGGCGCGAAAGGGTGCAAGATCGCTTTCAAGCTCCTCGGCGCTCGCTTGGACGGTAGGCATTTCCTTGTGCGTGTCGGTGGTGGTGCGGCCATGGCCGGGCATGTGCTTGATGCAGCCAGCAACCCCGCCAGAGGCCAGACCTTCGATAATTGCGCGTCCGATCGCTGCCACCTGCATCGGATCGCTCCCGAGCGAGCGGTCCCCGATGACATCGTGCGCGCCTTCCTGGCGCACGTCCAAGGGCGGATGGTAATCGACGGTTATGCCCATTGCCGACAGTTCGAGCGCCATTGCGTGCGCATTGGCCCGCGCCGCCTCGATCGCGCTTGCAGGAGCCACCCTGTACAAGAGATCGAATGCTTCGCCTGCCGGATAGGGCGACCAATGTGGCGGACGAAGGCGGGCAACCCGACCGCCCTCCTGGTCGATCGACACGAGCAGCCGATCGCGCCCGTGGATCGAGCGCAGATCATCGGTCAAAGCGCGCAATTGTTCGGGATTCTCGCAGTTCCGGCCGAACAGGATGTAGCCTGCCGGATCCGCCTCGCGGAAGAAAGCGCGCTCATCGGCCGTCAGTTTTGGGCCGCTGCATCCGAAAATCGCCGGAATCATGCGGCTAAATTCGCAGGAGCGCTCTTGTCAGGCAAGCGCGCTAACCACCTATAGTGGGGGAAAACGCGGTCCACCCACGACAGATTGTGTCCCGACAGCTTGCGGGATGGCGGCAGGTTGCTTGTACACTCTATTTGACCGCGCAATCGAGTCCGTCAGCCTTGATTGCGTTGCAAAGTTCGGTCGCGGTAGCCCGGTCAGGCTGGATGACCTGCAGGCGATAGACGGTCGCACCACCCACTTGCGCTTCGACCACGCGGTGGCTCCGCCCAGAAAGCGCCGAGGTCTGCCGCGAAAGGTCGCGCCAGCCTTGCTCGGCCCGTGAGCGCGTGCCGTATGCTGCGAGCTGAACGTAGGCACCTCCGCTCGCCACAGGTGTCGGCTTGGGTTCGCTCGATGCAGGAGCTTCACCCGCGGCAGCCTCGGCAGCAGCGAGGTTTGCACCTGAAGCGCCCTCATCGTCGCCGATTTGGCCTTCGCGCGTCTGCCCTTCACCCACCGCCGGTGCAACATTGCCGGTACCGGCGAACTCTTTGCCGCCCGGATCCACGGGCCGCTCCTTGATCGGGCCTTCGGGAGCCTCGATCGTACTGCCATCGGCGACCAGCTCCGGATCGCCCGTCCGATTGGTGATGAGGTAGATTGCGCCGATGATACCGAGCGCCAGCGCCAGGAGCACCACGCCAAAGCCTACGATCTGAGCGGTGTCCACACCGCCAGCACCCTCGTCTTCCTCGTCTGCTTCGAGCCAGGGGAGGCTGTCATCGGAAGACAGGTCGAGCTCGCTCTCGGCATCGCTGCCGCCGTTTTCCCCGACTTCTTCGAATTCAGCTTCGACTACCACGGTCAGATTTCCCTTTTCCCCTCGGCCCGCTCACGGCGATGTTAGCTAACCGTCACATACTTTCAACGGCTTCCACGCCGAGTACGGCAAGGCCATTGCGGATAACCTGCCCGATCGCGTCCGCGAGGAAAAGCCGTGCCTCGGACAAAGCCTTGTCCTGTTCCACGATGAACCGCTTTTCTGGCCTATCGTTACCCAGGTTCCAGAATGCGTGAAGTTCGGCTGCCAGATCATAGAGATAGAAGGCGATCCGGTGCGGCTCGCGCGCCTTTGCGGCAGCTTCGATGATGCGCGGGAATTGCGCGGCCATACGGATAAGCGCGATTTCCTCTTCGCCGAGCCGCGAGAGATTATCGTGGGACGGCGCAATTCCGGCATCGGCGGCTTTGCGCAAGGTCGAACGGATGCGGGCGTGGGCATACTGGACGTAGAAGACGGGATTGTCCTTCGATGCCTCGACCACCTTGGCAAAATCAAATTCCATCTGCGCTTCGGGCTTGCGGGTCAGCATGGTGAAGCGCACCACGTCCTTGCCGACTTCCTCGATCATGTCGGCGATGGTGATGAAATTGCCCGAACGCTTCGACATCTTCACCGGTTCGCCGCCGCGCATCAGCTGCACCATTTGCACCAGCTTCACGTCGAAGGGGACCGGCTTGCCCTTCCCTTCCGACAGGGCAGCGACGGCGGCCTTGATCCGCTTGACCGTGCCCGCGTGATCCGCGCCCCAGATGTCGATCAGTTCGTCCGCACCTTCCGCTTTTTGCATGTGGTAGGCGAGGTCCGCGCCGAAATAGGTCCATTTGCCGTCCGATTTCTTGATTGGGCGATCCTGGTCGTCTCCGAACCTGGTCGAGCGGAACAGCGGCAGTTCGACCGGCTCCCAGTCTTCGGGAGGAGCCTTGCCTTTGGGCGCTTCGAGCACGCCGTCATAGACAAGGTCGTGATCGCGCAGCCATTTCTCGGCCTCGTCGGGCTTGCCTGCCGCATGGAGCGCGGCCTCGGAGGCGAACACGTCGTGATGGATGCCGAGCAGAGCGAGGTCCGACTTGATGAGATTCATCATCTTCTCGACCGCTTCTGCGCGGAAGTAAGGCAGCCACTCCTCTTCCGGCGTATCCTTGTGCTTGTCCCCCAGCTCCTTCGCCAGATATTCGCCGATAGGCTTGAGGTATTCGCCCGGATAATAGCCTTCGGGAATCTCGCCGATATCCTCGCCCAGTGCTTCGCGATATCTCAGGTGCGCCGACCGGGCGAGCGTATCGACCTGCCCGCCGGCGTCGTTGATATAGTATTCGCGCACGACCTTGTGGCCGGCAAATTCGAGCAGGCTCGACAGCGCATCCCCCACCACCGCGCCGCGGCAATGGCCCATATGCATAGGGCCGGTCGGATTGGCCGAGACATATTCGACATTGACGGTTCGACCTGCGCCCATGCTCGAACGCCCGTATTCATCGCCGAGATTTGCGATTGCTGCGAGTTCGCCAAGCCACGCGTCGGGCTTGAGCCTGAGGTTGATAAAGCCAGGACCGGCGATTTCTGCGCTGGTGATGCTGTCTTCGGCTTCGAGCTTGGCGACGATCTGTTCGGCCAGCGCACGCGGATTGGTTTTTGCCTGCTTGGCAAGCACCATCGCGGCGTTGGTCGCAAGGTCGCCATGCGAGGGATCTCGCGGCGGCTCGACCGCCACGCTGGCGAAGCTTGCATCGGCAGGCAGTACGCCTTCGCTGCGAAGCTGCTCGAGCACATTTTCAACGATAGCCGCATAGGCGGCGTAAAGGGTTTGATTGGGTTTCATTTCACGGGCGCGGTTAGCGGAAAAGGAGGGGCGGACAAAGGCCGAATATCGAAAGCCAAACGACGCCAACGGCGTCACAAGGCCGACTGGCCGTCCGCAGCGATGCGGCCGTCAGGCCGCGTGAGCGAGGATTTCGCACCCCGGACGGGGTGCGAACCGATCAACGTGTGGCGTTATACGCAAGCTGATCCTCGGTCAGCTGGAAGCCGACAAGCATCTCGAAGCTCGTGCGCTGGATTGCGGCCTTGACCTCGGGATCGGCCAGAGGATCGAGCGCGGCGTCCACATCGCCGGCTCGTCGACGACGGGTAATCTTCTCGCGAATGTCGGCCGGGAGTGTCGCCGCAGCGGAATCTACGAAGGAACCGGCCTTGGCCGAAGCGCTCGCGCGCTCCTGACCGTCTGCGAAATTCAGGGTCACCTGGCCCACACGCTTTGAAACAACTGCGCTTCCGCCGCGAAGGACGGTGACGAAATAGGGCAGCGTCACTGTGCGCGCGCCGCGAACATCTGCACGCCGGGCGTGCACATCGAAAGTAGCCTCGCTGTAAATCTTGTCGCCGCCTTCGTTGCAGGTCGAACGCAGGTTCGTCATGGAGGCGGTAAAGTCGATGTTGCCCAGCGAACGGTCGCCGCCGGTCCGGAAAACGGTCACATCCCCTGTGTAGTCCGGGATTCCGACCGATGGGCAGCTGGATAGAACCGATGTAATGCCGACGCCCTGGTTCACCACCAGTTCGCCTTCGCTGGAGCATCCTGTAAGGCCGGCAGCGATCAGGGCAGCAGGAAGAACACGGGTGCGAAACAACATGAAAATGACGTCCTTGGTCTATCGATCCACTATGCCGCGACCTCAATGCGCGGCTGTTGCACTCGCCCTAGCGGTGCGCGTCGCAAAGCGCTAGAGGGTCACGCATGAACGCCCCCTTTCCCACGTCCAATGCCACAAGCGAGCAGCAACCGCTCAACCTGTTGATCGCGGCCCCTCGCGGCTTTTGCGCAGGTGTCGACCGCGCGATCGAAATCGTTGAAAAGGCGCTCGAGCGCTACGGAGCACCGGTCTATGTGCGCCACGAAATCGTCCACAACAAATACGTCGTCGAAGGCCTGAAGGCGAAGGGCGCGATCTTTGTCGAGGAATTGGACGAGGTGCCAGACGATGCGCCGGTCGTTTTCAGCGCGCACGGCGTGCCCAAATCGGTTCCGGCAGAGGCACAGCGGCGCAAGCTTCTCTATGTCGATGCGACCTGCCCGCTGGTCTCGAAGGTACACCGACAGGCCGAACGACAAATCGAAAAGAACCGCCACATCATCTTTATCGGTCATGAAGGCCATCCCGAAGTGATCGGCACGATGGGCCAGGTCGAGCACGGTCAGATGACGCTGGTCGAGAATGTCGAAGATGTCGACAAGCTCCCCTTCGACAGCGACGAAGAGCTTGCCTATCTCACCCAGACGACACTCTCGGTCGACGACACGGCGGAAGTGATTGCCGCGCTCGAATGGCGCTACCCCAACATTCACGGACCCAAGGCAGAGGACATTTGCTACGCGACCTCGAACCGCCAGACGGCGGTGAAGGACCTCGCGCCTGCATGCGACCTTGTTCTGGTGATCGGTGCATCCAATTCTTCGAATTCCTTGCGGCTGGTCGAAGTGTCCGAACGGCTCGGCACACCTGCCAAGCTGATCCAGCGCGCCTCCGAAATCGACCCGGCATGGCTCGAGGGCGTGGAGACGCTTGGCCTTACCGCAGGCGCATCGGCCCCCGAAGTGCTGGTACGCGAGGTCGTCGACACACTCGGCACACTGCGCGAGGTTCACGAGACCACGATCACCGCAGCCGAAGAGAAGATGGTCTTCAAGCTGCCGCGCCAGCTGACCGAATAGCCGCGCGCCGGGGCGAATGGCGGTTTACACTCATCTCGGCGCAGAAGAGCTGGCGACGCTGATCGCGCATTACGATGTCGGCGACCTCACCTCAGCAAAGGGTATTGCGGAGGGAGTCTCCAACTCCAACTGGCTGATCGAGACGACTTCCGGTCGTTACATTCTGACGATGTACGAGCGGCGGATCGAGCTCACCGACCTTCCCTATTTCCTCGGCCTGCTCGACCACCTCTCTGCCAAGGGATGCCCGGTCCCGCGAACGATCCATGACCGCCATGGCGCGGCCTACCGAATGGAACATGGCAAGGCGGTCGCGCTGATCGAATTCCTTCCGGGCGTATCGCCAGCCCATCCAACACCGGCACAGGCGCGCGCGGTGGGCGAAGTGCTGGCGAACATGCACCTGTCGAGCCGCGATTTCGCGCTCACGCGCGCCAACACGATGGGCTTTGCCGACAATGTCGCTGTGCTGGAGCAATGCGGTAAAGCAGGGCTTGCATCGATCCACCCGGACCTTCCTGCCATGCTCGCGCCTGCGCGCGAAGCGGCAGCACTGGACCTCGCTTCGCTCCCGCAGGCGCAAATCCATGCCGACCTGTTCCCGGACAACGTGCTGATGCTGGGGGACGAGGTGACGGGCCTCATCGACTTCTACTTCGCCTGCACAGGGGCAATGGCGCTCGACCTGGCCACCACCCATGCGGCGTGGTGCTTCGACGAGCGCAACGAATATCGGGCCGATCTCGGAACCGCGATGGTTGAAGGCTATGAAAAAGTCAGGCAGCTCAAGCCGATCGAGCGCGAATTGCTGCCGGAAATCGCCAAGGGTGCCGCCTTGCGCTTCGTCGCCAGCCGCGCGGAAGACTGGCTCGATACCCCCGAGGATGCCCTCGTAACACGCAAGGATCCGATGGAATTCGCCCTACGATGGCACATTTACGATGAATTGGGCGAAAAGGCCTTTGCCACGCGCTAAGGCCAAGTCCATGAGACGTCCGATGAAAAAGGTAGAGATTTTCACCGACGGTGCGTGCAAGGGCAATCCGGGCCCTGGCGGCTGGGCCGCGCTGCTGCGCATGGGCCAGCACGAGAAAGAGCTTTCGGGCGGCGAGGCGGACACGACCAATAACCGGATGGAAATGACCGCTGTAATCAAGGGGCTCTCCGCCTTGATCGAGCCCTGCAAGGTCGATGTCTATTCCGACAGCAAATACGTGATAGACGGCATCACCAAGTGGGTCGACGGCTGGAAGCGCAAGGGCTGGATCACCGCCAGCAAGAAGCCCGTTCGCAATGCCGAGCTTTGGCATGAGCTTATCGATGTCGCGGGGCGTCACGATATCGAGTGGCACTGGGTGAAGGGCCACAACGGTCATCCCGAAAACGAACGTGTGGACCAGCTGGCAAGTGACGAAGCGGACCGCGTCGCTCGAGAAGAAACCGCCGCCGAATAGCAAACGGGCGCGCCCCTTCCGGAGCACGCCCGCTTGTCGGCCGCTTTGCGGCAGATTGATTTTAGCTGTTGTCTTCGACCGGTGCGCCCGGCCCGTTTTTCTTGATCGAATCGATTGCATTCTGCGCGGAGGACTTGCTCGAATAGCCCTGCGTCGAGAACATCACCTCGCTGTTGTAGCTGAAGCGCACACGATATTCGCCGGACTTGTCTTTATAGATTTCAAACTTGTGAGCCATTGGTCGCAGTCCCTCTCGTTCTTAGGATTAACTCGCGCGCCACATTACAGAATGAATCGCGCTTGGCTAGCCGTCCAAGTGCATGACGGCATTGTGGAACCGCGCAGGTGAATAGACACGCGGATCGATGGGATCGGTGAGATGGTCCGCGGCGCTACCAAGCATCACCTGCGAACCCAGTCTCGCGGCGGCGGGCGCGGTCTGAATCCCGAAGCCGCCCTGTCCTGCGAACCACCAGAAGCCATCGACTTCGGGATCGGCACCGTAAACCGGCAGGCGATCGGGCGCGAAGCTCCTGAGCCCTGCCCAACGGCGTTCTACCGCTTCGATTTCCCACGTCGTTACTTTCTGGAAGCGGTCGATAACGGTGGCAACGTCGATCTCTTCCGGCGCGGCATCGCACGGCTCGGTCGGGATCTCGTCATGCGGGCTGAGCCAGAGGCGTCCGCTGTCGGGCTTGAAATAGAACGCGCCATTGATGTCCAGGACGAGCGGCTGGTCGGCGGCCGCCTCCGGCGCGACGCGCAGCTGGACCACGGTGCGGCGCTTGGGATCGATGCCGAGCGGTCGCGCACCCGCAAGCTGCGCCATCGTGTCCGCCCAGGCGCCTGCTGCGTTTACGACATTCATGGCACAATAGGTTTGCCCCGCTTCGGTCGTAACCTGCCAAACGCCAGCGTCCCGCTCCAGCCGCGCCACGCGCGCCCGACACACGAGCTTTGCCCCGCGCTGGCGTAGCGCTTTCAGGTAATGCTGGTGCAACCCTGCAACGTCTATGTCGGCACAGGCGGGCTCCCAGATCGCATCGCACCATTCCTCCCTAATGCAGGGAACGCGCTCGGCGAGCCCCTCGCGACCGAGCCGCTCGATGGTGACGCCGGTGCCATCGAATGTTTCGATGAAACCGTCCATCCTCCCTTTGTCAGCGGAGCGCCCGACATAAAGCGCGCCGCGAGGGCTGAGAAAACCGTGCTCGCGAAGATAGGTACCCGAGGCGAGCGTTAGAGGCACGACACCCGGCCCGCCGTAGCACTCCTCCCAAAACGCGGCCGAACGCCCCGTCGAATGGTATCCGGGCGTATCCTCGGCTTCGAGCACGATCACGGTCGCGTGCGGGGCCAGTTCGGCGGCAATGCTTGCGCCTGCCATTCCGGCACCGATTACGGCGAAGTCGTGGATGCGGTCAGCCATAGTGTCTCAGGCGTTGTCGGCGGGAGCATGCTCATCGAGAAAGTCCGCAATCGCCTGCATGGCCTTGTCACGCACTTCGTCGACCTCGCGCAGAATCTCATGCGCGGTTTCATCGCCGAATTCGACGAGCTTGCCATTAGGCAGACGCTCGGCAGCCCGAACGTTTGCCGCGTGGCTCACAAGCTTGTCGGCGGAAGTCGAGAGAATGAGGACCGGAGTATGGACACTCTCCAATGCGCCGGCGCTCTCAAGCACTTTCCACGAGGCGTAGGCACGCTCAACCCAGCGCCAGCTCGCCGGACCCATCACCAGTTCCGGGCGATGGTCACGCCACCATTGCTCGTCCTCATAGCGCACCGGATCGTGGGTCAGCAGCGTCTTGCGACCAATCGGAAGCTCGCCCGGCTTCTCGCTCCACTTCCAGGCCTGCCGCTTGGGATCGCCAACTTTGGTCATCATCATCGCAACCGAATGCAGGATCGAAAGCGGTAGAGGAGGGCCCGCCATGCCCAGCATCGGCGCGCTCAGGAACACCGCATCGGGATCGACCTTTTTCTCGACAAGCGCCCTCATCACAACATGCCCGCCCATCGAATGCGCGCCGAGGACATGCGGACCGGGAGTGCTCGCCTTCCAGTCCTGCCAAAGCTCGGCGAGGTCTTCGATCCATATGCCGAAGTCTTCGATATGGCCGGTCACATCGTCGCTGCCGAGCCGTCCGCTACCCGCCTGCCCGCGCCAGTCGGCAGCAGTGACGCGCCACCCCGCACGGTGCCATTGTTCAAGACTTTCGAGATACTTTTCGTAATTGTCTCCGCGTCCGGGAAGGAACAGGATCGAGCCGCGCGGGTGCGCCTCATCGCCCGGCCAGTCGATCCTGCGCAAGGTGTGCCCGTCTGCTGCCACCCACTGGCTCTCCCTGGCGGCGGGCGGGATCGCACGGCGGTCTATCGCCGGGGCTTCAGCAGATAAGGCTTGGCTCACGAGTCTTTTTTCATCCCTCAAGTCATGGTTACTTTTTGGTAAGCACTCACCTGTAGCACCAGCCTTAACAAGGACCTGACGGGTAGTCCGGCAGGCGACCTTTGGGGGCCACATGCTTACGACCTACGTTCACTACGGCTTGCTCATTGCCTTGGCAATTGCGCTGCTCTTTGCGGCCTTCACCGATATTCGAAGCCGCCAGATCAGCAACAAGCTGAACCTGGCCATCGCGATTGCCGCACCGGTCTTCTGGTGGTCGAGCGGCCTTGCGCTGTGGCCCGATGTTGCGATCCAGTTCGGCGTCGCGATTCTTGCGTTCGCCATTCTCGCAGCGATGTTCGCAGCCGGCCTGATGGGCGGCGGCGACGTCAAGCTGCTGACCGCGCTGGCCCTGTGGATCGAGCCGTACTCGTTCCTGCAGCTTTGCATCGTGATGGCACTGGCCGGCGGCGTGCTCACGGTAGTGATGGGCGCCTGGCATTTCCTTCGCCGACAGAAAGAGCGCCTCGCCATTCCATACGGAGTCGCAATCGCATTCGGCGGCCTGTGGGTTCTCGCCTTCAACTACCTGCCGCAAGCCGGCGGTGTGGCGTGAACCTCATCTTAACCAATTCGGACGTACACGAAGCAACCATACCCGCCCGCTAACCAATTAGGGCCGAAACGAGGGGGCTAGATTAGCCATGGATAGGAAGAAGCTGGTTCTGCTGCTTGGTGCACTGATCATCGCGATCGGTACTGCATTTGCTGCACGGAGCATGTTCGCAGAGGGCAACGCACCGGAGGCCATCGCGGCACCGGCGCAGGATGGCCCGAAGGTACTGGTTGCACAGCGCGCGCTGCCCGCTGGCACGATCATCACCGCCGATGCGCTGGGTTACCAGCCGTGGCCGGAAGAGCTCGTACGCGACGCTTACTTCCTCGACGGCGAATCCGACGTGAACCAGCTGCTTGGTACTGTTGTGCGCTTTCCGGTGACTGCAGGCGAACCTGTAACGCAGGGTGCTCTCGTCAGCCCCGGCGACCGCGGCTTTCTCGCTGCGGCTCTTGGCCCGGGCATGCGCGCGGTAACCGTACCTGTTTCTGATCGCACCGGTGTTGCAGGCTTTGTCTTCCCGGGCGACCGAGTAGACCTCGTCCTTACCCAGACTGTCGAAGGCGACGGCCGCCCGCTCAAGGCCGCCGAAACCGTGCTGCGCAACCTGCGCGTGCTCGCCACCGACCAGTCGACCGAGACCCAGGAAACCGAAGAAGGCAAGACTGTCGTCAAGACCTTCCGTACCGTTACGCTCGAAGTGACGCCGAAGATCGCAGAGAAGGTCGCAGTCGCTCAGACTGTCGGCACGCTCAGCCTCGTGCTTCGCTCGATTGCCGACAACCAGGTCGAACTCGAACGCGCTATCGCATCGGGTGACGTCCGCATCCCGGACGGCGCTTCGCCCGAGGAAGAGGAACGCCTGCTCAAGGCTGCAATGGCTCGTCCGATCGACAAGGGCACGACCTACTCCACCGGTGGCGATGTCTCGCGCTTCCAGCGCAAGAGCATTCCGCCGACCGACGCCAATCCGCGTGAAACCCGCACGGCACCTGCTCCGGGTATTCCGGGCACCGTCAACGGCGCGCCGGTATACCGTGGTCCGACCGTCCGCGTGACCCGCGGCAAGGCGACTTCCGAAGTGCCGGTCGGTGGCCAGGGTGCTGCGGCTGACGCGATGCTGCGCCAGCAGGGCCAGAATGTTGGCAATGCCGGTCGCACCGTGTCGTCCACCAGCTCGCTGATCGTGCGCTGAGGGGACGAACAATGACCCGCACACAAAGTCACGAATCCGCTCAATCCGCGCAATCAGGGAAACCCGAGGGGGGCCGGAAAATGAAACTTACTGCCAAACTGCTGCTGGCATCTATCGCTGCAGCACCGATCGCAGCGGTTCCGGCGAATACCGCCACCGCACAGCAAGTCGTCAAGCCGTCGCAGGACATCGTCCTTTCAATCGGCAAGGGCGAACTGGTCACCGTGCCGGGTTCGATGGCGGACGTCTTCGTCGCCAATGAAAACGTCGCCGACGTCCAGGTGAAGTCGCAGCGCCAGCTCTATGTCTTCGGCAAGGCTGGCGGCGAGACCACGATCTACGCCAGCAATGCTCGCGGCGACGTGATCTTCGCGGCCAATATCCGCGTCGGCAACAATATCGGCAGCGTCGATCAGATGCTGGCCCTCGCCATGCCGGAAGCCAACGTGAACGTCGCCACGATGGGCACGGGCACCGTGCTCCTGACAGGTACAGTCGAAGCACCCGAAGACGCCGCAGAAGCACAGCGTCTGGTGCAGGCGTTCCTCGGTGAGGATGCAAACGTTATCACCCGTCTCAAAACGGCGACACCGCTGCAGGTCAACCTGCAGGTGAAGTTTGCCGAAGTGAGCCGTAGCCTCGTGCGCCAGATCGGCGGCAACCTGTCGACTTACGACTTCTCGACCGGCGGTTTCCGCGGCGCAGTCGGCACCGGACGTGCCCTTGGCAATGGCGATTTCCGTCTCGACGGTCCTCTGGCTGTCGGCAACGGCGTCCAGAACCCGGGGCTAATCGTCCCGCGCCTCGACGCCAATGGCAACTTTGTCGTCAACGCCGACGGCTCGATCGCCACCGAGGTCATCGAAGGCCCCGGTGTCGACTCGAACGGCGGCACGACACTGGCCGGTCTTGGGCGCCTGTTCGGTCTCGATGTGCTTGGCGCACTCGACCTGTCCGAGCGTCTCGGCCTCATCACAACGCTTTCGCAGCCCAATTTGACCGCCCTTTCGGGCGAAACCGCTACCTTCTTGGCCGGCGGTGAATTCCCGATCCCGGTGAGCCAGGGTCTGGGCAACGTCGCGATCGAATACCGCGATTTCGGCGTCAGCCTCGCCTACACTCCAACTGTTCTTGCGAATGGCCGGATTTCGCTGCGGGTTCGCCCCGAAGTGTCCGAGCTTTCGAGCCAGGGTGCAGTCACGCTCAACGGTTTTCAGGTTCCGGCGCTGACCATTCGCCGCACCGAAACGACCGTCGAGCTTGGTTCGGGTCAGAGCTTCATGATCGCCGGCCTGATGAGCGCGAACTCGCAGAACGCAATCGACAAGGCTCCGGGTCTCGGCGATGTGCCGATCCTCGGCAACCTGTTCCGCAGCCGCGATTTCCGTCGCGGGGAGACCGAACTGGTGATCGTCGTCACGCCTTATCTCGTGAAGCCTGTCAATGCGAAGGACATCAAGCTCCCGACCGATGGTTTCCGTTCGGCCACCGAGCTCGAGCAGTTCCTTGGCTACCAGCAGCATGCCGGTGAAACGGGCGCGACCCGCCCCGGTCCGACCGCCGCTGGCGGAGACAATGCTCCCAATCCCGACATCAGCAACGCCGATCCGGGTGCCATCGCACCGAACAAGCAGGCGAAGGATCCGCGCCGCGCTGACAAGAAGAACCGCAAGAAGAAGGACCGTTCGGCAGACGCAGCGGCTCCTGGCTTCAGCCTCTAATTCGAGAAAGGTGAGAACGATGCCCAAGCTTAGCAAAAGCAAACTCGCGGGAGCGCTCGCACTCTCGATCGGCCTGGTAACAGCAGGCTGCGGAGGGATGCCGACCAACACCTCGCTTTACAGCACCAAGCAGCCGGTGGTTGAGCGCACGAACTTCACGTTCGACGTCAACACCGACGCAACGGGGCTACCGGTGGGTGAGCAATCGCGCCTCGTCGGCTGGTTCGAAGCGATGGACCTTCGCTATGGCGACCGCGTTACTGTCGAAGATCCGACCAATAGCCCGGCCGTCGCCAATGCGGTGAAAGACCTGGCGGGTCGCTACGGTATCATCGTCAGCAGCGTTGCACCGACGACAGCGGGTTACCTCCAGCCGGGCCAGGCCCGCGTGGTGATCACCCGTTCGACCGCTTCGGTACCGGGCTGCCCGGATTGGGCCGCTCGCTCGGACATGAACTACAACAACGCCAGCAGCCCGGGTTACGGCTGCGCCACCAACGGCAACCTCGCCGCGATGGTCGCCAATCCCGAAGACCTTCTCGAAGGGCAGAAGGGCACCGGCGAAACCGTCATCGCAACCGGAACCAAAGCAATCGACACTTACAGGGAAGCTGAGCCTACCGGCGCAGGCGGCCTTCAGAGTGCCCAACAGGGAGACTGAACAATGAACGCTCCATGGAAATCGGGCCTGCCCGGCAATCGTGACGCGTTTGCAGCCTATATCTGCGACGATGCGGCCCTCGACGTTCTGCGTCCGGTCGTTATCGAAATGGGCTGGCAGCCGGAAAAGTGCAACAAGGGCGGCCTTCGCAACGCCATCCAGTCGCTTTCGGTCAGCGCGTCTCCTGCGATCCTCGTCGTCGACCTGTCGGAAAGCGGCGATCCGCTGAATGACATCAATGCTCTGGCAGAAGTCTGCGAACCGGGGACGGTGGTTATCGCCATCGGCCAGGTCAACGATGTGCGTCTTTATCGCGATCTGATCGCTAGCGGCATTCACGACTATCTGCTCAAGCCGCTGAACGCGCAGCAGCTGCACGACTCGCTCAACCAGGCGCTCGCAGTCTTCACCTCGCCCAAGGCAGGTGACGGCGACGCAGTGAAGCGCCATATCTCGACTGCCGTGGTCGGCACTCGCGGAGGGGTTGGCGCATCGACGCTGGCAACTTCGCTGGCCTACCTTTTCAGCAGCGAGCACGACGCACCGACCGCGCTGCTCGACCTCGACATCCATTTCGGCACGGGCGCTCTCGCGCTGGATCTTGAGCCGGGTCGCGGTCTGACCGACGCTATCGACAACCCGAGCCGCATCGACGGCCTGTTCATCGAACGCGCAATGACGCGCGCCAATGAAAAGCTTTCGATCCTCTCGGCAGAGGCGCCCATCAGCCAGCCGCTGATGACCGATGGTTCGGCCTTCGTGCAGCTGGAGGAGGAGTTCCGCCAGGCGTTCGAGATGACCGTCATCGACATGCCGCGCAACATGCTGATCAACTTCCCGCACGTGCTGGCGGACGTGAACCTGGTGGTCCTCACCTGCGAACTCACGCTGGCATCCGCGCGAGACACGATCCGCATTCTCTCGTGGCTCAAGACCAACGCCGCGCACGCTCATCCGATGATCGTCGCGAACAAGGTCCAGTCGGGCGTCGCCGAAATCAGCAAGGCCGATTTCGAATCCTCGATCGAGCGCAAGATCGACTTTGTCGTCCCTTACGACGCAAAGGCCGCATCGAACGCAGCCAAGCTCGGCCAGGTGTTTGTGGAAGCAAGCCGTTCGAGCAAGGCCAGCCAGGTGATCCGTCAGATCGGCGAGCGCATCATGGGTGCGAGCGAAGAAGATCTGTCGTCAATCACCGAAGAGAAGAAGTCGCTGCTTGGCGGTTTCGATCTCAAGTCGCTGCTGACGAAGAAGGAAAAGGTCGAAGAGGAACAGGCGGCTGAATAAGCCGCTCTTCCCCCTCTTCGCGGGGAACCTCTTGGGCCGGGCTGCGCAACCGAGTGCAGTTGAGTGATTGGAACTAGGCGGGAAGATTAAGCATGGATATTTTCCAAACCCTGCTCGTAACCGGCGTCATCTTCGCTGCCATGGTCGGCGGCTATATGATCGTGACCGGTTCCGGCGCGGGCAAGTCGCAAAAGCGTCGCCTCGATGCGTTGCGCTACCGCCACTCGGAAAACGCAGACACCAAGGTTGAATCGCAGCTGAAGAAGGCGATCGCCGCACGTAAGCCCAAGGCACACAGCGTAAAGGGTTCGGGCTCGCGACTGGAAGCGCTGGCCGTGAGGCTCGACCGCACCGGCAAGACATGGACTGTCACCCAGTACATCTATGCTTCGCTCGGGCTCGCAGTGGTCGTGACGCTTGCGATGTTCATGCAGACGGGTGCATTCCTGTTGTCGCTGGGCGTCGGATTGCTCATCGGTGCCGGGATTCCGCACCTCGTGGTCGGCTTCTTCATCAAGAAGCGGACGGGTGCCTTCAACGAGAAGTTCCCCGACGGCATCGAACTGTTGGTTCGCGGACTTCGTTCGGGCCTTCCCGTGACGGAGACGCTTGCCGTCGTCGCACAGGAGGTTCCCGGCCCGGTCGGTATCGAATTCAAGGGCATCGTAGAGCGCATCAAGATCGGTAAGACCATGGAGGACTCACTCCAGGAAACCGCCGACCGCCTCGGCATTCCCGAATTCAACTTCTTCTGCATCACTCTCGCTATCCAGCGCGAGACCGGTGGTAACCTTGCCGAAACGCTGTCGAACCTCGCCGACGTTCTGCGCAAGCGTTCGCAGATGAAGCTGAAGATCAAGGCGATGAGCTCGGAATCGAAAGCTTCCGCGTACATCGTGGGCTCCCTGCCCTTCATCGTGTTCATCCTGATCTACATGATCAACCCGAGCTATATCGGCGGCTTCTTCTACGAAGACCGGCTGATCGTGGCAGGGCTTGGCGGCCTTGTCTGGATGGGCATCGGGGTCGCGATCATGGCCAAGATGGTCAGCTTCGAGATCTGACGCGGGAAGAGGAAAGATCATGCTTGAACAACCCGCAGGACCAACG
Organism: Erythrobacter sp. THAF29; assembly: GCF_009363635.1. Lineage (GTDB taxonomy): Bacteria > Pseudomonadota > Alphaproteobacteria > Sphingomonadales > Sphingomonadaceae > Erythrobacter. The sequence goes on along the minus strand of NZ_CP045392.1, from coordinate 1,145,927 downwards.
CTTCTCGGCTTCGACGTCGTTCTCGTCGGCACCGTGCTTGCAGGCCTCGCCGCCTTTGCCGTGATCATGGCGATCTATGCCGCGGTCACGATCAAGGACCCGATGGCCAAACGCGTCAAGTCGCTCAACGATCGGCGCGACGAGTTGAAAGCTGGCATCATCACCCAGGGGTCGAAAAAGCGCGCGAGCCTCGTGCGCAAGACCGACACCACCGACAAGGTGAAAGAGCGTCTCGACAGCATGAAAGTGCTGCAACAGAGCCAGCTCGAAGTCGTCCAACAAAAGCTCGCCCATGCCGGCTATCGCAACAAGGAACTGGCAGTCTACATCATCGGTGCGCGCGCGATCCTTCCGGTCGTGCTCGGACTTGCCGGGTTCCTCGGTATCTACGTCTTTGAGATGTTCCCCGACTGGGGGCCGATGACGCGTCTCGGCGCGATGGCAGCCATCCTGTTTCTGTCCTACAAGGGGCCGGAAATCTATCTCGCCAACCAGGCAGCGAAGCGTACCAAGGAAATCCAGAAGGGTCTTCCCGACGCGCTCGATCTCCTGGTCATCTGCGCCGAAGCAGGCCTGACCGTCGACGCTGCGTTCAACCGCGTCGCCAAGGAACTGGGCCGCGCCTATCCTGAGCTGGGTGACGAATTCGCCCTGACCGCGATCGAGCTTTCGTTCCTCAACGAGCGCAAGCAGGCATTCAACAACCTCGCCTACCGCGTCGATCTGGAAGCGGTTAAGGGCGTGGTGACCACCATGATCCAGACCGAGCGTTACGGTACGCCGCTCGCATCCGCGTTGCGCGTCCTTTCGGCCGAATTCCGTAACGAGCGCATGATGCGCGCGGAAGAAAAGGCTGCGCGACTGCCGGCGATCATGACGGTTCCGCTGATCCTGTTCATCCTTCCGGTGCTGTTCATCGTGATCCTCGGCCCTGCTGCCTGCTCGATCTCCGATGCGCTCATCAACAAGGAATAAGGCGCAAGCCGCAAAACCTCAGCGAGTCTTTCGAGGCACGACTGCTCGCTAAAAAACGAAGGGGTCGGCCAGGTTCGCCTGGTCGGCCCTTTCTCTTTCGTCTCAGGATTTGTGTGAAAGCTCGCCCGCGCGGGCATGCATCCGGTCGAGCAGATCGCGGAACTGCTCGCGTTCCTCCGGCTCGAACCCGTCGAACAATTCGCGTTCGGTCGCAAGCGCGAGCGGCATCACCTCACGGTGTATCGACGCGCCCTCCTCGGTAAGCTCGAGCAGGTGCGAGCGCCCGTCGCGCTCATTGGGCACGCGGCGGATGAGACCGCGATCTTCCAAGACCTTGCACGCGCGATTGACCGCGACCTTGTCCATCAGGGTCACCTGGGTAAGCGCCTGCTGAGTGCACGCACGGTTCTCCCCATCGCCAAGCACCGCCATCACGCGCCATTCGGTGACCTTGAGCCCAAAACGCTTGCGATAGCGCTCGGCTATGAGGGCGCTTACCGCGTTCGACGCGATCGAAAGCTGGTAGGGCAGGAAATTAGCCAGCCGCCACTTGGCGCCGGACTTGTCGGTGTGGTCGCTCATGGGCAGTTGGTATCACCTGAAACCTTCGCCCATGGCAAGACCCGTTACTCGTAGCGGCGCTGCTCCCACCACGGATAGAAGTCCGGCATATCCTCGCTGACCTTTGCCGGGTAGTTCGGCGGGCGCTTTTCGAGGAAGCTTGCGATCCCTTCCTTGGCATCGGCCCCGCGCGACAGACGATAGATCGCCCGACTGTCGATCTTGTGCGCCTCCATCGGGTGGTCCGCGTTCATCAGGCGCCACATCATCGCACGTGTCATGGCTATCGATACGGCCGAGGTGTTCTGCGCGATCTCGCGGGCCAGTTCCCTCGCCTCGCTCATCAGCGTTCCGGGCGAATGGACCGAGCGGACAAGGCCGCCCTCCTTCGCTTCGGCGGCATCGAATACGCGGCCGGTGTAGCACCACTCGAGCGCCTGGCTGATCCCGACGATGCGCGGCAGGAACCAGCTGGAAGCGGCCTCGGGCACGATCCCGCGCCGGGCGAAAACGAAACCGAAGCGCGCATTGTCGCTTGCAAGGCGGATATCCATTGCCAGTTGCATCGTCGCGCCAACGCCCACGGCAACACCGTTGCACGCTGAAATCAGGGGCTTTTTCGATTCGAACAGGCGCAAGGTGAGCAGGCCGCCTCCGTCGCGCACCCGCTCGTCGGAAAGATCCTTCACCTCTTCCCCGCTCGAGAACACCTGCCCTCCCCCTTCAGGCGTCAGGTCCGCGCCTGCGCAAAACGCTTTTTCTCCAGCACCGGTGAAGATGACCGCGCGGACATCGTCATCGTCGTCGATCTCGTCCATCGCCGCCATGATCTCTGCCCCCATCGTGCGGGTGTAGGCGTTCATCTTTTCCGGGCGGTTCAAGGTGATGGTCGCAATGCCATCGGCCTTTTCGACAGTGATCTGGGTGGTGTCGGTCATATCCTCTCCTTTGCACGCCAGACTGCCATGCCACGGGCAAAAGAAAACCCCCGCAAAAGCGAGGGCTTTCCTTTGTCGCAATTTCCGACCCTTGCACGCGTGTGAAGGGTTTGAAGGATCAGCGCGGCGCCATGCGAATCGCGCCGTCGAGGCGCACGTCCTCGCCGTTGAAGTAGCCGGTCTCGATCATGCACATGGCAAGGTTCGCGTATTCCTCGGGATTGCCGAGGCGCTTGGGGAACGGGACCGATGCGGCCAGCGCTTCCTTCACCTGCGGCGGGGCGGCGTTCATCAACGGGGTGTTGAAGATGCCTGGCAGGATCGTGTTGACGCGAATGCCTTCGCGCATCAGGTCGCGCGCGATGGGGAGCGTCATGCCGACCACACCGCCCTTCGATGCGGAATAGGCCGCCTGACCCATCTGGCCATCTTCGGCGGCAACGCTCGCGGTGTTGACCATTGCGCCACGCTCGCCGTCCTCGTTGATCGGATCGAGCGTCATCATGCCTGCCGCCGATTTTGCGATGCAGCGGAAAGTGCCGATGAGGTTCACCTGGATCACAAAGTCGAACGCGCTGATCGGGAAGTGCTTGATCTCGCCGGTCTGCTTGTCGCGCGATGCGGTCTTGATCGCGTTACCGATCCCTGCGCAGTTCACCAGAATGCGCTCCTGACCGTGGGCATCGCGCGCTTTGGCAAAACCGGCATCGACATCCTCGTCGCTGGTCACGTTGACCTTGCAGAACACGCCGCCGAGCTCCTCGGCCATGGCGTTGCCCTTCTCCTCGTTCATGTCGAAGATCGCGACTTTCGCGCCCTTTGCTGCGAGCGCGCGCGCAGTCGCCGCGCCGAGGCCGGATGCACCGCCGGTGACGACAGCGGGGGTATTGGCTGAAACTTCCATTAAGATAATCCTCTCAGATTTCAGATGCTTGGGGTTTGAACTAGAGCGACTCGACGATCGTGACATTGGCGACACCGCCGCCTTCGCACATCGTCTGGAGACCGTACTTTTTGTCGTGACGCTTCAGCGCATGGACCAGAGTCGCCATCAGCTTAGTGCCCGATGCACCGAGCGGGTGGCCGAGCGCGATCGCGCCGCCGTGGACGTTGAGCTTGTCCGGGTCCGCGCCGGTATGCTTGAGCCATGCGAGCGGGACCGGGGCGAAAGCCTCGTTGACCTCGTAGAGGTCGATATCGTCGATTTTCATGCCCGCCCGTTCGAGCGCGCGGTCGGTCGCGAAAAGCGGTTCTTCGAGCATGATGACCGGATCGCCTGCAGTCACGGTCAGATTATGGATGCGCGCAAGCGGGGTAAGCCCGTGCTGCTTCAGCGCTTCCTCGCTCACTACCATTACAGCGGAAGAGCCATCGCAGATCTGGCTTGCCGAAGCTGCCGTGATCTTTCCGTCGGGCGAGATCAGCTTGACACCGGCAATCCCATCGAGCGTGGCGTCGAAGCGTATCCCCTCGTCCACCGTGTGCATATCATCGCCATCCGGGGTCTGGACTTCGACCGGCACGATCTCGTTCTCGAAAGCGCCGGCCTGCGTTGCGGCGATTGCTTTCTCGTGGCTTTCGAGGCTGAACTGGTCGAGTTGCTCCTTGGAGAAATCGTACTTGTTGGCGATCATCTCCGCGCCCATGAACTGGCTGAATTGCACGCCCGGATATTTTTCCTGGAGCTGCGGCGACATGTAATGGCCGAGGCCTTCCTTCATGTGGAAGGTCGCGTTCGATCCCATCGGCACGCGGCTCATGCTCTCGACGCCGCTCGCGATCACGACGTCCTGCGTGCCGCTCATCACCGCCTGGGCTGCGAACTGGATCGCCTGCTGCGAAGAGCCGCACTGCCGATCGATCGTCACCGCCGGGGTCGATTGCGGGAGCACTTTCGAGGCGAGAACGCCCATGCGCCCAACCTGCATGGCCTGTTCGCCCGCCTGCGTCACGCAGCCGGTGACCACATCATCGACCGCCTTGGGATCGATGCCGCTGCGCTCAACCACCGCGTCCAGGGACTTGGCGAGAAGATCGACCGGGTGGATCCCGGCGAGGCGACCTCCACGGCGACCTCCGGCAGTGCGAACGGCATCGACGATATAGGCTGTAGGCATCGGGGAATCCTCTCGTTTGGGTAAACGGTTGCTTTCTGCCACTCGCCTATGGGAGCGGATGGAGGGAATCAAGCGGGGAAAGTGAGAAGCCCTGTCTCCGCATCAGGATGCCGCTACGGCATGGGCGACTGGCGCGCAGCACCGTTCATCCCGGCAACGACACGATCGCCGTGGCGGACGGATCAGTTGATCCTGCGTACCTTTACGGCTCGCTTGCCATCGACTTTAGCTTTGAAGCTGCCGAGAGCGGCCCTTTCGATTACGATGCTGTCGCCGGCCTTGAACTTGCGAAAACCGCGCGCGTCTTCGGTCTCGATCCAGCGCGCTCCGTCTTCGAGCTCGAAAATATGCCTGCCGTTGGCAAGCTTCGTAGCGCCGGCCAGCGTGGCGCTGATCTGGCCAAGCTCATCGTTATCGCCGCCGCCGAAAATGCGTATCTTGGGAAGCTTGAGGCCGAAGAGCCCGCGCCTGGCCTCCTCCACGTCTTCGCGCTCTGCGATCACGAGTTCGCGCGATTGCCGCGCTTCGTAAACCGCCCCGACCTCGCGATCGAAGCAGGCGAGCCGCGCTTCCGCTTCCTCGATCGCACGGCATTCGAACAGCTTGCCGACGACTTCGGGCGTTTCGATCCGCTCCGCCGGGTCGTCCTGAGCCATCACTGGCACCCCCGCCACCACACTTGAGAGCGCTATCAAGAAGCTGATTTTGGTTAATTTTTTGTGCATTTTTCATCCTCTCGCGTTGCAACAATGACAGTTTGCACCTGGCCTATCCACCCCCGCCGGAGCCCGTGCGAAACATGAATGCGACAGAAAGGCGTTAATCAACCCGCATTTACGCGGAAAAATGGCCGAATTCTGGGAAACACACAGTGTTGCATGGGTGCTACACCGCGATTTCAATTTGGTGAAATCCACTCGCATCGCTTTCTTGCTTAATCCAACACGCGTAATTGCCCACCTCAGGGACTGAACGGGTGGATTCCGTGACGCAAAGCGCACGGCATTGCTCTTCTTTTTCCTGATGAATTGGATGGAAGCGGTTCGTTTCAAGAGAGGGACGGTCAGGCCGGTTGCATCCTAAACGTGTCCTTAGCCACAAGCGGGACACCAATCATGAGGGTACAAACCATATGAAATTCTCTAAGCAGCTCCGATTGAGCGCCGGTTCACTGGCGGTTGGTCTGGTTCTGTCGTCGGCTCCGGCTTTCGCACAGGATGCTGAAGTTACCAGCGATGGTGACACGGCAGAAGAAACCAGCGACAACCAGATTCTGGTGACCGGTTCGCGTCTCAATGTTAACCCCAACCTCGAAGGTGCTTCGCCCGTTCTTTCCGTTTCGGAAGAGCAGATCCAGGCGCAGGGTACCGTTCGTATCGAAGACCTCGTCAACCAGCTGCCGCAGGTTTTCGCCGGCCAGGCCGGTGAGGTTTCGAACGGTGCATCGGGTACGGCAACGCTGAACCTTCGCGGTGTCGGCTCAGTTCGCACCCTCGTGCTGATCGACGGCCGCCGTCTTCCCTACGGTTCTTCGAGCATTTCGTCGGCCAACCTCGACCTCATCCCGACCCAGCTGGTCGAACGCGTTGATGTTCTGACCGGTGGTGCTTCGGCCGTGTACGGTTCGGACGCAGTTGGCGGTGTTGCCAACTTCATCCTCAAGCGTGACTTCGAAGGCGTCGAGATCGACGTTCAGGGGAACTTCCAGCAGACCGGCAACGGCAACGAGTTCTTCAACAACGTCACCGCTGCCGCACAGCAGCCGGTCGCACAGCCGATCATTGACGGCGTCGAGTACACGTTCACCGGTATGATCGGCACGAACACTGCCGACGGCCGCGGTAACGTCACCCTTTACGCAAGCTACGAACGTCGCGAACAGGTTACGCAGAATAACCGTTCCTTCTCGGCTTGTACGATTGGTGCCTCGACTTCTGGGTCGAGTTTTGGAGGCGCGGGCTGCGTCGGTTCGTCGAACTTCCGTCGTTTTGCAGACTTCTTCGTCGATGACGGTATCGAAGACGACGTTGACGATGCCTTCCAATTGGAAGATGGCACGATCGTGGCATTCGATCCGAGCGATCCATCGAATTTCTACAACTTCGGTCAGCGCAACTTCTTCCAGCGTCCTTCGGAGCGATTCACACTCTACGGTCGTGCGCACTACGACATCGCCGACAACATCGAGGCCTTCCTCGACATCAGCTACACGGACGTTTTCTCGGACGCTCAGATCGCTGAGTCCGCATCATTCGGTATCTGGAACATCAACTGCGACAACCCGCTGATCAACGGAACACCGGGTATCGACCTTGCCACCGAAGTGTTTAACTGTTCGGCTCAGGACATCGCGGACGGTGTCATCAAGCCGAACCTCTTTGCTTCGCACCGTAACGTTGAAGGCGGTCCGCGTAACTCGCGTCTCGAAAACTCAGCGTTCCGTATTGTCGGCGGTCTGCGCGGTGACTTCGGCGACGGCATTTGGTCGTGGGAAGCATTCGGTCAGTATGCCGAAACTTCGGACAGCTCGCTGTCGACCAACGACTTCATCGTCGCGAACGTCCAGCAGGCATTCCTGGCTGTGGACGATGGCAACGGCAACGTGGTCTGCTCCGATCCGTCGGGCGGCTGTGTGCCGTACAACATCTTCCAGCGTAACCCGGATGGCACCAGCCGTGTCACCCAGGATCAGCTTGACTTCATCCAGGGCGTCGGCATCGTGATCGGTGAGACGACCCAGCTGGTCGTTGGAGCCAACATCCAGGCCGACCTTGGCGAATACGGCTTCAGCTCGCCGTTCTCCGAAGAAGGTATCGCCTTCCTCGCAGGTGTCGAGTATCGCGAAGACACTCTGGAATCGATCCCTGATGAGATCAGCCAGGTTCCGGGCGGCGGCTTCACCGGTGTCGGCGGTGCAACCCTTCCGGTTGCAGGTGCAGTCGAAGTCTACGAGTTCTATTCGGAACTCCAGATTCCGCTGATCACCGACACGCCGTTCTTCGAAGAGCTGACTCTTTCGGGTCAGTATCGTTATTCGGACTACACCACGAACGGTAACGGCACGACCAACAGCTTCAACACCGATGCATTCGGTGTGCAGCTGACCTGGGCTCCGGTCGAAGACATCACGCTTCGTGGTCAGTTCCAGCGTGCTGTTCGTGCACCGAACGTCATCGAACTGTTCACTGGTCAGAACACCGGCCTGCCGAACCTCAACGGGGTAACCAATTCGAACGGAGACCAGATCTTCGACCCGTGCGCCAGCGCTTTCCCGACTGCATCGCAGGCGGCTTGCGCCAACACCGGTGTCACTGCAGCGCAGTACGGCAACGTCCCTGACGTGATCTCGGGTCAGACCCAGTCGATTACAGGTGGTAACCCGCAGCTGAACCCGGAAGAATCGGATACCTGGACTTTTGGCGCGGTTCTCACGCCTTCGTTCATTCCGGATCTGACCGTCTCGGTGGACTACTTCAACATTACCGTTGACGGCTTCATCGCTGCAGGTATCGCGGCCCAGACCACTCTCGATCAGTGCCTTGCGACGGGTAACCCGACGTTCTGTAACCTGATTACTCGTGCGTCGAACGGTTCGCTTATCGCCGGTATCCCGGGTGTTGGCTTCCAGCAGACCAACCTCAACATCGCCGAGCTCGAAACTTCTGGTTTCGATGTCCAGGTCGGCTATCGCACCGATATCGATTCCATCGGCGGCCTGCGTTTCGACTACGCGGGCACGTACCTCGAAAAGTTCGACTTCGCGTCGTTCCCGGGTGACACGCCGATCGAGTGCGCTGGCTTCCTCAACAACGGTTGTGTTGCTCCGGTGAACCCGAAGTATCGTCACCGTGCACAGCTGACTTGGGAAACCCTGTTCGGCCTCGATGCGACGGTTGCATGGCGTCACTTCTCGGGCACCGAGAACGAAACCAATCCGGCCAACCCCGAGATCGATGACAATCTGCCGGCAGTGAACTACGTCGACCTCTCGTTCTTCGCGGACCTGAACGACGTGATCACGTTGCGTGGCGGTGTGCTGAACGTGCTCAACGAGCAGCCGCCGGTCTCGACCTCGTCGGGTCCGCCGCTCGGTAACGGTAACACCTTCCCGACGATCTACGACACCGCTCGTACGGTCTTCGCAGGTGTGAACTTCCGCTTCTAATCGGAAGATCGAACCGAAAAGAGGAGCCGCGGTCTTTGGACCGCGGCTCTTTTTTTGCGCAACGCAGAGTAGCTTGCAGGTCGGCTTCTCTAACTCGGGGTTCCCGATGGATCCTGTTCTCGTCCACCTTCGCACCCTTGGCGGTTCGTTCCAGTGGTATCTCGCCGGAGCTTGCATGAACCGAGCTAGATTTCTCGACATCGCTTGGCATAGACCGTCGCTACACCTCGGTAGTCGTGGGATTTCCGAAATGCGGGACGCCGCCGATTCAAATCGAGAGGATGGAGTTCCAGCGCAGATAGGACGGGATTAGCCCCTCCGGAATACTGCAGCGGTAGAGCGAACGCTCCCGGCAATCACGCAAGTCATCGCCGGCAAGCCAGATTCTCTCAGCCAACCCGAGACGAGGAATACCAAGGTCTGGCCAGCCGAAGACGCCCGGCAATCCAGCTGCCTATATTCTACGCACGTGCGGCATTCGGGCCGATCCGAAAGCCGGCTTTGCTCTTTGGGAGTGGCGCTGACACCGGCCTCCTCGCGTCCGGCGACATCGGGCTGATCTTCCAGCCCCGCACTCAAGATTATGACCTATTGCATATGGGCAGTCGGCTGGACGGTTCACCGGCTTGCCGCATCCCGCAAGGGATCGAGCTGCGCTCACAGCGATAGCCAACGCCCTCGCCCATAGAAAAAGCCCGCGCTCTCGGCTGAGAGCGCGGGCTTTTCTGTGCGACTATTCGCGTCCGATCAGAGGCCGCCCGGGCCACAATCATTGGCGAGGAAGTCGAGCATCTTCGTGTAGAACTGCTGCTGGTGGTTGTACATCAGCGTGGTGTAGAAGTGGTCGGCATCTTCGAGGGTCACGAACTGGCCCTGCTTACCGGCCGCTTCGAACGCCTTCTTGTAGTCCTTGAAGTGGTAATACATCACGCGACGATCATCCTCAGGATGGACCATCAGAAGCGGAATGTTGACCTTTGCGACTTCGTTGATCGGATTGATACCGATCGTCCCGCGGCGCTTCGACCACTCGTCCAGAGCCTTGAGATCGCCATCGCGGCGGCCGAGATACTGCTTTTCAGCATCGGCCACAGCAGCGCCCGCGATCGCGCACTGGTAGATGTTGTTCTCACGGCTCAGAGCGACGAGCGCCGCATAACCGCCATAAGACCAACCGAACATCGCGATACGGTCCGGATCGACTAGGCCTTGCTCGACGAGATAAAGCGCGCCGTCATCCTTGTCGTCCTGCATCGCGCCGCCGTGTTCGCCGTAAGCGCTGTCGAAGTGGTCCTGCCCCCAGCCCACCGTCATGCGGTAGCCCGGCTGGAGAACCATGTAGCCGGCATTGGCGAGCACCTGGCCCCATTCGTCATAGCTGACGACTTCGGGGACGTGCGGGCCGCCATGCGGCATCACGATCAGCGGAAACGGACCTTCGCCCTTCGGCACGGTCACGTAGGCGGGGATCATCTTACCGTCGCGAGCGGGATAGCGGATGAACTTGACGTCCGAGAGCTGCTCCGGATTAACGAGCGGGTTGCGGCTGCCGAGCTTGGCAAGCTGGCCGTCCTTGACCAGCCAGAACGAACCCGGGTCGCGCGGACCGCGATTGCTCACGATCATGGTCTTGCCGTCTGTCGAGCGGCTGGTGATCGAGACCTGGTGTGCGTACGGGATTTGCTGCTCGAGCGCGTCGTAGAGCGCTTTCTCGTCAGCGTCGAACCATGCATATTCCCATTTGGCACCCGGATAGCGCGCGGCGACGAGCTTGTCGTTGCCCGGGATAGAGTGCGTACGAATACCCATGATATCGGCATTGTCGACCGCAACAAGCTTCTCACCGACCTGTCCGGTGCGGAAATCGAACTCGTAGAGAGCCGCCTTGTCTTCGCCGTTACGGTTGTCGATCAGGTAACCGATATTCGGATCTTCGGCGCTGAAGCCGGCGATACCGTGGAAGCCGCCAAGGACACGGTACAGGTTGCCCTGGTCCTCAAGATCGGTTTCCTGGAACAAGGTCCATGAGCTGTCGCCCGGCTTGCGGTAGTACTCTTTCAGCTTTCCGTCGCTACGATCGAGCGTCGAGGTATAGCGCGGGTTGCCATCGCTATCCCAGCGCTGCACGACCGGGAACTTGCTGTTGCCCTTCAGGACGAGCTCTTTGCCACCGGTTTTCAGGTTAAATTTGTAATAGGCCCGCGGGCGGAATGCCGCAAACGGATCAACCCCCGTCGGATCCGGGATGGCATTGCCCCCGCCGATCAGGATCTTGTCCGGTTCGTTCGGGAGCGTGCTGATCAGCTGGAATTCGCCATCCGACTTGCTGAACTTGTTCTTTTCAAGGTCATAAGAGAAGGCGAGGTAATCGCGAATGTCCTGTTCGGGGCGTTTCACCTGCTCGCGGTTGATCTGCCAGGCGGTGCCGAAGATGAAATTGTCGCTGACCCACTGGGCGCTGATGATCTCCATCGGATCCGCATTGAGGCGACGGACCGGCTTGGAAAGGTCATTGGTGTTGTAGATTTCGAGCAGGTATTCGCCTTCGCGGCTTTCCACCTTGTGTACGAGCACGTGTTGGCCGTCGGGTGAAACCTGCACGGCGTTGACGACGTCACGCAGCGCCCAGACATCAATCGGAACGCTGGCCTGCGCCTGCGTGTCGCTGGGTGCAGCGACGCTGAGGCCAATGGCGGATACACCGACCATTGCGGCCATCAGGGGGGCTTTAAAAAGCTTCATGTTTCAAACTCTTCCAGGTTGAGAAAGGAATGGCGTTCGGATGAGTCGCCTGGCCTCCCGTCCAGCGGCTCGAACTCGGAGCAGTAAATCAAAAAAGCGGCCTCTCGGCAAGTGCGAGAGGCCGCCTTTTTCTTGCTCGAACGAGCTTTTTCTAGGGCTTAGAACCTGTACAGGAGCTGGCCGAAGAATTCGCGTCCGTCGAGGTTGTAACCATTACCGATCGGAGTGTTCGAGATGCCGAACACTTCGTTGGTATCGATGAGCGGCGGATCGGTGTCGAAGATATTGGTCACACCCGCGATGATGCGGATCGTGCCGTTATCCCAACGGATCGAAGCGGTATGCTCGAACCATTCATCGGCGAAACCGACGTCGCGGCAGAAGATACCCGTGCCGGCGATGGCACCGCTTCCGGTTGCACCCGGCACCAGGAAGCCAGGCGTACCGCCACCAAGGCAGGTGTCACCCGTAAATCCGGTGGGATTTCCGTCCGGGCCGTTGCCGAAAGCGTCAGACAGCGGATCGATGCCGTCAGCCTGCTGCTCAACATCGCCGATGTAACGGGTCTGCCAGGTGAAACGGAAATCGTCGTAATCGACCGTGAAGGTTGCACGACCGGTCCAGCTAGGGAAGCCGAACTCGCCTGCATCATCGTCGAATGCGATCGATCCGTCGTCATTGGTGAAGAGGCTCGACCGTTCGATCAGATGGTTGGCACGGATGTTCAGACCAAGGTCGAACTCCGAGCTGCCGATCATCACCGGATAGCCGAACGACGCGTTGATATCGATGCCGCGCACGTTTTCCTGGTCGAGGTTCAGGAAGCCCTGGAACACGTCGGAAACCAGCATTCGTCCTTGGCTCGATACGCCGATACGATCGCAGAACTGGCTACGAACACCGTCGTCGCGGTTGTAGCAGTCGTTGATGATGAACTGACCGCTCGGTTCGATGATCGAGTTCTTCAACTCGATGTCGTAGTAGTTGAAGTTCAACGCGAAATCGAAACCGCTTGCGAAGCTTTCCTCGAAAGCGAAACCAGTCGTGATCGAACGCGAAGTCTCGGGATCGAGCGGTGCACCAAGTGGCACAACACCACCAGAGGTCAGCTCGACGCTGTTGGTCTGGAAAGTGTTGAGGCCCTGGTCATCGATACCTGCCGTGGTCGGATCGCGGCCTTCGCGGATGCAGTTGTCGAGAACGAACTGATCGCGCTCGTCGGTCGCGGCGTTGTACTGACCGCCAACGAATGCGGCGTCAGGAACGGCGCAAGGATCGAACAGCGTCAGGAAGCCTGACTGGTTACGCAGGAAGAGCTCGCGCAGGTTCGGCGCACGGAACGAAGTACCGTAGCTGAACTTGAGCAGCAGCGGTGCGACCGGACGCCAGCCACCCTTGATCGAGTAGGTGCCGTTGGTGCCGTAGAACTCGTCGTCGGTAAGACGACCGGACAGGTTGACCGTGAGCTCTTCGACGAGCGTTTCGCCAGCGATCAGCGGAATGTCGATTTCACCAAAAGCCTCAGCGACCGAGCGCGAACCGGTTGCACCACCATCGGCGAAGAAGCCGAAGAACAGACCGTTCGAAGCCTGGAAGTTCGGGCTCGAGTCGATCGTGTCTTCCCGGTACTCCGCACCGATCACGACACCGACCGGACCGGCAGGCAGTTCGAACAGGTCGCCGGTGATGAAGCCCGACAGGATGATCTGTTCGTAAGTGGTGTCGAACGAACGCTGGTCGAACAGGTAGTCACGTTCGGCCTGGCTTTCGAAGTCGCCGATGGTCGCACCCAGCACGCTGGGCGAGAACAGGTTCACCGGCACGCAGCCCTGAGCAAGGTCAGGCGCTGCAGCACCGGGGTTAGCAAGTGCCGAAGTGTCGCAGACACCGATCGGTGCGGTAAAGAAGTCGACATTGTTGTCGTAGTCGTCGGCAATGCCGTCACCATCGTTATCGAAGACACCGTCGCCGTCGAAGTCGGCGGTCGGGTCGATACCGATTGCCAGAGCCAGACGGTCCTCACGGATACCGTCGCGGGTCGACGAACCTTCCGAGCGCGAGAAGACGCCCGAGAAATCGAAAGTCCAGCTCGACCCAATGAACGGCAGGTCGCCGCGAACACCCAGAACGCCGCGATACTGCTCCTGGATCACCTCAACATTGTTGCGGTCGCCGCGGATCGTAAAGATCGGAGTCGTCGGAAGACCGAACGGGAAGCCGAACGAAAGCGGGCTCACATCCGGATCACCGTCGCCGTCAAGGTCACGGGTAAAAATGTCCGGGTCGGACGCCAACTGGAAGTTGTTGTCTGCTTCACGGCAGTCTGCACCGCCTGCAGCGTTCGGGTTACACGGGTTGAACGCGTTGCTGCCGGGCACCGACGGGAAGACCTGCGGCGTGCCGGTGTTCGGCAGGCTGATTTCCGCGCGGCTGTAGTTCGCCTCGAAATAGGGCGTGATGTTCGCTTCACCCGGGAAAGTGTATTCACCGTATGCAAAGACGTTGATCAGCTTTTGCTGCGAAATGAACGTCCGGTCGAGGTTGGCAGCGTTGTTGTTGACGTTGCGGAAATCGACATCGCGGATGCCGTCGCCGTTCAGGTCGACATCAAGACCGTTGAGGTTGGTGTTCTCACCGAAGTTCAGGCCCGGAATATTGGCGATGTTGCCATTGGTCGGGAAGTAGAACGAACCCAGACGAGTGAACGGGTTGAATACGCGGCCCGAAATACCAGAGACTTTACACTCATCCTCGGCGATGCGGATGCCTGTGCCGGAGTCTTCCTGGATAGCTGCGTTGTCCGAGAGGTCGATGGTCAGGATGTTGCCGTTCTGGTCGACTTCATAGTGGGTGTCGCAACCGCTAAGGAAATCGCGATCACCAAGCGTAACCTCGTCACGAAAGGCGTATTCCGCCCCGATGCCGAAGAAAGCACGGTCGGTGTTGAAGCCCCACGCACCGCTGACAACGTAGTCTTCGCCAGCGCCGCCCGGGTTGATGTTGCCGTTTGCCTGAAGCTCGAGACCGTCAAAGTCCTTGCGCAGGATGAGGTTACCCACGCCAGCCACAGCGTCCGAGCCGTAGACCGACGATGCGCCGTCAAGCAGCAGGTCGTAGCGATCTACGAGGGTCGACGGGATGAGGTTCAGCGACGGGTTCGTCGGAGCACCCTCCACACCGGCGGGAGCCAGACGGCGGCCGTTCAGAAGGAGAAGCGTACGGTCGGCACCGAGGCCGCGCAGGTTCAGCGTTTGCGAACCCGGGCCATTGTCGAGAACGAAGCCCTGGAAGGTGGCGTCAATCTGCTGACCGGCAGCGCTTTCCGAGCGCTGAAGGATTTGCGCAGGGTCGAAAGCACCGACCGCCTGCTGGTTTTCCGTGGACAGGACTTGCAGCGGCGAAATCGAGCTGTACGTATCGCGGACGATACGCGAACCGGTAACGGTGATCCCGCCGCCCTGGTTCGTCTGGCCGGAAGCGTCGGTACCGACATCGACCTGCTCTTCATCTTCCTCGGCCTGCTCCTGGCCTTCTTCGCCTTCGTCCTGTGCGGACACTGGCCCCGCCATGACAAACGCGATGGCCGAAGCCGAGAACGCGAGCGCCTTCACGGAATTGCTGTGAAACTTTTTCATGATAACTCCAGTTGCGACAACCGGAACTTTGGTTCGCGGCGAGACACCTATCCCCATCCCTACTTTGGCAGCAAAGCGGCTGGAGAATCCCCTGCTCGTGGCGCGACAAAGCCCCTGCGGTGGCGGATTAGTGCAATAGCGACTGTTTGAAGTCAAAGAACCACGGGGGCGCAGCAAACTTTTCGGACTCGTGTTGCGTTAATCCCACAGAAAGGAATCGGACTGGTAATTTCGGGCGATTGTGACTTTGCATTAAATACAAAGAGGGGTGGTTCGTATGAAACAAACCACCCCTCGCGCATAAGCGTTCACAAATGCGACAGAAAGTTGCGCGAGCTGATTACTCCTGAACCGGCGTGAATTTCAGCTCGCCATCCCCTTCATCGATTTTGACGGTGCTGCCGTCGGGGACTTTTCCTTCGAGCAGCATTTCGGCCAGCGGGTCCTGGACGTATCGCTGGACCGCGCGTTTGAGCGGCCGTGCGCCGTAAACCGGATCGTAGCCCACCCGGCCGAGCCAGCGTTTGGCGGCATCGGTGAGTTCGATGGTGATCTTGCGGTCCTTCAGGAGCTTCTGCACGCGGGCCACCTGGATCTCGACGATCGGCGCCATGTGTTCCTGGCTCAAACGGTGGAACAGGATGATCTCGTCGAGCCGGTTGAGGAACTCGGGGCGGAAGTGCGCGCGCACCACGTCCATCACCTGGTCTTCGACATCAGCGACCTTGCCATCATCGGGCAGGTTCGAGAGGAACTGGCTGCCCAGGTTCGAGGTCAGGATGATGAGCGTGTTCGAGAAGTCGACCACGCGGCCCTGCCCGTCGGTCAGGCGGCCGTCGTCGAGCACCTGCAAGAGCACGTTGAACACGTCGCTGTGCGCCTTCTCGACCTCGTCGAACAGGATCACCTGGTAGGGACGACGGCGCACCGCTTCGGTCAGCACCCCGCCCTCGTCATAGCCGACATAGCCCGGAGGCGCGCCGATCAGCCTTGCGACCGAGTGCTTCTCCATGAACTCGCTCATATCGATGCGCACCATCGCGCGCTCGTCATCGAACATGAACTCGGCCAGCGCCTTGGTCAGCTCGGTCTTGCCCACGCCGGTGGGCCCGAGGAACAGGAACGAGCCGAGCGGGCGGTTCGGATCCTGCAGACCCGCACGCGCACGGCGCACGGCCTTTGAGACGGCCTCGACCGCCTGCGCCTGACCGATCACGCGCTTGCCCAGGAACTCTTCCATCTTGAGCAGCTTGTCGCGCTCGCCCTCCATCATCTTGTCGACCGGAACGCCCGTCCAGCGCGACACGACAGAGGCGATGTCCTCTTCGGTCACTTCCTCGCGCAGCAGCGCATTTTCATTCGCGCCGCGCGCTTCCTCGAGCTGTTTTTCAAGCTGCGGGATCTTGCCATAGGACAGCTCGCCGGCTTTTTGCAGGTCGCCCTCACGCTGGGCCTGTTCAAGCTCGAGCCGCGCCGCATCGAGCTCTTCCTTGATCCGCGCCTCGGCATGGATCTTGTCGCGCTCATTCTGCCAGCGCGTGGTCAGCTCGGAGGATTGCTGCTCAAGCTCGGCCAGCTCCTTGCGCAAGGCTTCGAGACGGTCCTTGCTTGCATCGTCGGTTTCCTTGGCAAGCGCGGACTCCTCGATCTTGAGCTGGATGATCCGCCGGTCGAGGTTCTCGATCTCCTCGGGCTTGCTCTCCACCTCCATGCGGATGCGGCTTGCCGCCTCGTCCATCAGGTCGATCGCCTTGTCGGGCAGGAAGCGGTTCTGGATGTAACGGTCCGAAAGCTGCGCTGCGGCCACGATCGCATTGTCGGTGATGTTCACACCGTGATGCAGCTCGTATTTCTCCTTCAGACCGCGCAGGATCGAAATCGTATCCTCCACGCTCGGCTCATCGACATAGACCGGCTGGAAGCGCCGCTGGAGGGCTGCGTCCTTCTCGACATATTTCTGGTACTCGTCCAGCGTCGTCGCACCGATGACGTGCAGCTCGCCGCGGCTCAATGCGGGCTTCAACAGGTTCGAGGCATCCATCGAACCCTCGCTCGCGCCCGCGCCGATCAGCGTGTGCATCTCGTCGATGAACAGGATGATCTGCCCGTCGGAATTCTTCACCTCGTCGATCACGGCCTTCAGCCGCTCCTCGAACTCGCCGCGATATTTCGCACCCGCAATCAGCGCGCCCATGTCGAGCACCATCAGCGTGCGGCCCTTCAGGCTGTCGGGCACATCGCCATTGGCAATACGCAGCGCGAGACCTTCGGCAATCGCCGTCTTACCCACGCCCGGATCGCCGATCAGGACCGGATTGTTCTTGGTGCGCCGGGCAAGGATCTGGACCGTGCGGCGGATTTCCTCGTCGCGCCCGATCACCGGATCAAGCTTGCCATCGCGCGCGGCCTGCGTGAGATCGCGGGCGTATTTCTTGAGCGCGTCATAGCTCTCTTCCGCGCTCGCGCTGTCCGCCGTGCGACCGCCGGTCACCTCCTGGATCACCGCTTCGAGCCCCTTGGCATCAACGCCCGCAGACTTAAGAGCCTTGCCGGCATCGTTGCCGTCCGACAAAGCCAACGCCTGCACCAGACGCTGCACCGGCACAAAACTGTCGCCCGCCTTCTCCGCCAGCTGCTCGGCCTGGTCGAGCACCCGGACCGCATCGTTATCGAGCCCGGGCGTCGCCTGCGCGCCCGATCCCGACACAGCCGGTATCTTTGCCAGCGCATTGTCCACCTCGGTGATCGCAACACCCGGATTGCCGCCCGCGCGCTGGATCAGCTGGGCAGCCATGCCCTCCTCATCCTCAAGCAACGCCTTCAAAAGGTGAGCCGGCGTAATCCGCTGGTGGCTCATGCGGATCGCAACAGTCTGCGCACTCTGCAAAAAACCCTTCGCGCGGTCAGTAAACTTTTCAATGTTCATGAAGTACCCCTCAATAAAATGGCTCACTTCAGATAGTGTTGCATTTCTGCAACACAAGGCGTCGCGAAACTTTTTTGCGACGCAGGTGTGTTGCTTGGCTAGTTGGGTTCGACGCCCAGCTTTGCAAGGGTCGGGTTCCCCCTATTTGATCGCTTGACCTCCCCACCCCTCCGCGCAATCCTGCGAGCCGACAAGAGAGTTGGAGAATTCGCGAAATGGTATGGATCAAGCGCGCGGCCTGGGCGCTGCTGGTGGTGTTCGTTGTCGGCTTCGTAGTGCTCGCATCCTGGGAACCGATGGCGGCCGAGAAAACCGACCCCCAGCCCGACCGCGTTTACACCGCCGAGATCGTGCGCGACGAATTCGGGGTGCCCAAGATTTACGGCAAGACCGACGCGGACGTCGCATTCGGCGTCGCCATCGCTCAGGCAGAGGACGACTTCTTTACCTTGCAGGACGTGGTCGCGATGAGCCGCGGGCGATACGGCGCAATCGCGGGCGAAGAGGGCGCGACCTTCGATTACGTCTACCACCTGCTCGATGCACGCGGCACGGCGCAGCGCGAATATCCGGAGCTTCCCGCCGATACGCGCGCTCTATTCGAAGCCTACGCCGCAGGCCTGAACCAGTACGCAAAAGATCATCCTGACGAGGTCAAGCTCGCCAACCTTTTCCCGGTCGCGGGAGAGGACGTCGCTGCGGGCTTCGTCTTGCGACAGCCGTTCTTCTTCGGGCTCGGCAATGTCATCGGGCCGTTGGTCGAAGGCGAGGAACTGCGCCGCGAATACGGACCCGACATTCCCGGCTTCCCTCGTGAAGGCAGCGAAGGAGCGGAGCAACCGACCGAGCAGGCGCATCAGGGTATTCATCCGCTCCCCTGGGGCGAAGATGCAGCGCTGCTCGGCTCCAATGCCTTTGCTGTCGCGCCCGACAGATCCGGGGGGCCGACCACCCTGATCTCGAATTCGCACCAGCCGCTGCGCGGCGGGGTCGCATGGTACGAACTCACGGTCGAAAGCGAGGAAGGCTGGCACTTCACCGGAGCCAATTTCCCCGGCTCACCCTTCCCTTTCCTCGGCCACAATGAGCATCTGGGCTGGACCAACACGGTCAACCGTCCGGACATGACCGATATCTACAAGCTCGAGATGAATGAAGACGGCTCGCAATACCGGCTCGACGGCGAGTGGCGCGATCTCGAAAGCGAAACGGTTTTTCTCCCGGTGCGCATGGGTCCGGTAGTGCTGCCGATCCCGCGCATAATCCACCGCAGCGTTCACGGCCCGGTGATCGAGAATGACAAAGGCTTTTTCGCCATCCGTTATGGCGGGATGGGCAGCGTCGAGCAGCTCGACGCATATTACCGAATCAACAAGGCAACCAGTTTCGACGAATGGCAGGAGCAGATCGCACGGCTCGCGATTCCTTCGACCAATTTCATCTATGCCGACGAGGCAGGGAACATCGCCTATGTCTATAACGCAGCGATCCCAGACCGACCCGAAGACGTAACGGCCAACTGGCGCGGCGTGCTCGACGGTTCGCGCTCGGATCTGATCTGGCAGGGAACAGTCGATTACGAGGAGATTCCAAAGGTCATCAACCCGGGATCGGGCTGGCTCTATAATGCCAATAACGAACCCTACACCGCCGCAGGTGCAAGCGACGATATCGATCCGGAAAGCGTCTCCCCGATCCTCGGTGTCGAGCGCAAGCAAACCAACCGATCGCGGCGAGCATACAAGCTGCTTTCGCAAGCTAGCCTGCTCGACGAAGAATCACTGCGCCGTATCAAGTACGACACCGCATACGAGCGCGAGGGCTATGTCGCGGACCTGTGGGATGCGCTCGAGGAACTCGACTTTGGCGAGCCGACGATGAAAGACGCGCAGCTTGCAAGCCGGGCGCGCGACATTCTGCTCGAATGGGATTTCACCGCCGACAACCAGGGCCGCGCCGATGCGCTCGCCCTGCTGATGATCCGCGACTTCATGTCGGCGGAGTACCAGAACAAGAGCGAAATGCCCGGTTTGCGCGAGTTGCTCGAAAAATCGGCTGAGCACTTGATGGAGCATTTCGGCCGGCTCGATCCGCCGATGAGCGACCTGCTCCGCCTGCGACAGAACGGTGTGGACCTGCCACTGGATGGCGGCTCGGACACCTTGCGCGCATCGACAACATGGCAAGTCGATGAGGACGGACGCCTCAGCCTCGTTCATGGCGACAGCTTCATCCAGTGGGTCGAATGGAATGACGGCGAACCAGTTCAATCCCGCTCCATCCAGCCATTCGGCGCCGCGATCACGCGGCCCGAAAGCCCGCACCACACAGACCAGATGCGGCTGTTCGTCGATCACCAATTGAAGCCGGTATACTTCTGGCGCGAAGACGTGCTCGCCAATGCGAAGCGGCGTTACACCGTCACGAACGCTAGCTATTTCAACCTTGTAATACGAGCCGCAGCACCGCAGGGTGTGTGCCAATCGACATTGCAGAGATAGGGGTAAAGTCATGTCCTTCCTGAAATCCGGACCGTCCACCAGCCTTGCAGCGATCGCGCTTGCTACGCTGCCGCTCACCACCGCGTGCTCATACGACCGCGCGCCGCTCGCCTCGGCCAGTTCGACCGCGCCGGCCGAAGCGCAGTCGGCTGCCGCGAATGAAAGCGGCCTTACCGAGCTCGTCTCGCAGGTTGCGATCCCCTATGAGGAATTCCAGCTCGAAAACGGCCTGACCGTGATCGTGCACGAAGACCGCAAGGCGCCGGTGGTCGGCGTCGCCGTCTGGTACAATGTCGGCTCGAAGGACGAGCCGGAAGGCAAGACCGGCTTTGCCCACCTGTTCGAACACCTGATGTTCAACGGATCGGAAAACGCGCCCAACGACTATTTCCAGTACCTCCAGGAAATGGGGGCGACCGATTACAACGGCACCACCAATTTCGACCGGACCAACTATTTCCAGACAGTTCCGCGTCCCGCGCTCGAACGTATCCTGTGGCTCGAAAGCGACCGGATGGGATATCTTCTCGGAGCGGTGACGCAGGAGAAGCTCGATAACCAGCGCGGCGTCGTCCAGAACGAAAAGCGTCAGGGCGACAACCAGCCGGGCGGCCTTGTCTTCTATGAAATCCTCGAAAACATGTTCCCCGAAGGCCACCCCTACGGGCACTCGGTAATCGGCTCGATGGCCGATCTCGACAGCGCCTCGATGGAGGATGTGCGCGGCTGGTTCCGCGACAAATACGGACCGAACAACGCCACCGTGGTGCTTGCAGGCGATATCTCCGCCGACGAAGCGCGCCCGCTGGTCGAAAAGTGGTTCGGCGAGATCGCGCGCGGCCCGGTCAACAATCCCGCAATGGCCGATGTGCCCGAACTCAGCGAAGACAAGCGCAGCGTCATGCGCGACCAAGTGGCGGCCACTACCATCACCAAATACTGGGCCGTTCCCGGGATCACCAGCGAAGAACTGACCGCGCTCAATATCGGCGCAAGCATTTTCGGCGGCCTCGCCTCCTCGCGGCTTGACGAGGTGTTGGTGCGCGACGAGCAGCTTGCGGTAGGCGTCGGCGCAGGCAATTTCGATTTCCAGCGCGTCGGTATCCTGCTCGTCAGCGCAACGCTCAAGCCGGGCGTCGAGCTCGAAACGCTCGAGAAACGGCTCGATGAACTGATCGCGGAATACATCGCCGAAGGCCCAAACGAGGACGAGGTCCGGCGCGCCGCGACCAGCCAGCTTGCAGGCACGATCAGAGGCCTTGAACAGGTCGGCGGCTTCGGCGGCAAGGCTGTTGCGCTGGCGCGCGGCGAAGTGCTCGCTGGCGACCCCGGCTTTTACAAGCGGCAGTTCGATACGCTCGCAACGCTCACGCCTGCGGACGTGAAGGGTGCGATGCAGCGCTGGATGACCAAGCCTGCCTTCACACTCGTGCTCGAACCGGGTGAGCGCGACGAGGAATACGAGGAAGCGGCAAGCGTCGAGGGTGCGGACGACAATGCAAGCGAGCGCGACCGAGAAGCCGAGGAAATCACCGTCACAAAGGTCCGCCCTGCTCCGCCGATCGATACGATCGCACAGCTCGATTTTCCCGATGTCGAGCGCGCGACGCTCGCGAACGGGATGCAGGTGACTTACGCACAGCGCAACGCCGTTCCCGCGACCTATGTGACGCTGTCCTTCAACGCGGGCTCGGCTGCCGATCCGGCGGACAAGCCGGGACTGGAAGACCTCACCATGTCGCTGTTCGATGAAGGCACCGCCGAAATGACGGCGCAGGAAATCGCCGAAGCGAAGGAGCGGCTGGGCCTCACCATCTCCACCGGTGGCGGCTCCGATCGTTCGACTTTCACGCTCTCGGCCCTGTCGGCCAATCTCGTGCCCTCGCTCGACCTCTTGAGCGATATCGTACGCGAACCCGCCTTCAACGAGAACGATCTTGAACGTGTGCGGGCGCAGACCATCACCGGCATTCGCCAGCAGATGAAATCGCCGCAGGGCATCGCCTTCAGGGCGATCACGACAGAGATCTTTGGCAGTTCGCCCTATGGCGGCGTGCCGACGATCGAGAGTGTCGGGGCGATCAATCGCGACGATCTCGTCACTTTCAAGGACCGCTGGATCCGGCCCGATAACGGCGAGGTTTTCGTCGTATCCGACCGGCCGCTGTCCGAAGTGGTGGATGCGCTCAACACCGTCTTCGCTGATTGGCAGGCGCCCGCCGTGCCAAAAGGCACGAAGAGCTTTACGCAAGCCTCCCAGGCGAGCGCAGGCGACCGCATCATCCTCGTCAATCGCCCGAATAGTCCGCAAAGCTTCATCCTCGGGGCCGAACTGACCCCGCTCGATGCGAGCGATGCGAACTATATCGACTTCACAAACGCCAATAATGCACTCGGCGGGAACTTCCTCGCCCGGCTCAACATGAACCTGCGCGAGACGAAAGGGTGGAGCTATGGCGTGCGCGGCGGTCCGCAGGCGCGCGAAAACGCCGTGGTCTACCAGATCTTCGGCGGCGTGCAGGCCGACAGGACCGGCGATGCCCTTGCTGAAATGCGCCGCGAGGTCAGCGAATTCCTGACCGACAGGGGCGTGACCGAGGAAGAACTTACCCGCAATGTAGCCGCCGAGATCGGCGAGCTGCCGGGACGGTTCGAAACCTCGCCCGCAGTGCTTTCCGCGCTGCAATCGAACGCGCTGTTCGGTCGCCCGGACGACTATTACGAAACGCTGGTCGAGAAGTACCGGGCGCAGACCACCGGGAGCCTCGATGCCGCGGCTCGCGAGGCGCTCGACCTCGAAAAGTTCGTCTGGGTCGTGGTTGGCGATGCGAGCAAGGTGAAGGACCAACTCGAAGGGCTCGGCCTGCCCGTCGAGGTTCGTGAACTGCCTGCCGACGAATGACGCTACGGCATTGAAGAACATGGAGGGCGGGAGCGCGCAATGGCGGTTCCCGCCCTTTGTTTTGCCAAGAACCGATGCGCCGGAATCCGGTTGAACGCCACTGACACACGTGTAAACAAGCGCGCAGAGATTTTGCGGTCCGCTCGCGAAGGGATCGCCTGACACCTAAGGAGATACCGAATGTCTGTTGCAGGAACCTACAAGACCGTCGTGAAAAGCCCGATGGGCGACCAGAGCGGCACCTTCACCGTCGTGCCTGGCGATGATGGCAACACCTTCACCGGCTCGATGGCTGGCGGCATGGGTTCGATGGACGTCGAAGACGGCAAGATCGACGGCAACAAGCTGACCTGGAAAATGAACATGACGGTTCCGATGCCGATGACGCTCGATTGCGAAGCAACCGTCGATGGCGACCAGCTGACAGGCAACGTCAATGCAGGCGCATTCGGCGCAATGCCGCTGACCGGCGAACGCGAAGGCTAAGCCTGGGCGCAACCAAACGAACAACGAAAAGGCCGCCGGAGCTAGGATGCTCCGGCGGCCTTTCTCTTTGGCTGAATGCGAGAGCAGATCAGTCTTCTGATGCGCCTTCCGACCCGCCTTGCCCCTCCGCTTCGGCAGCAACTGCCGCCAGTGCGGCGGCTTCTGCTTCCGCCTTGGCCTCTGCTTCGGCTTCTGCGGCTTCGCGGGCCAAACGCTCTTCCTCGGCCTTTTGGCGGGCCAGTTCGGCCTGAACGTCGATCACCTCGTCGCGGTTGTAGGCGAGCACGCCCGGGATCGGCGCCAGGCGATTGATCTCCGCTCCCATCCAGTTCGGCACGAACGGCATCGGGACTAGCTGCGCATCCTTGATCCACTCCTTCGGCAAACGCGGATCGTAAGCGGCTTCGTCCACCGGCTCGATGATCATCGCGACCCGCACGAGCTGGTCGTTGGTGTCGACGCCTTCTGGCAGTCTGCCACGACCTATCTCGTTGCTGTCCTTGTCGAGCCACACGCCGTCATAACGCAGCGCATTGATCGTGCCCGGCTCTGCCATGAACTTGACCGTGCCCATGCATGCACACGCGCCGAGGCCCATGCTGGTCGTGCCGTAATAGACATATTCGCCCGGCGGCACTTCCTGCAGGTAAAGCGAAAGCCCCTTGCCCTTGTCGAAGCGGTTGAGCGGGCCGAGCGAGAACATCATCATTTGCTCGGGCGGCGTCCAAGAGAAGTTTTCCTCGGTCGGCTCGATCGGCTTCTTCTGCGTCGGCTTTTCCCTGCGCTTCTTCGCGCGGGCGATGTGCTTTTCGTATTTCGCCTGTTTCTTCGCCCACTTCTCGCGTGCCTTTTCAAGCGCTGCGGAGCGCTGGTTGGCCACGATTTCGCGCTCCAGGTCGGTCGGAACCTTGAAGAAGGTCGCGGGGATCGCGACCGGCGACTGCAGCAGGATATAAGCTTTGTTGGGATCGAGGAGCACCTCGTCCCTGTCCTTCATGATCTGCGTTTCGAACTCGATTTCCGGCAGGTCGTCCTGCGCCATGGCCGGAGCACCGGTTGCGATCAACGCCGCACCCGCGACGCCCAGAGCCAGCTTTGCGATACTCATAGCCCGATGTCCTCCTTGCCGTTGAGCTGGCTGGAGGCGACGAGCGCCTGCGTTGCCAGCATTTCCTGCCGGTCCTTTTCCTCGATGGTCGTGCCGCCTTCTTCGAAATTGAACTCTTTCCAGAGATCCTTTGAAATACCGTGGCGCTTGTATCCCTTGAAGTGCATGCAGCGGCGCATGTTCACGCGGCGCTTTGCGCGCTTCTCAGCCGAACCGTAGATCGCCTGCGCCAGCGCTCCGCCGATTGCGCCGCCGATCACCCCGCCAATGCCATACATCGCGGACGTGCCGGCATCGGGATAGTAGTTCTGCGTGGCGAGACCGCGCGCGAGTTCGTTGCAGAAACGGATATCGTCCAGCGCGACCTCGAAGCTCGTGTCCTCGCGGTTGAAGTAATAGTACTTCTTGTAATTCTTCTCGTCGTTTTCGTCTGGCTCGAATTCGAGCACCGGCATCGACAGAGCGGAAGGGTCGGGCTGCCATTCGCGCCATTCCTTATCCGTCATTTTTCCGTCCGTCTGTGCCGCTGCGGGCGCCGCTAATGCAAGCGCAAGCAACGGCGCGCCGACCAGCGCAGCAACCACTTTCGTCATCTTGTGAAACCCCTGTATTCAATCCCGAGTGTAAAATAGCAGCGCGGCCCGGCGAACCAATTGTATCGCAGCGACATCTCCACAGACCTGTGAAGAGTGCGACGGAATGGGCACAGTGGCTCTCCCCTCAATCTGAACTTGACTCACGGCACGACATGTAATTATGTAATTACATTATGACTAATGATGATATGGACGAGGTTTTTCACGCGCTCTCGCACGCGACGCGCCGGACAATCCTCGATCTCCTGCGCGACCAGCCGGGCGTCACGGTCGGCAAGCTGGCGGGCCAGTTCGACGTCACCAGGATTGCGATCATGTCGCACCTCAACGTGCTCGAACGCGCAGGGCTTGTCGTCAGTGAGAAAGACGGCCGCGCCCGCAAGCTCTATCTTAATGCGGTCCCGATCCAGCAAATCCAGGATCGCTGGCTGGGGGAATATGGCGCGCATTTCGCTTCGCGAATGACGTCGATCAAATACGCTGCCGAGCGCGCAGCCAAGAAGGAGGGGAACGAATGACGGATGGGGGAGGCACCGCGCCCAAGGCGGTCTACAAGGTGCATATCGAAGCACCGATCGAGACGGTCTGGAACGAGTTGGTGAAGACCGACGAGGTCTTGCCGTTCTTTTTCGGCTCCGTCTGCCGCACGCCGGGCGAGATGGAGGTTGGTGCGCCGATCGCGATGGAGACGACCAACGGCAAGTACCGCACGGTCGTCGGCAAGGTGATCGAGTTCTCGCCGCCGCATCGCTATTCGCACACCTTCAAGTTTACCGGCCATGACGATCCGCCCTGCACCGTAACCTACGAATTGGTCGAGGCAGGCGGCGGGACCGACTTCTCGCTCATCACCACCAATGTTCCTGCTGGCACCAAGACCGAAAAGGGCATGGCGCAGGGCGGCAAGTTCATCGTCAACACGCTCAAGTCGGTCGCGGAAAATGGCGGCGCGGGCTTCGGCACCCGATTGATGCTCGGCCTGATGGGTCTGGCGCAGCCGCTCACACCCAAGGTCAGCCGGTCCGAAAACTGGCCGTTCGATGTTATCGAGAAACTCTGAGACGGAGAGGAAATCACCATGGCCGCATCACCCGACGACCAACTCGCAACCATGCTTGCGAACATTCCAGAAAAGACCGGCAAACCGCTGGACGAGTGGATCTCAATCCTCCGTGCCAGCGGGCTTGAGAAGCATGGCGAGATGATGAAACTGCTGAAGCAAGACCACGGCGTGACCCACGGCTTCGCCAATCTCATCGTATCGAAAGCGCGCGAGACGGGCGAGGAATTGGACCTTGTCGCCGCGCAATATTCGGGAGCAAAGGCCGATCTGCGCCCGCTCTATGTGGAGATCCTCGCATACGCCCAATCGCTCGGCAAGGATGTCGAGGTCGGACCCAAGAAAGCGAGCGTGAGCCTGCGCCGCAAGAAACAGTTTGCCCTCATCACGCCCGCGACCAAGACCCGGATCGACCTCGGCCTCGCGCTGAAAGGCGACGAACCGCAAGGTCGGCTCGAAGCCTACAACGCAATGTGCAGTCACCGCGTCCGGATCGAAAGCTCGGCTGATTTCGATGACGAGGTCAAAGGCTGGATGAAGGAAGCCTATTCCCGCTCGGGCTAAGCCCTAGCCCAGCTTGTCCTTCAGGATCTGGTTGACCACCTGCGGGTTCGCCTTGCCCTGCATCGCTTTCATCGTCTGGCCGACGAAGAAGCCGAACAGCTTGTCCTTCCCGCCCTTGTATTCGGCGACCTTGTCCTCGTTGCTGGCGAGGATTTCGTCGATCGCAGTTTCGATTGCCCCGGTGTCGGAGACCTGCTTGAGGCCCTTCTCGTCCGCGATCTTCTCCGGGTCGCCGCCTTCCTTGAGGACGATCTCGTAGATCTCCTTGGCCTGCCCGCCGGAAATCTCGCCCTTGTCCTGCATGGCGAGGATCGCCGCCTGGGCTTCCGGGGTCGAGTTGGCGAGGTTCGCTTCCTCGCCCAGCCCCTTCACTACGCCCGGCGCCACCGAAAGCGCCCAGTTCGCAACCTGCGTCGCGATCTTGGCCTCCGGCTTGCCGATCTTGGCCGCGGCGACCGAAAGCAGCGTCTCGAACCGCGCGAAAGTCTCGACCTCGGCGGTCAGTTCGCGCGCATTGTAGGCGCTGAGGCCCAGCTCCTGCTCGTAACGCTGGCGCTTGGCATCCGGCAGTTCGGGAAGGCTCGCGCGGCATTCCTCTAGGAACGAGTCCTCCAGCTCCAGCGGAAGCAGGTCTGGATCGGGGAAATAGCGATAATCATGAGCGTCTTCCTTCGACCGCATCGTGCGCGTCGTGCCGGTGTTCGGATCGAACAGGCGGGTCTCCTGATCGACCGTCCCGCCGCCCTCGATCACGTCGACCTGGCGGTTCGCTTCGTATTCGATCACCTGCATGACGAAGCGCACCGAATTCACATTCTTGGTTTCGGTGCGCGTCCCGAATTCCTCGCCCGGACGCCGCACCGAGACGTTGACGTCCGCGCGCATCGAGCCTTCTTCCATATTGCCGTCGCACGACCCGACATAGCGCAGGATCGAGCGCAGCTTGCGGACATAGGCCCCGGCTTCTGCCGGAGAGCGCATGTCGGGCTTGGAGACGATTTCCATCAGCGCGACACCACTGCGATTGAGATCGACATAGGACATGGTCGGATGCTGGTCGTGCATCAGCTTGCCCGCATCCTGTTCGACATGGATCCGTTCGATCCCGATCACCTTGTCTTGCGGGATTCCGGCCTTCTCGTCGGCCTCGATATGCAGCTGCCCCTCGCCCACCAGCGGGTGGTAAAGCTGGCTGATCTGGTAGCCCTGCGGCAGGTCGGCGTAGAAATAGTTCTTGCGGTCGAACCGGCTCCACTTGTTGATCTGCGCCTCGATCGCCAATCCGGTGCGCACCGCCTGCCGAATGCACTCACGGTTGGGCACGGGCAGCATCCCTGGCATCGCCGCATCCACCAGGCTGACCTGGCTGTTCGGTTCCGCGCCGAACGCGGTCGAAGCGCCCGAGAACAGCTTTGCGTTGGAGGTGACCTGCGCGTGTACTTCGAGGCCGATCACGACCTCCCACTCGCCGGTTGCGCCCTGGATGCGGTAGTTACTCATCGTCTTTCACCTGAATTGGTGTGTTGTCGCTATCGAGCCGCTGTGCAGGCCTAGCGGGGCCTCGGTCTTTCGGCTCATTCTTGATTTCTTTGCCGGTGCTGTCGAACCGCGCCTCGCCGTGCTCAATCGTTTTCGAGAGGTACATCACCACGCCGCCGATAATCACGAAGGCGACGAGAAAGATGGTCGCGAAGACGACGGTGAAGGTCATCCTACCACCACTTCTCCGGTGCGCGATCGAACCCGGCGCGCTGCTGGATCGCGAGGCCGGCATCGAGCACGGTCTGCTCGTCGAACGGCTTGCCGACCAGCTGAAGGCCGAGCGGCAGGCCGTCTTCGTTGAGCGTCGCGGGAACGCTCATTGCCGGGAGACCGGCGAGCGATGCGGGCACCGCAAATACGTCATTCAGATACATCGTCAGCGGGTCGTCATTAAGGCTGCCGAGTGGGAACGACGCAGTCGGCGTTGTCGGCGCGAGGATCAGGTCGCAGTCTGCCCACGCCTGCTCGAAATCGCGCGCCACCAGTGCGCGCACCTTCTGCGCCTGGTTGTAATAGGCATCGTAGAAGCCCGCCGAGAGCACATAGGTACCGATCAGGATGCGGCGCTTCACCTCGTCGCCGAAACCGGCGGCGCGGGTTGCGGCATACATTTCCTGCAGGCCTGCCTCTTCCGGCAACTCGCGCAGGCCATACCGCACGCCGTCATAGCGCGCGAGGTTCGATGACGCCTCGGCAGGCGCGATGATGTAATAGGCGGGCAGCGCATACTTGGTGTGCGGCAACGAGATATCGACGATCTGCGCGCCTGCATCCTTGAGCCATGCCTTGCCCTGCTCCCAGCTGTCGAGGATCGCCTGCGACGTCCCCTCCATCCGGTATTCCCGGGGGATGCCGACCCGTTTGCCCTTGAGGTCGGCATTCAGGGCGCCCTCCCAATCGGGCACGTCCATCTGAAGGCTGGTCGCATCCTTCGGATCGAAGCCCGCCATCGCACCGAGCATGATCGCGCAATCTTCGACCGAACGCGCCATCGGGCCCGCTTGGTCGAGCGAACTGGCAAACGCCACCACGCCCCAGCGCGAGCAACGGCCATAGGTCGGCTTGATCCCGCAAATCCCGGTGAAGGCGGCTGGCTGGCGGATCGAGCCGCCGGTATCGGTGCCCGTCGCAGCAGGCGCGATGCGCGCGGCGACGGCTGAGGACGATCCGCCCGACGAACCGCCCGGACTCATCGGCTGGTTGCTGCCCTTCTTGCGCCACGGCGAGGCGACATTGCCGAAATACGAGGTCTCGTTCGACGAACCCATCGCGAACTGGTCGAGATTGAGCTTGCCCAGCATGCCCGCGCCCGCATTCCAGAGGTTCTGCGAAACCGTGCTTTCGTAACGCGGCTCGAACCCTTCGAGGATGTGCGAAGCAGCGGTCGTCTGCACGCCGTAGGTCGCAAACAGGTCTTTCATGCCAATCGGCACTCCGGCCATCGCGCCCAGCTCCTTGCCCTCGGCACGTGCCTTGTCGGTGGCGTCTGCGGCGGCGAGAGCATGGTCGGGCGTGGTGACGATGAAAGCGTTGAGTTCGGCTGCGGCCGCAACCGCATCGTTGAAGCTTTCCGCAACTTCGCGCGCGGTGAATTCACCCGCACGAACACCGTCACGGATGGCCTTGACGCCGAGAGAGGTCAATTCGGTCATATTATTCGATCACCTTGGGCACGCCGAAAAAGCCATGTTCGGCGACGGGAGCATTGGCGAGGATGTCTTCACGGCGACCGCCAGCCGTGTGCGGATCGGCATCGACCACATCATCGCGCAGGCGCAGTGTGTTGGGGATGACCGCGCTCATCGGCTCGATACCCTCGACATTCACCTCGCCCAGCTGCTCAACCCATTGGAGAATGTTGTTGAGCTCGGGCACCATGCGTTCAAGCTCTTCATCGCCCATATTGATCCGCGCGAGCGACGCGATCTTGGCGACGGTCTGTTTGTCTACCGACATGTGCTAGCCTTTTAAGCGATTATTCGTTGGGGGCCGGAGCGGCCTGCGGGGACGGGGCGTCGCCCGGTGCGGCACCCGGTGCACCATCCGGACCGCCCGGACGACCCTGCCCCAGCGCTTGCTGCAGGATCTGAAGGTTCCGGTCGAAAGTTTCCTTGGTCATGAAGTCGACCAGTTCGATCTCGAAAACCAGATCGGCATTGGGCGGGATCGGCGCGCCCGGAGGCGGTTCCGCGCCATATGCCTGGTCGGACGGGATGTAGACTTCGTATTTCCCACCCTTCTGCATCTGCTGGAGGCTCTTGTAGAAACCGTCGATGGTCGCGCCTTCTTCGATCGGGAACGGTGTGCCTTCGGGAAAAAGGCCCTGCACGGGGAGCGGGATATCCTGACTCTGATCGAAGACTTCCCCGTTGGACGCGAACTTGCCGGTATATTTGACGAAAGCGACGTCGCCCGCCTTCGGGGTAGGGCCGGTGCCTTCGACCAGCGTATCGATACTCAGCCCCTTCGGCACAGCCGCCCATGCCAGCCCTGCACCCAGCAGGATCGCGACAATCACGCCGAGCCATAATTTGACGAGCGAGCCCTTGGCGACGGGCTGGATCGGAACACGGGTAACTTCGGCCATTGGATTTCCCTGATGAGAGGCGCGCGCTGCTGCGGCGATTTCGGACAGCAAAAGGGCGCGGAATCGATACCGCGCCCTGATGGCTTATCGCGTTGGTGCATTCAAGCGCGAATGCATCTGTGAAACGGCATTACTTGATGCCGTCGCGCTCCATGCGCTTACGCTCGAGCTTGCGGGCGCGGCGGACGGCGGCAGCCTTCTCACGCGCGCGCTTTTCGCTCGGCTTTTCGTAGTGGCGACGCAGTTTCATCTCGCGATACACACCTTCGCGCTGCAGCTTCTTCTTGAGCGCGCGCAGGGCCTGATCGACATTGTTATCGCGAACCATGATTTGCATAAACGACTACTACCTCATTCCAATTGCGCCGAGCCCGCTAAACCGAATCGCGGGAATGCGCGTAAATCTGACGCTAAAAACGGCGCGAAACCCACCTTTCTAAGGCACGGTCGCGCTGAAACTGGGGCTTACATAACGAAACAACAGGTTTTTGGCAAGGTATCAGTGCCCCTGACCACCGCGATCCGTGCCATACGCGCTAGGCAGGGCGGGATCGGCTCGTTAAAGGAGCGCCAATGTCTTC
The DNA here is from genome assembly GCF_009363635.1 of Erythrobacter sp. THAF29. Taxonomy (GTDB): domain Bacteria; phylum Pseudomonadota; class Alphaproteobacteria; order Sphingomonadales; family Sphingomonadaceae; genus Erythrobacter. Next base: position 1,113,941 of record NZ_CP045392.1, on the reverse strand, counting down.
TGCCGCCCTCTCTCCCATCGCCGCTTCGCTCTATGTCGCTTTTGGCGGCGCGATCGGTGCGCTCGGACGCTTTCATTTGGGCCGCGCAATCGCGAACATGGTCGGCACTGCCGGCGGTTTTCCCTGGGCGACACTGGCGGCGAACGTGCTCGGCTGTCTTGCCATGGGGCTGCTGTTCGGATGGCTTGCCAAGGTCGGCCCCAACGAAGCGATGCGATTGCTGCTGGGCGTCGGGCTGCTCGGCGGCTTCACGACATTCAGCGCTTTCAGCCTCGAAATGATGCTCCTGATCGAGCGCGGATCGGCGGGACTCGCCGTGACCTATGCGGGTGTGTCGGTGCTGGCAGGCCTTGCTGCGCTCTATATCGGCCTCGCAATCATGCGGGGTGCGGCATGAGGCCCAAAGCATCCGCGCAAGTGCGGCAGTTCACGGTCAGCGATGACGATGACGGCATCCGGCTTGACCGCTGGTTCAAACGCAATCTGCCGCAGATCGGCTTCGCGACTGTCTCAAAATGGGCGCGCACCGGACAGGTCCGGGTCGATGGCAAGCGCGCCAAGCCCGAAGATCGCCTGAAGGCAGGACAGGTGCTGCGCGTGCCGCCGGGCGGCGAGGCGAAGCACAAGGCTCCGAGAAGACACCGCGAGCTGACAGCAGACGAGATCGCCGAGGCGAAGGCCATGGTGATCCGCGAGACGAAAAGCGCGATCGTCCTCAACAAGCCGCCCGGCCTCGCGACGCAGGGAGGCAGCAAGACCACGAAACACGTGGACGGACTGCTCGATGCCTTCGTCGCGGACGACGAAACTCCGCGCCCTCGCCTTGTCCACCGGCTCGACAAGGACACGTCGGGCGTCCTGCTGATCGCCAGGACTCCGGGCAGCGCCGCATCGTTTTCGAAGCGTTTCTCGAGCCGTAGCGCGCGCAAGGTCTATTGGGCGCTCGTCGTGGGTGTTCCCGAAGTGCGCGAAGGCACGATCGACGCACCGCTCGCCAAGCAACCGGGGACCGGCGGCGAGAAGATGCACGTCGACGAGGAAAACGGCCAAAGCGCCAAGACCCGTTACCGCGTCGTCGAGCGCGCCGGGCAGAAGGCGGCATGGGTCGAGCTCGAACCGCTGACCGGCCGCACGCACCAGCTGCGCGTCCATATGGCAGCAATCGGCCATCCGATCGTAGGCGACGGCAAATATGGCGGGCAGGATGCGTTCCTGACCGGCTCGATCAGCCGCAAGATGCACCTCCATGCGCGCCGCCTCATCATCTCGACCCCCGAAAACAAGGGAACCGGCGGCAAGCTTGACGTCACCGCCGATCTCCCGCCGCATTTCGCCGCTTCGATGGAATCGCTCGGCTTCGAGGAAAGCCAGAGCGACGCCTCCCCGATGCGCGACGAGGCGCCCGAGCGCACCCCTACGGAAAAGAAACAGGCCGCGCGCCGCCATGCCAAGCAATACCGCAAGGACCGCCGAGGCGAACGCCGTACGCGCAGCACCTCGAAAACGACCGCGAAGAAAAAGAGCGCCAAGCCCAAGGGCAAGCCGAAAGGTCGCCGCAAGTGAGCGCCCGGCTTGCTGTCTTCGATTGCGACGGCACACTCGTCGACGGTCAGGCGGATATATGCCTGACGATGGTTGAGGCGTTCAAGCGCGCCAGTCTCACGCCGCCCGATCCCAACGATGTACGCCGCATCGTCGGTCTCAGCCTGCCAGTGGCCATAAGGCACCTTGCGCCCGATCTCGACGAGGCGCAGACCCGCAGCGTCGTCGAATACTACAAGAGCGGCTATTTCGCGCGGCGTCAGGAAGGATTGCTTCGCGAGCCTCTCTATGATGGCATCGCCGACCTGCTTGGCAATTTGCGAGCGAGCGGCTGGACGCTCGCCGTGGCCACCGGCAAATCGGATCGCGGACTTGCAGCGGTGCTCGCCGCGCACGGGCTCACCGACCTGTTCACCTCGCTCCAGACCGCCGACCGGCATCCTTCAAAACCGCATCCGGCCATGCTCGAGGCAGCCCTGTTCGAGGCGGGCGCGCAGCCTGCCGATGCGGTGATGATCGGCGATACGAGCTTCGATATGCAGATGGCGGGCGCCGCCGGCGTGCGCGCCGTCGGCGTTGCATGGGGTTACCACCCGCCGGAGGAATTGCGCGCGACCGGAGCCGCCGACGTGGCCCACAAGGTTGCCGATCTCAGCGATATGCTGGAGCGCGTACTGTGATGTCCCCACAGGACAACGAGGTGCTGGCCAAACAGCGTTACACCATCATGAACCTGGTCAGGATCGGGTCGCTTGGAGCGGTGATCTGCGGCATTGCCATCGCTCGCGCCGTCATCGATCTGCCCTATGCGCTAGGGGTAGCGCTCGCGGTTGGCGGACTGATCGGATTCTTCTTCGGCCCGCGCCTCCTCGCCCGCCGTTGGAAATCTGGCGGAGACGCGGACGAATGAAGCGCTTTTACAAGCAAGTCGATTTGCGTCAGGAAGACGGCGGCTGGCAGGTCGCGCTAGACGGGCGCGGGATCAAGACGCAGGCCGGTTCGCAGCAACTCGTCCCGACCGAGACGCTCGCCAAAATGCTCGCCGCCGAATGGGACGATCAGGGCCAGGAGATCGACCCTGCACGCTTTGTTTTTCGCGATTTGACTGATTACGCGATCGACGTGGTAGGCCCCGGCATCGCCGCAATCGCAGCCAAGCTGGTCGCTTATGGCGATACCGATACGCTGCTCTACCGCGCCGATCCCGACGAGCCGCTTTACGCCCGCCAGCAGGAGGTGTGGGAGCCGATTGTCGCGGGCTTCGAGGCAAGGGAAGGCATCACAATGGTCCGGGCCAGCGGGATCATGCACAAGGCTCAGGACAAGGCCGCGCTCGGCGTGCTGAAAGAGAAGCTCGCCGCGCTCGACGGTTTCGCTTTGGCCGGAACCGAGTCGATGACCTCACTCGCCGCTTCGCTTATCATCGGATTGTCCGCGACGGGCAGCGAAACCGAGGATGAGGTCTCAAAGCTGTGGGATGCAGCCAATCTCGAAGAAGAGTGGCAAGCCGATCTGTGGGGGCGGGACGAGGAAGCCGAAGCCGGCCGCACCCAAAGACGCGAGGCGTTTCTCAATGCGTGGAAGTTCGTGCGCGCAGCCAGATCCTAGCCGCTGGACATCCACTCCGCGACTTCGCCGGCCACGGTGTTCGCCGCCCGGTTCAGGGCAGGCCCGACCGAGGCAGCTTCGGCCAGCACCCCGCTCTCGCGCGCTTCGAACCGGCGCGATGTCACCGTGCCATCGGCGTTGGTCCGTACCGCATCGTAACGCACGACCACGGACGAAGTAGCCGCATCATAGCCCATCTCGCGAAGGGTTCCGCGCAGCGTCTGCGCGGCAAGGATCGGCGTATCGTCATTGTCGAGTACGAGCGTGTTCCCCCTCGCCCGCAAGGTATCGCCAAGCAGGCGGCGGAACAGCCGCGCAGGCTTTTCGACCCAGAACGCTTCTTGCAGGTAGGCGAGCTCCGTGTCGCTCACCATCACCGGCACGCGCGTAACGTCGAGCTTCGCGGGCGTGTCGATCGGCAGTACCGCAATGGCGCGCGCATTGTCTTCAGTCGAGGCGCTGGCACCGGCTCCGGCGACAGGGCTTGCACTCGGGCTGAGAGTAAGCAGGCTCTCGGGCGGTTCCGCGCCGAGGCTGAGGCACCCGGAAAGCGCCAGCGCACCCGCGCCCACCAGCACAATCCGCCCCATTGTCTTCGCCATAAAGTTCATGCCCTCATTCCCCCTCACGGCTCGTAATCCGGCAGCGACTGGCCTTGCAACAGCGCGCCTGCGCCCTGGCTGTCGAGTTTCTCGGTAAGGCTGCGCAGCGCGCGGCTCGTGGTTCTCAGATCCTGCAAGGTCGCCTCGGCAGCGGGCAGCGTCGTTTCGCGCAACTGTCTTGCGGCCGGCCTTGTGTCCTCAAGCGTCGCTGCAAGCGAGGCGGCGGCTTTGTTCGCCGAATTCAGCGTCCCCCGAAGCTCTTGCGCGAGCGCGGGGCCTTCCTGATTGAGGAGCTGGTCCGTGGTCGCGGTCGCTTTTTCAAACGCATCGAGCGCTTCGCCCGCTTCCTTCAAAGCCACTTCAAGTTCGGCAAAGGTCCCTTCGAGCCGCGGCGCGGCCTCGGCCAGCTCTTGCGTCAACCGGTTGGAGTTTTGCAGGATACCGGTGATCTGTTCCTGGTTTTCGGGGCCGAGCAGCGTGTTCAGGTTTTCTGTCAGTGTCGCCAGCCGCTCAAGCAGCAGCGGCGCGTTGTTGAGCAGCGCGTTGATGCCGCCGTCCTTGGGCGGGATCACCGGGCGGCCTTCGGGGCAGGCCGTCGTTTCGCAAGTGATCGGCGGCGCGTCCTTGCGCGCGCCATCGAGCAGGATGCTCGACACACCGGTAAAGCTCGCCTGGATAGTCGCGGTGGTCCCGACCAGGATCGGAACGTCCTCGGCTACCTTGATCCGTACGCGCACGAATTCGGGATCTTCGTCCGAAAGGCTGATTGCCGTGACCTGACCCACCGGGACGCCTGCGTAGGAAACCTGGCTCCCGTTCGCGAGACCGGAAACCGATTGCGCGTAGAAGATGTCGTATTCGTTCTGGTCGCCCTGCCCCAGCCGCGCGATCCAGACGATAAAGGCCGCCAGCGCTGCCAGCAGCACCAGAGTGACCGCTCCGACCCAGACATGATTGGCACGCGTTTCCATCGTCTCTCCTATGAACGGCCAAGGCCGCCTGTGTCCATGCGCTTATCCATGGACATTGTTCCCGGCAGCCTGTTGCTCGCCGCGTTCGTGCGTTGCGAGGGCAGCGCGTCCACGCGGGCCATTGAAGTATTCCTCGATCCACGGATGGCCGGTTTCCAGCAATTCGGGAATTGTCCCGACCGCGATCACCTTTTTGTCCGCGATCACGGCGATGCGGTCGCAAATCTCGTAAAGCGTATCGAGATCGTGGGTAATCAGGAAAACGGTGAGGCCGAGCGTTTCCTTCAGGTTCTTGGTCAATTGGTCGAACTTAGCCGCACCGATCGGATCAAGGCCTGCCGTTGGTTCGTCCAGAAAGAGCAATTCGGGATCCAGCGCGAGCGCGCGGGCGAGACCGGCGCGTTTCTTCATCCCGCCCGATAGCTCGTTCGGAAACTTGTTGATTGCATCTTCGGGAAGTCCCGAGAGCAACACCTTGTAGCGGGCAATCTCGCGGCGCAGGTGGTCGTCGATATCGGGGTAGAATTGCCTCAGCGGCACTTCAACATTTTCGCCCACGGTCAGAGTCGAGAACAGCGCCCCACCCTGGAACATCACGCCCCAGCGGCAACGCACGCCGATTTCCTCGTCGGGCTCGGCATTGGTAATCGACTGGCCGAGAACCCGGATGCTTCCCGCATCCGGCGTTTGCAGCCCGATGATGGAACGCATCAGAACCGATTTGCCGCTTCCCGAACCTCCGACGACACCGATGATCTCTCCCGGCTCGACGACAAGATCGAGCCCGTCATGGACGGTGAAATCGCCGAAGCGGTTGACCAGTCCCTCGACGACGATGGGCGGTTCGGTGCCGAGATGTTCGGTGTTGTCGTGCTCTTTCGCCATCGCTCAGCCCCACCCGATCTCGGTGAAGAACACAGCGAAGAACGCATCGAGCACAATCACGGCGAAGATGGCGGAGACGACCGCCATGGTGGTTCTGAGGCCGACCTCTTCCGAATTCCCGCGCACCTGCATCCCGTGATAGCAGCCTGCAAGCGCCACGATCAGGCCGAAAACCGGCGCTTTGATAAGGCCGACCCACAAATCGTAAGTCGGTACGACCTCCTGAATGCGCTCGAGAAAGGTGAAGAACGGGATGCCGAGCGCAAACTGGCCGACCACGGCGCCGCCGATGATCGCTACGACCGACGAGTAGAAACCCAGCAGGATCATCATGAACGTGCAGGCGAGGATGCGCGGAATTACGAGGCGTTCGATGGGAGAAAGACCGATCGTGCGCATCGCGTCGATTTCCTCGGTCAGTTTCATCGTCCCGATCTGAGCCGCAAAAGCGCTTCCCGAACGGCCCGCAACCATGATTGCGGTCATCAGCACGCCGAGTTCGCGCAACGTGATCCGGCCGACGAGGTTCACCGTCAGCGCCTCCGCCCCGAATTGTTCGAGTTGCACCGCGCCCTGCTGCGCGATGACGATGCCGATGAGAAAACTCATCAATCCAATGATCGGAAGCGCGGCGACGCCCACCAGCTCCATCTGGCGGACCAGCGCCTTCATCGGGAATTGCGAGGGGTGACGGGCAAGGCTTGCGAAGCCAAGGAGTATTTGCCCAAGAAATCCCACGACGCCGTAAATGCCCGAGCGCGCGTTGAAGACCTTCTGCCCCATCTCCTCGGGTACGCGCACCCAGACCGGCTCACGCGGTGCGCTGACGGGCGCGTCCGTCTGCAAGTCCTCGATCGCGTCGAGCAGGCGCTGCGCGCGCGGGCTGGCGCCGACGATTTCCGCCTCATGGTCGCCAGCGAGACGGCACGCGACCCATGCGCCGACCGTATCGATATGCTCGACCCCGGAGAGGTCGATCACCGACACTTGCGTATCGAGCTCGTCGAGATCCTGTTCGACCGGCCCGATCGTCGAGACAACCAGCGGGCCGGAAAAGGAAATCCGGCTGCGCCCACCATCGTCGTTATCGAGTGAAAACTGAGCCTCGCGGTCCATAACGTGAAGCTATGTAGGCAAATCCCGCGCATCACAAGCGGTGTGTTGTCCCCGATGGCGAAACTCACCGTTGCACCGAGGGAGAGCCGCTGGCAAAGGCGTTATTTTCCAAGGGCCGAGCTACCCGCGCCCTCCGCCCTTCCACCCGGAACCTACCGGGACACTATACGGGTGGAAGGGCGGAGGGCGCGGGTGGCACGGCCTGCGAGCGTTTGCGAGCACAACAAAGATGACCCTACCGACCACCTTCAACCCCGCCGAAATCGAGGCGCGATGGTACAAGCATTGGGAGGAAACCGGCGGTTTCCGGCCCGAGCGCCCGGATGCGGAACCCTACACCATCGTGAATCCGCCGCCCAACGTTACGGGAAGCCTCCATATTGGCCACGCGCTCGACAACACGCTTCAGGACATCGTGATCCGATACGAACGCATGCGGGGCAAGGACGCGCTTTGGGTCGTCGGCATGGACCACGCAGGGATCGCGACGCAGATGGTGGTCGAGCGCCAGATGGAGGAACGCCAGGACAAGCGCACGAATTACTCGCGTGAGGAATTCATCGAAAAGGTCTGGGAATGGAAGGCCGAGAGCGGGGGCGCTATCACCAAGCAGCTGCGCCGGCTCGGTTGCTCGATGGACTGGTCGCGCGAACAGTTCACGATGGACGAGCACTTTACCAAGGCGGTGCTCAAAACCTTCGTCGATCTTTACAATGACGGCCTTATCTACCGCGACAAGCGGCTGGTGAACTGGGATCCGAAACTCAAGACCGCGATCTCGGACCTCGAGGTCGAGCAGCAGACAATCCCGGGCCATTTCTGGCACTTCAAATATCCGCTCGCGGACGGCGTGACGCTGGATTCAGGGCAGGACTATATCGAGGTCGCCACCACGCGCCCCGAAACGATGCTCGCCGACATGGCAGTCGCGGTGCATCCCGATGACGAGCGCTACAAAAGCGTCATCGGCAAGCATGTGATCCTGCCGATCACAGGTCGCCGCGTACCCGTGGTCGCCGACGAACACGCCGATCCCGAGCTCGGCTCGGGCGCGGTGAAGATCACGCCGGGGCACGACTTCAACGATTTCGAGGTGGGCAAGCGCGCAGGTATCGCGCCTGCCGATATGCTCAACATGCTCGATGGCGATGCCAACGTCTGCCAGACGGCGGACGGGCTGGTGCCTGACGAATATATCGGCCTCCACCGCTTCAAGCGAGACGGGGTGGATGGCGCGCGCGAACTCGTGGTCCAGCGCCTCAAGGAGCAGGGCTACCTGATCCCGCACGTCCAGAAGAACAGGAACGGCGAACAAGTTGAGATGGACGCCGAGCCGCGCCAGATCGCGACGCCCTTCGGCGATCGCGGCGGCGTGGTGATCGAGCCGTGGCTGACCGACCAGTGGTATGTCGATGCCGAAAAGCTCGCGCAAAAACCGATCGAGCAGGTGCGCAATGGCGAGGTCGAAATCGTCCCCAAGACGTGGGAAAAGACCTTCTTCAACTGGATGGAGAACATCCAGCCGTGGTGTGTCTCGCGGCAATTGTGGTGGGGCCACCGCATCCCTGCGTGGTTCGATAGCGACGACAATGTCTACGTCGCGATGAGCGAGGAAGAAGCGCAGGCGCAGGCTGGCGAAGGTGTAGAACTGACGCGCGACAACGACGTGCTCGACACGTGGTTCTCATCCGCGCTGTGGCCGTTCGCGACGCTCGGGTGGCCGGAGAAGACCGACCTGCTCGAAAAGCACTTCCCCAACGACCTGCTCATCTCGGGCTTCGACATCCTGTTCTTCTGGGATGCGCGGATGATGATGATGGGCAATTACAACATGGGAGAGGCTCCTTGGCCGCGCCTCTACCTCCACGGCCTCGTGCGTGCGGCAGACGGCGCGAAGATGTCGAAATCGAAGGGCAATGTCGTCGATCCGCTCGGTCTCATTGACCAGTACGGCGCCGATGCGCTGCGGTTTTTCATGGCGGCGATGGAAAGCCAGGGCCGCGACATCAAGATGGATGAAAAGCGGGTCGAAGGGTATCGCAATTTCGCGACCAAGCTCTGGAACGCGGCGCGTTTCTGCCAGTCGAACGGCATCGCCGCTTCGACCACTCTGCGCGCTCCCAAAGCCAGACTCGCCGCCAACCAGTGGATCATCGGCGAGGTTCAGCAAACCGTCGAGGAACTCGACAAGGCGATGGCCGAATTGCGCTTCGATGCCGCAGCAAACGCGATTTACCAGTTCACCTGGAGCCGCTTTTGCGACTGGTATCTCGAACTCATCAAGCCGGTCTTCGGCGGTGACGCGGACAGCCCCGCTGCCATCGAGACCCGCGAGGTTGCCGGCTGGGCGCTCGACCAGATTCTCGTCATGCTGCACCCGTTCATGCCCTTCATCACCGAGGAGTTGTGGCACGCGCAGGGGACACGCCACTATGACTTGATCACCGCCAAATGGCCCGATCCGCGCGCCGAGATTTCCAAGGATGCAACCGACGCGATCGACTGGGTGATCGACCTCACCACCAATGTCCGCTCGGCGAAGAACGAGCTCGGCATTGCGCCGGGTGCGAAGCTTGCTGCGTTCGTGCCCTCGCCTTCGCAACTTGCGAGCAGCACGATCGAGCGCAGCAGCGCCGCAATCGAGCGCCTCGCGCGCCTTGCCCCGGTGACGATCGGCGAAGCGCCCTCCGGCCCCGCGATGCAAGTCACTGCGCAGGCTGGTTCGGGTGGGGGCGACGTATTCGTCATCCCGCTCGAAGGCATCATCGATATCGAGGCGGAGAAAACCCGACTGGAAAAGGCGCTCGCCGCCTCGGAAAAGGAAGCGAAATCGCTCGAAGGCAGGCTCTCCAACGCCAACTTTGTCGAACGCGCCAAGCCCGAAGCGGTCGAGAAGGCCAAGGCCGACTTCGCGCACCACTCGGCGGAGGTCGAACGGCTCGAAGCGGCTCTGGCGCGGCTGGGATAAGCCACTTGAGCCGGCTGAGGCACTTCTTCCGCCATGAAATCGAATTGTGGGAGGACATTCGCGGCTTCTTCAGCACGGCGTTCGGCAAGGACAAGCGGCCTCCGGCAATATCCTATTCGCACCCGCGCTATGGGACATTCGAGGACGCTGGGGAATTTTCTTACTCACTGCACACCAGCGTTGAGGTCACCTGGCTCGGCGAACCCGTAGAATTCTCTCCCGACGCAACCCCCGGCACGCGCGAGCGCGGAAGCGAGATCATCGAAGCGAGCTTCGACACGATGGATGCCCTGATGGAGGATCAGGCGGGCTGGCACGACAAAGCCCGTGCTGCGGTTCTTGCGGAAACATACCCGCTCTGGCGCGACGAGTGGCGCGATCCCGAAACCGAACCGGAACTCACCGAAGACGAGTTCTGGTCGCGGATCACGCTCACCAATGTCACGACCGGCGAGGATGGCTGGTTCAGTCTGACTTTTCACGTCGAAGGAGAGCTGCTCACCGATCACGCTATCTGCGTTAGCGGGTCGATTGCTGCCGGGGTCGAGGATGTCGCGATAGAGGGATAGGCCGGCTTTCTATTCCCGGAGCCGACCATAACCCGCGCTCTACCAAATCCCGGCGTGTGCCCCTAACTCAATAGCATGTCCCCCTGGCTCATCCTCCTCGTTCCCCTGCTGATCGGCGGATTTGTTCTATACCGCCGCCATATACGGCGGCGCAGGCGTAGGGCGCTTTTGGCAGCACCGCTCACGCCGCAACAGCGTGCAGTGGTCGAAAAGCTGGTGCCGCTGGTCCGCCGCTTGCCGCACGACTTGCGGCAAACGCTCGAAGGCAAGATCAATCTTTTCCTCGATCAGGTCACATTCCGCGGAAACAACGGCGTCGTCGTCACCGACGAGATGCGACTTTCGATCGCGGCGCAGGCGTGTCTGCTGATTGTAAACAGCCCGGTCTGGTACGACACGCTCAGAAACGTGCTGATCTACCCATCGGCTTTCGTCACCAATCGCGACACGCATGACGGGTTTGTCGTCAGCGAAGACCGCCACGCGATGCTGGGCGAAAGCTGGGCGCGTGGGCCGGTAATCCTGTCCTGGGATCAAGCACTGCATGGCGGGCTGGACCCGGAAGACGGGTTCAACGTCGTCATTCACGAGTTCGCCCACCAATTGGACGCGCTGACCGGTCACACCAACGGCATCCCCATCTTGCGCAAAGGTCAGGCCTATGCCGGCTGGGAGAAAGCCATGCTCGATGCATATCACTCGCATGTCGAACGGGTCGAAGCCGGATATGCAACGCTTATCGATCCCTACGGCGCGACCAATCACGAAGAGTTCTTCGCCGAGGCGATTGTCACCTTCTTCGAGAAGCCACGCGCATTGAGGCGCGAAGAGCCGCACCTGTATTCCCAGATGTCGCAGTTGCTGGCGCTTGATCCAGCGCAGTGGGACTAAGGCGATGCTCAAGCACCATCTTTGGAAGCCCTGCCATTCTCAAGGAGCAGGGGGGGCGATGCTTTCCTACGCACTGCAAACGTGGCAAGGCAAACGGATGACGAACGCCCGGGATCCCGTTTCGAGTTGGAGAAGTGTCAATTTCGCTTTTGCAGCGATTTTTGGCGGTTTCCCGCGGTCTTCAGGCCAACGTAATACGGGTGACAGGGTGTCAACTTTGTCAACTTCGTTGGAAATAAAATGTCGCTAATCCTCGCCACGGACGACACCGGCGGCCCTGAGATATTCGCGTCTCTGCAGGGTGAAGGACCGAGTGCGGGTACGCCGGTCGCCTTCATCCGGCTCTCGCGTTGCAATCTCGCCTGCATCTGGTGCGACACCGCCTATACGTGGCATTTCGAGGGCGACAATCGCCCGCACCGCGATGGCGTGACTTATGAACGCAAGTCCAACCAGGTGGCGCTCGATCCCAGTGACGCGGCGGAGCGGATCGCGGCGCTCGGGCAAAAGCGGCTCGTCATTACCGGAGGCGAACCATTGATGCAGGGCGGCGCGCTCTCCGACATGCTTGCGCACCTGCCCGATATCGAGGTTGAGATCGAAACCAACGGCACGACCAAGGCGCCGAGCCACGTCGATATCCGGGTCGATCAATACAATGTCAGTCCTAAGCTTGCGCATTCGGGCAACCAGGCGGAGCTGGCGCTGATCCCCGAGCGCCTCGATTTCTACGCTGGCGACCCGCGCGCTTTCTTCAAGTTCGTGATTGCCGCGCCGGAGGATGTCAAAGAGGTGCTGGAGCTGCACCGCCGCTACCACTTCAAGCCCGGTCACGTATTCCTGATGGCCGAGGGGACGACGAGCGAAGCCCTGCGCGAAAAGCAGGAATGGCTCGCACTACTATGCTTGGAACACGGCTTCCGCATGAGCGACCGCCTGCACATCCATTTGTACGGCGACACCAGGGGAACATAGTTTGTTTTCCGCACCCCATCCGGGGTGCGAAGTCCTCGCTCACGCGACCTGAAGGTCGCGTCGCTGCGGGCGGCCGGTCGGCCTTGCGACCCCTGAGGGGGCCGATGCATTCCAAGCTATGGAATATGGCTCTTTGAAAGACGATTTTCGCGAGGGTGGAGCGAGAATGGTGGACTGCGAGAACCGGCGCGCAGCGGACTTTCGGTCCGTGAGCACCGGAAGCGCAGCAGGCTGCCGTTCGCAGCCCGCCCTCGGGAAAATTCCCGCTATCCTTGGCTACGCCAGCGCAGGACGGTGCGTTCGACGAGTTCGTCCTCGCCGCCGCCGGTACTCCATAGCTCGACGAAGCTCGGGTCTTCCGACGCCGGGCGCTTGTGCTCTTCGAGGTTGTCGAAGCTCACCCGGATCGGGATTGCAACGCCCTCGCCGCAGATGATGCATTCGCGGTTGCGCAGCGCCGGGATCGAATCGAGGAAGCCGCGCGCGCCTTCGGGCATGGCGGCTTTCACGAAGGCCTGGTCGCGGTCATTGTTGAGACGCATCGAGATGATCGTGCCGCACTGCGAGAGCACGCCTTCGGCAAGGTCGGACGGGCGCTGTGTGATGAGGCCCAGCGAGATGCCGTACTTACGGCCCTCCTTGGCAATGCGACCGAGCACGCGGGCAACCGAGGATCCGTCGGCGTTCTTCTCGTTCGGGACATAGCGGTGGGCCTCTTCGCATACGAGCAGGATCGGGCGGGTCTTCTCTTCGCGGCCCCAGATCGCAAAGTCGAAGACGAGGCGCGAAAGCACCGCGACGACGGTAGAGGTAATATCGGAAGGAACGCCTGAGACGTCGATGATCGAAATCGGCCGGCCGTCGCCCGGCATGCGGAAGACCTTGCCGATAAAGTCGGCCATCGTATCGCCCACGAGCATGCCGGAGAACATGAACTGGTAGCGAGGATCGCTCTTCAACTCTTCGAGCTTGCCCTTGATCCGCATATAAGGCGCGGAGGAAGTCGCCTTGTCGAGCTTGCCCATCTCGTCCTGGATGACGTTCGACAGGTCCGAAAGGAGATAGGGAATCGGCGAATCGACCGTGATCTTGCCCATGGTTTCGGCAAGACGGTTCTTGCTGCGGGCGTGGAGCAGGCACTTGGCAAGGATGTCCATATCCACCTGGCGCTCATTGCCATCGCTGGTGAGCAGAACTTCGCAGTGCTCCTCGAAGTTCATCAGCCAGTACGGCATCTGCAGGTTCGACACGTCGAGGATCTGACCGGTCTGGCGGAATGCGGCGGAATATTCGCCGTGAGGGTCGATCATCACGATATGACCGTTGGGCGCAGCTTCACAGATCTTGTGAAGGATGAGCGCGGCACTGGTCGATTTGCCGGTACCGGTCGAACCGAGCAGCGCGAAGTGCTTGCCGAGCATCGCGTCGATATAGAGGCCGGCGCGGATATCCTTGGTCGGGAAGACCTTGCCGATGGTGATGTTGGCGCGGCCGTCGCTGGCGTAGATCTGTTTAAGGTCTTCCGTGCTGGCAGGGTAGACCATCGCCCCGGGCACCGGATAGCGGGTCACACCGCGGCGGAAGCCGTTGATGCGTCCGGTGAGCTTTTCCTCGACCCCTTCGCCGAGGAAGTCGATATGAGCGATGATGCCGGTTTCGCTACGGCGATCCTTGCGCTGGTCGCGAACGCTGGCGAGCAGCCAGCCGCTGCCGACCTTGATCTTGATCTGGCTACCGACCTGTCCGGCGAGCGCGATCGAAGGATCGGCGTCTTCCATGCATTCGTTGAGGCGCTGGATATCGAGAGCAATCTGCGAGCCGGCACCCGAGATTTCGAGCACGACGCCGATCGGCATGCGCGAATTGTCGGCCCCTTCGGCAGAGGCACCGGCCTTGGCTGCCTGGTCGAAATTCTGGTTCGCCATGTCGTTCATTTTCGCATCGATCCCTTACCCAACCCTGGTAGCCGGGCATCGCTTCAGGATTCCGGCACATCTGTAAGCGATGGCCATAGGCCGGGTTCGGTTAAGATCGCGTCAACGATACCTGCTGAAACGCGTGCCGGAGCGTCAGGAGCGGTTGAACCAACGCCCTGCAATCACTCCCATTCCGAGCGAAAGGAGGATGGCTCCAAGGCCGTAGAAAAGCGACCAGCGCTCGGCCGCATTCACCACCTCGCCTTCGAGACCGGTCTTCGCGACGGTGATCGTTTCGGTCGCGCTCGCGAGAACGCGGCCGTCGGCGATCGCAAAGGTTTCGGCCGTGTAAGGCCCGGTAATCACGTTCGAGGGAAGCGCAATACGCGCCTGGTAGAGCACGCCTTCCTTGATCCGCACGCCGTCGGGATCTTCCTTGTAAAGACCGGCGCGTTGACGCATCTCAACCAGACCGGCGGCATAGCGGGCCTGTTCTTCCGGCTCGATCTGTCCGCTGGGACTGAGCTGGATAAATTCTGTTCCGAGTTCGTATATCGCGGCGGTGCGCGGATCGACGATCTCCTCAATCGGACGCGAGGAAGCCACGGCGAAGAATGCGGGTGCGGAGCGGAAATCGGTCGACCCCGCATTCATCCAAATGCCTGCGATCCGCGCCTTTTCGCGCAGCCTGATCGGCTCGGTCGGTCCCTTGAGCACGACGACGATATCGTATTCGGTGGTGCGCCGGGTCCCTTGCGGGTCGATCACCGCGCCATAAAGCAGCAGGTTCGCGCCGGTAAAACCCTGCCTCACTTCGATCCGGCTCTGACTGACTTCGGGCACGAGGATCGGTTCACGCTGCGCGGTGAGGGTCAGCGCGGCGAGCGTGAGCATCGCAATGCGTGCCGCACGTGCGCTCACAGCGGACTGACCGTATAGATTTCGTCAGGCTGGATGCCGAGGCCGTAGAGCATGCGCAAGGCGACCACGATCACGATCGCGGCGAGCACGAAGCGCAGGATTTCCGGCCGCGCCTTCATCGCAATCTGCGTCCCGAACTGCGCGCCCATCACCGAGCCGAGCAGCAACAGGCCCGCGAGGACAATATCGACTGCCTTGGTCGTGAGCGCGTGTGTCATGGTCGTAACCATGGTCACAAACAAAATTTGGAATAGCGAGGTGCCGACAACGACGTTACCGCTCATCCCGAGCAGATAAAGCATGGCGGGAACAAGCAGGAATCCACCCCCGACCCCCATCAGCATGGTGAGGATACCAACCACCGTCCCGAGTATCAGGGGCGCAAGCGGCGAGAGATAGAGACCGGAGCGATAGAACCGCCAACGGAACGGAAGGCCGGCGACAAGTGGATGGTGGCGACGCTTGCGCGGCTGCGTGGTGGCGCCCGCTTTTCCCGGGCGCAGCGCATCAAGCGCTTCGCGCATCATCAGCGTCCCGATCGACCCGAGCAGGATCACATAGAGAATGTTGATAACGACATCGATCTGGCCGAGCGCCTGCAGGGCGCTGAACAACACCGCCCCGATCAGTGCGCCGATGATCCCGCCACCGACCATTACCAGGCCCATGCGATAATCGACACCGTTGCGCTTAGAGTGGGCGAGCACTCCGGAAACGCTCGCGCCGGTCACCTGCGTCGCTGCGGAGGCAGCGGCAACGGTAGGCGGAATTCCGTAGAAGATGAGCAGCGGCGTGGTCAGGAAACCACCACCCACCCCGAAGAGACCGGAAAGAATGCCCGTCAGGCCACCGAGCAGCACGATGTACAATCCGTTCACCGAGAGATTCGCGATGGGCAGATAGACGTCCATGGCCCTGCCGATACTCCACCGGGGCCCGCGATGATAGGGACAGCAAGCGGCTTTTCACTGCAATGGCTGGTGTCGGGGCCACAAACCCTTCATTAAGGTTTCAGAAGCGCGTCGAGAGAGTCGCTGCGGCGCCCGAACCCGGCGCGGCGTCTCCGCCGACGCGTTCTCTCCAATCAACCGAAAGACGCGCGGGCACTTCGCCAATCGTAATGTCGAGCCGGACAGTCGGCCCCACATCGATCCGGCTCGCATCTTCCTGCGCCCCGCCCCATGCACCCGCACCCACACTGAAGCGTGCACGATTGTTCGAAGGGCCGTCGAAGCTCGCGAGCTCTCTCGTCACCGATGCCTGTCCATCGACAAAAGCGGTCGCGCCCGTACCTCCGACATATCCTGCGCCGCCATAAGCTTCGAGCCTGAAGCCGGCGGGGAGCTTCTGCACGGGAAGCTCGGTTACGGCTGTTATAGCCGGACGGACCCGTACGCCGAATTGACTGTCGGTCACCCTTGCCTCGGCAGAGATGCGCACGGGGACTGACCCTGCCGGACGCGCAGAGGCACCGACAGCGAATTCACTTTCGCCCTTCGACACCAGCGCACGATAGGCCCGCGCGAACAGGCGTGGATCGCGGCTCGACGATGGAGCTGCGCGCCATTCGAGCTTCGCGCCTACCTGGCTGGCACCGTAGGTTGGGACCCGCCCCTGCGAAATCGGGGATTTATCGGGGCCCTCGCGCCAAAAACCCCAGATGTCCAAAGACCAGCGGCCTGGCCTTGCCTGCTCTTCGAGCAGCGGCGCGACCGGGCTTACGCCCGACCGGGACGAAGGCTCGACAATTGCATTCAGCCCTTCATCCATATTCGGCGGCAGTTTGGTCCCGAGCGCCTGGAGCCACAGCAGGTGATGCCCGTACTGAATCTCGGCTGGGCCGCCCTCGGATGCGGAACCGCTGGCGAGCGCGGCGCGGCCTGGAACGCCGCTAGCAGCTCTTTCGGTGGTGCTACGGTTCTGATCCTCCACCGCAAACGGATCGGCGTTCGCGCGCCACGCAGTCTGCCCCGCCTCTCGCGCGGGTCCACGCGAATTCTCGGCGAAAAGAAGATCCGCGCCAGGTAGATCGATCATCCTATCGGGAAACGGACTCTCCCACGTCAGTGCACGTCCACCAACCCATGCCGCCATCACGACGGCAAGCAGGGCAAGCGGACTCCCGCGCCTTGTATGCCTGGCCCCGCCGCTCACAGCGCACCGGCCTGCGCCCGGTCGACCCGCGCGGGGTGTTCGGTGTGGGGTGTCTTGTCCCACACGATCGCGTTGCCCATCAGCGTTCCGATGTAGGCGGTAATGGCACGGCGGCCCGAAATGATCGATATGACGTTGGCGACCGGGATACGGAGCACGGATCTCAATCCTTCCGCGGCACCGTATTCGCGCGCGGTAAACCCGAAACGCAACAACGCGCGCCACAGGAAGAAGACCAGGTTCGCAAAAAGAATGAACCTGACCAGCGGCGAAAGCTCAACCGGCTCACCATAGCCCAGGCCGATTGCGCTCCAGCTGAGCGTGGTCAGGGCGAGCAGCGTGTATCCGAGAAGCAGGACGAGCGCCGTCATCGGACCGCGCCGGTCTCGCGCGCGCATCCAGCGCTCGACCAGGTTCCCGCCCCAACCGGTCCGATCCCAGCCCTGAAGTGCGATGCCATGAACCCAGCGGGTTTTTTGCCTGATCACGTCTTCAAGCCGGTTGGGAAAGTAGGCGCGGGTTGCGATCAGCAGGCCGTTGTCACCCCGCGCCCTTACGAAGCGGCAGGTCCCGCCCGCTTCACTGACGGCTAGCCCGAGTTCGTAATCTTCGGTCAGCGATTCGGCCGAGAACGGGCGGCGGTCGGACCGTGCGGCGCACAGCTTCTCGAGTGCTCGACGCGAAACTGCGCAACCCACACCGGCGGCCGGCAGTGCCGCGCCAATCGCGTCGCGAACGACCATGGCCTTGGCATGCGCTTCAGTGAATTCCTCGCAGTAGTGGCTCCCGAGCCAGCGGCTTTTCGGCTGCGGGAGCGGTTCGACCGGAAGTTGAGCAAAGTCGGCGCCCTCGGCAATCGCTCCGTCAAGTAGCGCAAGGCCTGCAGGATCGACCAGATCCTCGGCATCGTGGAAAACCGCCATCTCAAAGCGCATGCCGCTGCGCCGCTCGTCGTCTCGCATCGCCTCGTAGAGACGGTTGAGGCAATCGGCCTTGGTGCTCGGTCCCTCGCGGTCGTGGATCACGATACGCAGTCGACTATCCGTTCGGGCAGCGCGCATGGCGGCGGCAATAGTTGCCGGGTCATTGCGATAGCAGCCGACATAAAGCCGCAGGCCATCCTGCGGCCAGCTCGCGAGCGTGTGGGCGATGGTATCGCCGATGACCGCAGCTTCATGCCATGCGGGTATGAAGATCGCGGCGGGACCGTGGAGGGAACGCGATTGCATCTGCGCGCGTTCGACAGTCGGGGTTTGTGCCCTGCCAGTGAATTTCAGCCACAACCAGGCGAGGTCGACGGACGCGTCGTCGAGCGCGCCGATGAGGAAGAACACCCCGGCGAACAACAGCAATTCATGTTGCAGTAGTGCGACCCACTGCCAGAACTCAAAGCCCCACAGAGCCAAGGCGACCCCCGATCCTTGTCAGAAAAAGAGCCTAACGCGCCCCGATAGTCCTTGCAACAACTTCGCAATTTCTCAAAAGAGCGCGTGACATGTCCAACACCTCTCGCACCACCACAACACCCCTGCGCCGGGTCTTCGCACCGGTCCGCGCGCTGTTTGTCGGCGACGCTTCGGCAGGCATACTCCTGATTATCGTCGCAGCAGCTGCAATGCTCGCTGCGAATTCGCCCTTTGCAGCCGAGTACAAGCAACTGTTCTACGGCGAGCTGACCTTCACCCCGATCGCAAAGCTCGATGATCTGCACCTGTGGATCAATGACGGGTTGATGGCGATCTTCTTCTTCGTCGTCGGGCTGGAAGTGAAGCGCGAGATGATTTCGGGTTCGCTCTCCGATCCGGCATCGCGCCGCCTTCCAATGGTTGCAGCAGCGGCAGGAATGATCGTTCCGGCATTGGTGTACATGGCGGTATCGGGCGGCGGGGTCTATTCGAGCGGCTGGGCAATCCCTGCGGCGACCGACATCGCCTTTGCAATGGGCGTGCTCGGACTGCTCGGCAACCGTGTCCCCGCCTCGCTCCGGCTGTTCCTGCTCACCGTTGCCATTGTCGACGATATCGGAGCGGTGTTGGTAATCGCGTTCTTCTATACTCCGACGATCAAGATGGCATGGCTGCTTGCCACCGCACTGGTGCTCGGCCTGATGATCGGGCTCAACCGCATGCGGGTGAGCGTTTTCTGGCCATATATCCTGATGGCCATGGTGCTGTGGTACTGCGTTCTCAACACAGGCGTTCACGCGACAATCGCGGGCGTCATGGCCGCGCTCACCATCCCGCTGCGCAGGCGCGATGGCAACTCGATGCTCGAAAAGCTCGAACACGGGCTTGCCCCATGGAGCGCCTATCTGGTGGTGCCGATTTTCGGTTTCGCCAATGCGGGCGTATCGCTCGAAGGACTGGGGATCGAGGCGTTTACCGACCCGCTCCCCATCGCCATCGCAGCCGGCCTCGTTGTCGGCAAGCAGATCGGCATCTTCTCGATCATATTCATCTCCGACAAAGTCGGATTCGCGCCGCGACCGGCTAACGCAAGCTGGGTCGAAATATGGGGCATCTCGATCCTTTGCGGGATAGGTTTCACCATGAGCCTGTTCATCAGCAGCCTCGCTTTTCCCCAGCAGCCTATGCTGATCGAAGAGGCGAAGATGGGCATCCTTACCGGTTCAGCCATTTCCGCGATACTCGGCTATATCGTATTGCGCCTCACCACCGCCCACCCCGCCGCCGATTGCGACGACCAGGGCCAGCAACCGGCCTGAGGCGCTACCAGCTTCCGGTGTTTTCCATGCTGGCCCAGGGTTCCCTGGGCTCGAGATGGCCGTCCTGAAGCAATTCGACAGAGATACCATCCGGAGTCTTGACGAAGGCCATGTGCCCGTCGCGCGGTGGGCGGTGGATCGTGTGGCCCGCATCGGCGAGCCTCTGGCAGGTTTCGTAGATGTCGTCGACGCGGTAGGCGAGGTGTCCGAAGTTCCGCCCACCATCGTAGACTTCGGGCTCGCTGCCATCCTCGGGCGGCCAGTTGTATGTCAGTTCGACCTCGGCGATCCCCTCCTGTCCGGGAGCCGCGAGAAAGATCAGCGTGAACCGCCCGGCCTCGACATCGAAGCGTTTGACTTCTTCAAGTCCGATGAGCTTGAAGAAATCGACCGTCGCGTCCGGATCGGAGACGCGGAGCATCGAATGCAGGTATTTGACCATCTGAGGTTCCTTCTGGCGCTCTGCGCGGGTTCATCTCGCAGCAATTCAAACTCGGTTCATCGATATCAAGGCACAACTCGTCGCACCATAGAGAGGAGGCGATGATGAGTGATGAGGCGGTTTCGACAGCAGGAGACATGGAGCGCGAGGCCGCCTCGCGCAAGAGCGGACTGGGCGCGACCACGACGCGATGGTTCGGGACGGCGGCGATTGCCTCACTCGGCATGGTGCTCGGCGGCTACCTTCTTGGCGACGGTTTGCTCCGCGCAAAGGAAGCCGAACGCTCGGTCACGGTGCGTGGACTTGCCGAGCGCGACGTTACCGCCGATCTTGCGACCTGGACGATTTCCTACTCCGCAAGTTCGCAAAGTCTCGCAGAGGCGCAAGGCAAGGTCCGGCGCGACACTCAGGCGATCGAGGAGTTCTTCGACGGCCTCGGCTTCCCCGACGATGCACTGCAACCCACGGGCGCGAATGTTTCGAGCTATACCAATCGCGGGGTGACCACTTACACCGTTCGCCAGCGCCTGTCGCTCAGGACGGACGATATCGAACGCGCGCAGCGCGCCGTGGCGCAGCAATTCGACTTGGTCGACCGGGGCGTCTTTCTCGAAGAAGGATCGGGGATGAGCTACACCTTCACCCGGCTCAACGATATCAAGCCCGAAATGGTGGCCGATGCGACCAAGGATGCGCGCGCCGCAGCCCAGCAATTTGCAACCGACAGCGGCGCGAGCGTCGGCGCGATCAAGGATGCCACACAGGGCTATTTCTCGATCGAAGCGCGCGATGGCGACGGCGGCGGCTGGGGCAAATCGGACAGCCCCTACAAGAAGGTCCGCGTTGTCACGACGGTCAATTTCAGTCTGGATTGAGAAAAGGGCGCGGGATCCGTCTCCGGTCCCGCGCCCCCTCATGAGGTCCCGCTGTTCGCCCTTCTAAACGGGCGTTGGGCGTTCACTCCTGCGACTGAGCAAACGATTCAGAAGCTCGCGCTGAGCGTCACGACGAAGGCATCGTCGGTGAAAGTCCCGGTGGGATCGATCAGAGCATCGCCTTCGACACCGACATAGGCAGCGCCAAGCGTCGCCGGACCGACTGCCACTTCGGCGCCAATCGACCAGTCGACCGCTTCGCTGTCGGTGGTGAATGTCAGGAATCCGTCGGTGTATCCGATGTGACCGGTGACGGTGATCGGCGTGTCGGGGATGCCGACACCGACATCTGCATACAGATACAGGTTATCGGTGCTGCCAAGCGAATCCTGGTCGGGCGCGTAAGCAATACCGCCGGTAAGCTCTGCCGGGCCGAGACCGAAAGTGAGCGAGCCGTAGAATTCGACATAGTCGAAGTCTCCCGGACCTGCGTCGGGATAGAGATAGGCGATCACACCGACATCAGCGGATACGCCGTCGGTGAGGTTCCCGCCCCAGCCGCCATAAACGTCGAGCTCTGCCGAGCCGTAGCCCACAGTGGTTTCATCGAGGTTGGAAGCCCAGGTACCCACATAGAAGCCCGATTCGTGAGCGATGTCGAAGCCCCCTTGTACGGCGAACTCGCCGTCGGTCAGTGCGACACCGCGGAAACGGTATTCGGTCGCAAAGGCGATATTGGCCGAGAAGGTGAAACCGCTTTCCCCTTCGACGCTATTGGCCGTGCCATCTTCGATCGGAGCGCTCGCGCGCTCGGTCGCCGGTGTCAGGCTGAGAGCGGGCGCCCTGGCATCGGTTCCGTCCAGCGCAGCCGAAGCGGCAAGGAGATCCTCGCTGATTTCGATATCGCCGGTATGAATGTCGGTCTTCGCTTCTTCCGGAACCGTTTGGGAAGCGAGCGCGGGCGTTGCCGAGAGGAAAAGGCCCGCAGAGAGAGTTGCGGCCGTAAGGCCGCGGATGGACGTGAGCATGACAACTTCCTTGTTTGTGTTGTTGCTTCGTCCCACCTGCACATCCGCCGGTCGCCATTTTTGTCGGCAATCTCATGCGAATGCGACATAATCGTGCACGCGTTTGCCGCAGTGCACAAGAGAAATTGCGCAGAGGTCAACAAGTCCACATTTGTGTGGGTTTTTTGCACCATGCCTCATGCATGTAATCCTCATTTGCGGTTCAGGTTGGGGGTGTTTATGGCGAACGTCCTCTCAAACCCCATGGACCAAGCCCCAAAGATGGCGCAGAATTCGTCGTCCCAAGCTTAAGCTGTTCGCACCATGTTGAAGTCGCTGACCAAGATATTCGCGTCGAAACCCAAAGCGCGCATGCCGGCCGTGCCCGATGGCACGCGCTATTACGTGATCGGCGATATTCACGGGCGGCTCGATCTGTTCGAAGCGATCATCGATGCCGTCGAGCAAGACGATGCAGCAGCAGGTCCGGCGGAAACCCACGTGATCCTGCTTGGTGACTTGGTCGATCGCGGACCCGACAGCGCCGGCGTGCTGGCCCGCACCCGCGAATGGCAGAAACGGCGCAATGTCCGCGTCCTGGCAGGCAACCATGAAGAAATGTTCCTCGAATCGTTCGAGAAAGAGGAAATCTTGCGTCATTTCCTCAAACACGGTGGGCGCGAGACAATTCTCAGTTTCGGCCTTACGAGAAAGCAGTTCAACGCGATGACGCTCGAAGAATTGTTCGCGCTGATTCCGCAGCTCATACCCCAGTCGGAGCGCGACTATATCGCCTCGTTCGAGGATATGATCGTTGCCGGCGATTACCTGTTCGTTCACGCCGGAATAGATCCCAAGGTTCCTCTCGACGAGCAGAGACGCAGCGACATGCTGTGGATACGCGACCGATTCCTTAATCACGAAGGGCCGCTCGAAAAAGTTGTCGTCCACGGCCACACCATTTTCGACAAGGTGATGGACTGCGGTAACCGGATCGGGATCGATACCGGAGCGTTCCGGTCGGGCGTGCTCACGGCATTGGTGTTGGAAGGCGACAACAAGCGAGTGATACAAACGAGCGATACCGATGGTCGGATTGCGGTTTCGACCGCCGAACACGAACCGGCGCTGACACGGGCGTAGACAAGCCTCCCTGATCCCATAGAGTGGAGTCGCGCCGTTTTTCTCGCGATGCCCCTCGCGGACCGGCAATCAGGGAGCGAGTGCCATGACAGCCATTCTCGACGGGCTGACAAGCCTTTTCATCTTCGCCGTCGGCCTCACCGTGCTTGCGATCATCGTGCTGTTCTTTATCGATCGCTACCAGACATCCGACGCGATCCGCCGCAACTATCCGGTTATCGGGCGGATGCGATACATCCTCTCCGATCTCGGCGAGTTCTTCCGCCAATATTTCTTCGCGATGGATCGCGAGGAGATGCCATTCAACCGCGCCCAGCGCGACTGGGTCTACGATGCTGCCAAGGGTGAATCCACAAATGTTGCCTTTGGTTCGACCCGCAATCTCGAGCCGGTAGGGACGCCCATTTTTGTCAATTGCCCCTGGCCGATGCTCGAACGAGATGCTGTGAAGGCACCTCCGATGCGGATTGGCGATGGTGCCGCGCGCATTCCTTACGATGCGCCGTCGCTCTTCAACATCTCGGGGATGAGCTACGGTGCGATTTCGACCCCCGCGACCAAGGCGCTCTCACGTGGTGCAGCAATGGCTGGGTGCTGGATGAACACCGGCGAAGGCGGCCTGGCCCCCTACCACCTCGAGGGCGGCTGTGACATCGTTTTCCAGATCGGGACTGCCAAATACGGCGTGCGCGACGACGATGGAAACCTGTCCGATGAAAAGTTGCGCGACATCGCGGCGCACGAACAGGTCCGTATGTTCGAGCTGAAACTCTCGCAGGGCGCCAAACCCGGCAAGGGCGGCATCCTCCCGGCAGCCAAGGTTAATGCCGAGATCGCGAAGATCCGCGGCATTCCAGAGGGCGAGGCTTCGATCTCTCCCAACCGGCATCCCGAAATCGACAGCAATAGCGATCTGCTCGATATGCTCGCGCACATACGCGAGGTCACCGGCAAGCCCGTCGGCTTCAAAACGGTGATCGGAGCCTATGGCTGGCTCGAGGATCTGTTCGAGGAAATCAATCGGCGCGGGAAGGAAAGCGCGCCCGACTTCATAACCGTTGACGGCGGCGATGGAGGGACCGGAGCAGCGCCGCTTCCGCTGATCGACAATGTGGGATTGACCCTGCGCGAAGCTTTGCCGATGCTCGTTGACATTCGCGACAGGGCCGGCCTTACCGACCGTATCCGTATCGTTGCCAGCGGAAAGCTGGTTACGCCGGTCGAGGTCGCCTGGGCGATCTGCGCGGGAGCGGACTTTATCAACTCCGCGCGCGGCTTCATGTTCGCTCTTGGCTGCATACAGGCGATGAAATGCAACAAGAACACCTGCCCGACCGGCATCACCACGCATGATCCGTCCTTGCAGCGCGGGCTCGATCCGGCGGACAAGGCCGTAAAGGTCGCCCACTTTGTCGAGCAAATGCGCGAGGAAGTCGGCATCATCGCGCACAGCGTCGGCGTCAGGAACCCGCGCAAAATGAAGCGCTACCACGTCCGCCTCGTCTGCGCCGATGGACGCTCGCGCCCCTTGGACGAGCTCTATCCCGCCGTCGGGGTTCAGCCGAATTGACGCCCGGCCTCAAGTAGCGAAGCGGTAGGCCGATGAGAATACATCAGGGGGCCTCATAAGCCGGGTTCTGTCTCCGCGCGCGGTATCCGTTACCGGACCTGCCGCGCGGCGGCAGCCATTCATCTAGGCCGACCATTGCTGGACGGCTCAAGCAGCCAACCCGGGCCTCTCGGAGCGAAACACTCCTGCCTGAAAACAGGCGCGAGGCCCCTATTTGGCCTTGCTCCAGGTGGGGTTTGCCATGCGGGCGCTGTTGCCAGCGCCCCGGTGCGCTCTTGCCGCACCCTTTCACCCTTGCCTGTGCGCTTTAGGCGCCATCGGCGGTATACTCTCTGTGGCACTTTCCCTCGGCTTTCCCCGAAGGGTTCGCCGGGCGGGCGTTACCCGCCACCTTCGTTTCGTGGAGCCCGGACTTTCCTCGGTGTCAAAAGACAACGCGGCTGCCTCGGCCCCCTGATGCAAACGCCCTTATAGCAGGCAGATGCTGTAGGGAAGCTTATCGAGAGCTCTTACCGGGCCGCGCCGCGGTCGCGTTCGAGCAACAGGTGCCAAAGGATTGCGCCCAGTTGAGCGTCGGGCTTGCCCTCGATCCGCTCGGGCCTCCAACGTCGCTCGAATGCCTCGATCGCCTTGCGCCCCTCGGTTATGTCGTATCCATAACGCTCCAGCGCGAGGATGAAGGCGCCTTCGTTGTGAAACGGATCGCCTTTCTCGAACTTTGTCGGCTTTGGCAGGCACAATCCATATTCCGCGAGCCTGTCCCACGGGAAGAGCTCGCCGGGGTCGACCTTGCGGATCGGCGCGACGTCCGAATGTCCGACCACGTTCGCACGCGGAATGTCGTAGTCACGCCTTATGCGGGCGAGCAGCGGGATGAGCGCATCAATCTGCGCGTCGGAGAACTCGCGATAACCAAGCTCGTGCCCCGGATGATCGAGTTCGATCCCGATACTTGCCGAGTTCACATCCTTGATCCCGCGCCAGTAGGAGCGGCCCGCATGCCAGGCGCGCTTATCCTCTTCGACGAGGCGGATCACTTCGCCCTCTTCGGTAATCAGGTAATGCGCCGAAACCTGCGCATCGGGATCGGTCAGACGGTCTAGGGCAGTCTCGACCGGTTTCATTTCCGTGTAGTGGATCACCGCCATGTTGATCGGCAGCGCACGATCGTTGAAATTGGGCGATGGCTCGGTCCGGTGGACGAGTTCGCTTTCACCCTTGCCGGAGTAGAAGCTGGGATCGAGCGGCGTCGCCATTGCCCTAGCCGATCATGCCTTCGGGCTGGGGAAGTACCGCGCCTAGCACGAGCGCGTCGTCGCTCAAGGCGTATTGCAGCCCGCCGCCCATTTCATCGGCCAGCAGCGCGATCATATGTGCGGCGGCTGTCCGGCTCGTAATCTCCACCGGCGCGATTTCGCCCTGAAGCGCCTTTCCGATCGTCTCGTCGAACGCGATCTTTCCACCTCGCGCGCGGGTGACGATCTCGACATTGCCGTCACGCTTTTCGGCACCGATATCGAGCGTCCCGCCACGCACCAGCGCATCGATTCCGATCTGCGCAAGGTTTAGCAGCACTTTGACCGCAGGCTTGGGCAGGCTCTGCTCTTCGACAGCCCAATTGAGCTCGATCCGAGAATTCCCCGCTGCCAGCGCGTTGATGACCTCCTGCGCCTCCTCAACCGGCACATTGTCGCCGAACCCGCCTGCAGCGCCGAACGCGAGCCGGAAAAACTTGAGCTTGTTGGTACTGATCGCAGCGCTTTGTTCGAGCAGCTCGATGCAGCGCTTGCGCATCTCGGGATCGTCTTCGTCTGCAAGCAGTTCGAGCCCGTTGGAGAGTGCGCCGACCGGCGAGAGCATGTCATGGCAGAGCCGCGAACAGAGAAGCGCGGCAAGTTCGGTTTGAGAATTCATGCGCGTGTCTTAGCCATCGACGATGTGCAATGAAAGCGCCTCGAACCCCGCTTTACCCGACCGGTAGAACCGCAGGTCGCCGCGCCCCCAGATCGCCCAGACCTTGCCGTCCCCCGCCGCCAGTTCGAGATCGGTCGAAGATGGCTCGGCATCGCCTTGGGGATGCGAATGAAAATGGCCGAGGATCTCCGGCCCTCCATGGCGCGAAGAACGATGCGCGTCGATGAGTGATTGCGGATCGATTTCGAAGTGGGTTTCAGGGGTGGCGTGGACGTTGCGGGTTTCGATGAATGTCGAGATTCGTTCGCCTTCGCCCAGCAATAAACCGCAAGCTTCGCGAGGATAGGCAGAGCGGCTTGCCCTATCCAGTGCCTCGAACACCTGGCTTGTCACTTCGATGCTCATCGCGCATGGCCCTAGCATGTCCGATGAGAAAATCATCACCGGCACCGTTGCTGCGCCTGCCCGGCTCGACAAGGCACTTGCCGACGCGACAAATCTCAGTCGTGCACGGGTGCAGGCGCTTATCGGCAAAGGGTTGGTCGAGGTCGATGGAGCCGCGGCGTCTTCGGCAAGCGCTAAGGTCTTAGAGGGAGCGCGCTTCAGCATTAGGGTTCCAGCCGCCGCTGAAGCTGAAGCGCGGCCGCAGGAAATCCCGCTCGATATCGTGTTCGAAGACGAGCACCTGATCGTCGTCAACAAGCCTGCAGGCATGGTGGTGCACCCGGCAGCGGGCAATCCCGATGGGACGCTCGTGAATGCATTGCTCCATCACTGCGCAGGCGAGCTTTCAGGGATTGGCGGGGTCGCACGCCCCGGCATCGTGCACAGGATCGACAAGGACACATCCGGTCTGCTTGTCGTGGCGAAAACCGATGCCGCGCACGAAGGGCTCGCACAGCAGTTTGCCGACCACTCGATCCACCGGCGGTATCTCGCCGTCTGCGCAGGGCATCCCCAACCCTGCGAGGGGCGAATCGAGGGCAGGATCGGTCGATCTGACGCGAATCGAAAGAAAATGGTTGTGCTGCCCAAGAATTCCTCGCGCGGGAAACACGCCGTTACCCATTACAAAGTATTGAGAAGGCTCGAATCGAGTGCGCTTATCGAATGCCGCCTCGAAACGGGCCGCACACACCAGGTGCGCGTTCACTGTGCGTCAATTGGTCACGCGCTATTAGGAGATCAACTCTATGGAAGAACGCCCAAGAGTATTAAACCACTGATATCGGAACTGAATTTTTCCCGACAGGCGCTTCATGCAGCCGAACTGGGATTTTTGCATCCAATCAGCCGCGAAACCGTATCTTTTTCAGCGGCCATTCCCCCCGATATGGGGGAACTTATCGACGAACTTGGACGTTTTAATCGATGAAAAGCACGCGCAACCGCGCAAAAGTCGTCTATATGTAACCACGTGGCCCGATTGACCGGATGCCCATCAGGGGTCCGGCAGGTGAGGTCGACACTAGAAAGGTTAGGGAAGAAGTGAGTAAATCGAAGACGCCGACAGTGCCCGCTCTCAGCGGTGAGCAAGGTCTCAATCGCTACCTGTCGGAAATCAAGAAATATCCGGTGCTTACGGCAGAGCAGGAATACATGCTCGCCAAGCGCTATGCCGAACACGAAGACCCCGAGGCAGCGGCACAGCTCGTGTCCAGCCACCTGCGGCTCGTGGCCAAGATCGCGATGGGCTATCGCGGTTATGGCCTGCCCGTCAGCGACCTGATTTCCGAAGGGAATGTGGGGCTGATGCAGGGCGTCAAAAAGTTCGAACCCGATCGCGGCTTCCGCCTCGCGACCTACGCGATGTGGTGGATCAAGGCTTCGATTCAGGAGTTCATTCTTCGTTCGTGGAGCCTCGTCAAAATGGGCACCACGGCTGCGCAAAAGAAGCTGTTCTTCAACCTTCGCCGGATGAAGAAGCAGCTCGAGGCCTACGAAGACACCGACTTGTCGCCCGAGGACGTGACCAAGATCGCGACCGATCTCGGTGTGCCCGAGCAGGAAGTCATCAACATGAACCGCCGGATGATGATGGGCGGCGATGGCTCGCTCAACACGCCGATGCGCAATGGAGAAGATGGCTCGGGCGAATGGCAGGACTGGCTGACCGACGATGGTCCGCTGCAGGATGAGCTGGTCGCCGACGCCGAAGAGGCAGAGGTGCGCCACGCAATGCTGGTAGAGGCGATGGACTCGCTCAATGACCGCGAGAAGCACATCCTCACCGAACGCCGTCTGACGGAGAAGCCGCAGACGCTCGAAGAACTCTCGCAGGTCTACGACGTATCGCGCGAGCGTATTCGCCAGATCGAGGTGCGTGCCTTCGAAAAGCTGCAGAAAGCGATGCAGCGTATCGCCGGAGAGCGCCTGCTTCCGGGTGTTGCCTAAGCTCTAGCGCGGCAGCGCTTTAACGAGCGCGTCCAGCACCGAGACATCGAAGCGCCGGGGGTTCTCCTCCGGCGCTTTGCTTTTCAACTCAGCCAACAGCGCGTCCTGGTCCGGAAAAGAGAATGCAACTCTGCCCGGCAGCGCGATTGCGAGCGCCTCGAACCACTTGATGAGATGCGGCTGCAACGCGAGGTGCATGTCGAAGTTGCGCCTGGACCGGGTCTCATCGCCTTCTTTCTGCGCGCGCGCGACATCGGGAGCGATACGCTTGACGTAGTAGCGGTCGCCGAATCCGATCCGGCGCTCCAAGATTGCCTTTCTCGCGAGCGGGACGGCGGCATCGAATATGTCGAAGCTCCTGAAGCCCGCGCACGCCATGCACCAGTCGAAGTGCGACTTGAATGGTTCGGTGTCGAAGATCGCAAAACCGTGATCGCGCTCGACCGCAAGTGCTGCCTGAAATCGGCGGATATTGTGCTCCATCCAGTATTCTGCATGAATCTCGGCCCGATCGCTTTCGCCCGGCGCAACGCCGTTCTCTGGAAACTCGGGCACGTGATGCGCTTCGCCAAACTTCCGAGCGAAGGTCGTCTTGCCGGCGGCGCTTATGCCTTCGAGCACGATGAGCAAGGCTGGCCCTCCCTCAACCGCAACGGGCTAAGACGCGGGCGCCAGGTCCAGGACTGCCGCAATCATCGCCCTTGTACCGAGTGTTACGCTTTCTTTTGGAGCGATTTTGAATAGCGGCGAGTGGTGGCTCGGCACGGCCGGTCCGCCATTGGCCGCTGCATCGAAGGCCTCTTGCGGTGTTCCTCCAACGGCGAAGTAATATCCGGGAACACCGTATTGGTCCGCGACGAAGTAAGAAAAATCCTCTGCCCCCATACCGCGCTGCTGCCATGGCATGAAAGCATCCTCCCCAAGTTCGCGCTGCATGACGTCATTGAGCCTCCGTGCCAGCTCAGGATCGTTATTGGTTACAGGCGTGCCCTCACTCACAGTGACTGTCACAGGAAGTTCATCGGGCAGGCCGTGCGCCTTACCAATTCCTACTGCGATGCGCTCGATCGCTGCGAGGAGCTGCGCGCGGGTTTCCTCGTCATTTGCGCGCACGGTCAATTGCAGGTCTGCGCGATCGGATATGATGTTGTGCTTCGATCCCGCATGGAACGAACCGACCGTAATGACGCCTGGGGCAAGCGGCATCACTTCGCGGCTGATGATTGATTGCAATGCGGTGACGATCTGCGAACCGATATAGACAGGGTCGCGCCCCATATGCGGGCTCGCCCCGTGCGCACCCACGCCCGGCACCATGATGTCGACACTGTCCGCGCTTGAATACTGGATGCTTTCCGATGCCGAGACCTTTCCTGTCGGAAGGACCGAGGCGACGTGAAATGCGAGCGCGTAGTCCGGCTTGCCGAAGCGGTCGTACAGACCGTCTGCCAGCATCGCTTTTGCTCCGCCGACGCGTTCCTCGGCAGGTTGTACCACGAACATTATCGTGCCGGACCACTGGTCTTTCATCGCCATCAGCCGGCGCGCAGTGCCGATCATCGAGGTGATATGCACATCATGCCCGCAGGCATGCATGACCGGGTATTCCTTCCCGTCCTGCCCGACCTGAGTCGCAGTGGAGGCATAGTCGAGGCCGGATTTCTCTTCGACCGGCAGGCCGTCCATGTCGGCACGCAGTAGGATCAGCGGCCCGTCGCCATTGCGCAGCATTCCCACCACACCTGTACCGCCGACATTCTCGGTCACTTCGATCCCGGCAGCGCGCAATTCGGTCGCCATCCGCTCGGCTGTCTTGTTTTCGAGAAACGAAAGCTCGGGATTCTTGTGGAAGTGGACGAACAGGTCTTTGAGATAGTTATCGTATTCAGCCTCAACCGCCGCAGCGACATCGCGATCTTCAGCCACTACGGGTGCCGCAAGTGTTGCGGTGGCAAGCGCGATTGCAGCGGCCGCGGATCTGATCAGGCGCATCGAATTCTCCTCAATTGGCTCTTGGCAAATGTCCAAGCACGCCGCGCGCCCTATCGCAAGGGAACCGCGATTGCGCGCTCCCGAAACCGGCAGTAAACGCTTCGCGCAATGCGCCGCGTCCTCTCCTTTAGTGCCCGCCTCTTCGCAAGGGTGATCCTGTGGTTTGTCGGGATCAGCCTGATCCTCGTTGTTCTTTTCAAATGGGTCCCCATACCCGTCACCGCGACGATGCTGATGGACGAGAACGGGATCACCAAGGACTGGGAAAGTCTCGACAATATCGACCCCAACCTCGTCGCAGCTGTCATCGCTGCGGAAGACTCCAAGTTCTGCGAACACTGGGGTTTCGACACTGAGGCGATCGAGAAAGCGATCAGGGAGAACGCGGAAGGCGGCCGCAGGCGCGGCGCTTCGACGATCAGCCAGCAGACAGCGAAAAACGTCTTCCTTTGGCAAGGCGGAGGCTATTTCCGCAAGGGGCTGGAGGCATGGTTCACCTTCTGGATCGAGGCCGTCTGGGGCAAGGAGCGGATCATGGAGGTCTATCTCAACGTCGCCGAAACCGGGATAGGCACCTACGGGGCTGAGGCCGGTGCGCAGCGATATTTCGGCAAGTCCGCCGCCCGCTTGTCGCGCGACGAGGCAGGCAGGATGGCCGCCGCCTTGCCAAGCCCCAAGACCCGATCGGTCGTCAATCCGCGAGGTTGGCTCGCCCGGCATGGCAATTCTATCGAACGCCGGATCAATATCGTGCAGGGTGACGGGCTCGATTCCTGCGTCTATGACTGATCAGGATGGGTCACAGTCACGCATATAATGATCCCAGCCATGCGCCCGGAAGGGGCGAAGGCGACACCGATTGCCACGGGCTGCACGATCACCACGGTCACCACCACGCGCCGAAGGATTTCGGCAACGCCTTCGTAATCGGGATTGCACTCAACAGCGTTTTCGTCGTTGTCGAGGCAGTATTCGGCTTTCTGTACGGATCGATGGCGCTGGTCGCAGATGCAGGACACAACCTGTCAGACGTGCTGGCGCTGTTGCTCGCATGGGGCGCAAACCTGGCGGCAAAGAGGCCGCCATCCGAACGCTTCACCTATGGCTTCAAGAGTTCGACCATCCTCGCAGCGCTCGCCAACGCGGCATTGCTGGCGGTTGCGATCGGAGCGATCCTGTTCGAAACCCTCCACCGCCTTTTCGAACCGCAAGAGCCAGCCGGGATGGTGATGATGGTTGTCGCGGGGATCGGCGTCCTCATCAATGCAGGAACCGCGATGCTTTTCATGCGCGGGCAAGAGGACCTCAACATCCGCGGCGCCTATCTCCACATGGCGGCCGACGCTCTCGTATCCGTAGGTGTCGTCGTCGCAGGTGCAGCTATCCTGTTTACCGGCATCTGGTGGATCGACCCGCTGGTCAGTCTCGCAATCGTCGCGATGATCGCCTGGAGCACGTGGGGCCTTGCGAAAGACAGCATAAAGATGGGCTTACTTGCAGTCCCTGCAAGGATTGACGTGGGCGAAGTGCGCGGCCATTTGGCGGGTCTGGAGGGGGTAAAGACCGTGCACGATCTGCATATCTGGCCGATGTCGACGACCGAAACGGCGCTAACCGCGCATCTTGTGGTTCCGGGCGCGCCGTGTACTGACCAGTTCCTTCACGATATCGCCCATTCGCTCGAAGACCGCTTCGGCATAAATCACGCGACGATCCAGATAGAGCGCGGCGACGATTGCGAGAAGGGCTGCTGATGGCGAACACGCCCACCCCTGCAAGCGCCGAAGCGCGCGAGGCGCTGCGCGCGGCGATGGTCCGCCTGGCCGATGGCGACAGCAATGCACTTGAACAGATATACGATGCCACGCGCGTGAAACTCTTCGGCATCTGCCTTCGTATCTTGGGTGATCGAAAGGAGGCAGAAGACGCCTTGCAAGACGTCTATGTAAATCTGTGGCAACGCGCCGACCGTTACGACCCCGAGCGGGCGAGCCCCATCTCGTGGCTGGCGACTTTCGCGCGCAACCGGGCGATCGATCGCCTGCGCACGGGGAAGGTGCGCGGCGGTGCCGTGCCGGTCGAAGAGGCCGCTCCCCTGCCCGATGCAGCACCGCTCGCCGACCAGATCATGATCGACGGCGAACGCGCAGCGCGGGTTCACACCTGTCTCGAAACACTGGACGATAATGCCCGCGACAACATCCGCGCGGCATTTTTTGATGGAAAGACTTACGCGCAATTGGCCGAAACCGCCGATGTGCCGCTTGGGACGATGAAGAGCTGGATACGCCGCGGCATGATGAAGCTGCGCACCTGCCTGGAGGCGGGTGAATGAGCGAAGAGACGGAAATGAAGCGCGATGGCGCGATGCTGGCTGCCGAGTTCGCACTCGGCTTGCTTGAGGGCGAGGAATTGCTCGCCGCTCGCGGACGCATGGCGAGCGACGATGCTTTCGCCGCCGAAGTTGCGCAGTGGGAAGCGCGCCTTGCTCCGCTGCTTGACGAAGTCGCGCCATTGGTCCCCAGCGCGGAGCTGTGGGCACAGATCGAGGCGCGTGTTGCCGCTGCGAAAGCCGCCCGTTCCGAATTCGAAGGCGGAGGTGGCCCGGCCAGCAACGTCATCGACCTGCAGTCGCGCCTGCGCCGCTGGCAGTGGACCGCCGGACTGACTTCGGCTGCGGCCGCAATCGCGCTGGCCTTTGTCGCATTCGCGCCAAGCTCGAACCCTGTCGAAGGTCCCGGCGGGACTGAAAGCCCGACGCCGCAAATGGCCTCCGCCGATCCGTTGGTCGCACAAGTGCCCATCGGCGATACCGGCCTCAGACTGGACGTGACTTACATCCCCGAAAGCGACAAGATGCTGGTCGCAGCCATCGGACTGACGCCCGACGGCGTGCACGATCACGAATTGTGGCTGGTTCCAAAGGACGGAAGCGAGCTCCAGTCTTTGGGCGTCGTCGCGCCGGGCGAAGTGCGCAGCATGGAGCTTCCCGATGAAATCGCTCGCAACCTCGGCGACGGGGTCGAATTGGTGCTCACCCGCGAACCGATCGGTGGCAAGCCCGAAGGTGTCGATGCCGGGCCGGTAGTCGCTCAAGGCGAGTTCAGCCAGGTCTGAGCCCGACCCGCGCCTCGTCGCGCGAAATTCTCGGTTCATCAATAATTTCAGATACCTGCGAATTTTTCGCATCCGTCTTCGCAAGGGCTTCGTAGCTCCCCATGCAAGATCCGGGAGGGGCTTGCAGACAAAGGAGATACCAATGCCTGTGACCCCCAAGACCATCAAAGCGGTGGCTTTTGCCGCTATTGCTGCCACCACTGGCCTCGCCGCAGTCGCGACCGCTCCGGTTGCCGCGCACCATCATAAGAGCGCGCAAAAGCAGCAGGCCAACATCGTCCAGACCGCGATGAGCACCGGCGTGCATGAGACCCTGGTTACCGCCGTGAAGGCAGCCGGTCTCGTCGATACGCTGTCGAGCCCGGGTCCGTTCACTGTTTTCGCCCCGACAGACACGGCCTTCGCCAAGCTTCCCGACGGCACCGTCGCGACGCTGGTGAAGCCGGAAAATCGCGGCACGCTCACCAACATCCTGACCTATCACGCGGTCGCCGGTAACGTGACCAGCGCTGACCTTGTGCAACTGATCAACAAGCATGGCGGTTCGGCCACGATCGACACCGTCGCGGGCGAGAAGCTCACCGCGCGCCTCGCAGGCGACACTATTGTCATCACCGATGCCAAGGGCCGCGCGACCGCCGTTACGCAGGCCGACGTGCAGACTTCGAACGGCGTTATCCACGTAACCGACGGAGTGTTTCTGCCCGCGTAAACCCCGCAAGACACCCTTAGCGTCGCTCCACCGTTCCCCACCCCTCCCAATCGGAGCGGCGCAACCAACGACCCCGTCCGGCCTACTCCTCCTGGCCGGACGGGGTTTAGTGTACCATGGGGGTCAAAGCTTCATTCCGAGCCAGATCACGGCTTCGGTGCTTGCAGCGACGAAGCGATCTATGACCTTCTCGGTCAATCCTCGCTTGCCTCGAAGATGATTGGCGGCATTGTCATGATGCTGTTGTTCGTCAGCAATTATTGCGTCAATTACACTTACCACATCTGGGTCGACAGATCTGAGAGCGCCTCTTTGGTCTTGCAGGTGCCGGAGCACCACCCTCTCTACAGCTTCTGTGGTCGCATGGATGGCCTTCGCCCCGATCACTCCCGTCAAAACGCCAAGGACCGCCCCTCCAAGTCCACAAAGGTGGAAGCTGTGACAGCGTGGTTTTTGACGACGAGCCAGCTCGGCCTCAAAAAGAGCGCGATGACGGCGCTCGTGCGCGAGGAACTCGTCCAATTCCGGTACGAGTTCGGGGCATCGCCATTTCGCAAAAGCGCGCTGCCAAGTGTATATGTTAATTGCACCATGCTCGCCGGCATGATCCACCTTGATCACGCGGTCGCCCAGTGTCTCGTTCGATTTTAGCCGCGCGCCAAGAGCTTGCGCCATCTTGGGCCAGAACCCTACGCCGCTTCTTCCTTCTTGCCCTCGTCATCGTTGGCGACGACGCGGATCGGATCCTTCGTGCCTTCGACGACTTCGCCATCGATCACGATTTCAGACACATCTTCCATGTCGGGCAGCTCGAACATCGTATCGAGCAGGATGCCCTCGACGATCGAACGCAGACCGCGCGCGCCGGTCTTGCGCTTGATCGCGCGCTCGGCGATCGCTTTCAGCGCATCGTCGGTGAAGGTGAGTTCGACATTCTCGAGCTCGAAAAGCTTGCGATACTGCTTCACCAGAGCGTTCTTCGGCTCCTGCAGGATCGTCACCAGCGCATCGACGTCGAGGTCGTGCAGCGTCGCGATCACCGGCAGGCGGCCGACGAATTCGGGGATGAGGCCGAACTTGAGGAGATCCTCGGGCTCGCTCTTCTCAAGCAGCTCGCCCACCTTGCGCTTGTCCGGGTCGGCGACGTGCGCGCCGAAGCCGATCGAGCGCTTCTGCAAGCGGTCGGCAATGATCTTGTCGAGACCGGCAAACGCGCCGCCACAGATGAACAGGATATTGGTCGTGTCGACCTGGAGGAATTCCTGCTGCGGATGCTTGCGGCCACCCTGCGGCGGCACGGAGGCGGTGGTGCCTTCCATCAGCTTCAGCAGCGCCTGCTGCACGCCCTCACCCGACACGTCGCGGGTGATCGAGGGGTTTTCGGCCTTGCGGGTGATCTTGTCGATCTCGTCGATATAGACGATCCCGTGCTGCGCCTTCTCGACATTGTAGTCCGAGGCCTGCAACAGCTTGAGAATGATGTTCTCGACGTCTTCACCCACGTAACCGGCTTCGGTCAGCGTGGTGGCGTCTGCCATCGTGAATGGCACATCGAAGGTGCGCGCCAGCGTCTGCGCGAGCAGCGTCTTACCCGTGCCGGTCGGGCCCACAAGCAGAATGTTCGACTTCGCAAGCTCGACATCGCCCGCCTTGCCGGAATGCTTCAGGCGCTTGTAATGGTTGTGGACCGCGACCGAGAGGTTCCGCTTGGCGGAGTTCTGGCCGATCACGTAATCGTTCAGCGTCTCGAAGATTTCGCGCGGCGTGGGGACTTCGCCTTCTTTCTTTCCGGCGATCCCCGCCTTCGTCTCTTCGCGGATGATGTCGTTGCACAGCTCGACGCATTCATCGCAGATGAAGACGGTCGGTCCGGCGATTAGCTTGCGCACTTCGTGCTGCGACTTCCCACAGAAGCTGCAGTAGAGAGTGCTTTTGCTGTCAGATCCGCTCAATTTGGTCATCCTGTAATCCTCGAATCCCCGCATAGCATGACTGATGCTTCCACGAGGGATTCGCCAAATGTAACTTCGGCAGCAGATGAATCAACTCATCGCCACCCTTTTTAGGCCCCCACAAGTGACTAAAAGCTGACCTGCGGGGTCAAAAATACGTACTGCGCCTTGCCCTGTCCCGCTTCGGGGCGGGATTGGCTGACGTCATGAAGGCAATGGAGCCCCGTTATTCGGGAGCGCCGCCCGAACCTTCCTCTTCGTCCGATTCCTCGTTCTCCGGACGAGTCTCGAAAACTTTGTCGACGATGCCGAATTTCTTGGCTTCTTCCGCTTCGAGGAAAGTGTCGCGGTCCATAGCCTTTTCGATCTCGTCTAGGCTCTGGCCGGTATACTTCACATAGAGATCGTTCATCCGCGCCTTGATACGCAGGATCTCGCGTGCCTGGATTTCGATATCCGAGGCCATGCCGCGCGCACCTCCCGAAGGTTGGTGGACCATGATCCGGGCATTCGGCAACGCAACTCGCATGCCCGGCTCGCCCGCTGCAAGCAAGAAACTGCCCATCGACGCGGCCTGACCCATGCACACGGTCGAAACGCGCGGCTTGATGTATTGCATCGTATCGTGGATCGCCATGCCGGCAGTCACCACACCGCCGGGCGAGTTGATGTACATGCTGATCGGCTTCGAGGGATTTTCGCTTTCGAGGAACAGCAGCTGCGCGGTAATCAGCGATGCCATCCCGTCTTCGACCTGACCGGTCACGAACACGATCCGTTCGCGCAGAAGGCGCGAGAAGATGTCGAAGCTGCGCTCGCCGCGGCTCGTTTGCTCGACGACGACCGGCACAAGAGCGCCGGTTTCAGGATCGCGGGTAAACTGGCCCTGCGTGCCAAAGGTTTCGCCGTTGTTGCCAAGCAGATCGATCATGTGGGGTGTTTCCTCTTGAATATCGGTATGGCTATGTCGGAGCAGCCCGCGATGGATTCAAGACCTTTAACCAATCAGCGGGTGGAAAGCTTCCCTGTCGATGCGATTGGCCCCGCCCGGGCGGGCTCCGGCCGAGAATTGCGCGGGCCGAAAAAAGCCTCGACCACGCCTGGTTGCTGTCGCACCTGCTTCACATCGGTCTTTCCATTGAAGAGCAACCGAAGAATAGCATAGCGGCGCACCAGCAATTCGTGGATCGCAATGACGGTGCCAGCTGCCAGCAGCGTCACCAGGACGAACTCCACCGCGATCGGCCATTCAACCCCGACAAACGCCTGTCCGAAGACGTACACAAAGCAATGGTGGAAGAGGTACATCGAGAGCGCGCAATCGGCGAGCCAGCGCGTGCGCGGACCTCCTCTGCTGAAATAGCGATGGAAGAATTGCAGGATGAACAGCACCAGTGTCCAGATCGCGAGCTGGTTCGCGAACAGCATTGCAAGGCTGACGCCAAGGCTTTGTTCGGCATTTGGGTAGGGTTGGAACAGCAGCGCCGTGGCAGCCGCATAGGGCATCCACCAACGCCATTCGAACAATGACGCGAGGAGGCGCGGTGACAGTGCGGCGAACACTCCCATCGCGAAGAACGGGAATTCGCTGGTGAGCTTGTAGAGACTCTGGAAGCCGGGGAAGATGAGGTCGTAGCCGCCCGGCACCATCGCGGCTGCCGAATAGTTCGCGGTGTTGACGGAAGCGAGAACGAGCAGCGCGAGGGCAAAGGCGAGACTTCCCGAAATCCATCCCCCCATCCGGTCTGCGAGTTCGACAGCGAGAGTGCGGATGCGCGACTGCTTCGGCAGTACGGAATGTACGAGCACCGCGAGCAGGAACATGGGGATCAGGCTCACGAGGAACCAAAGGTGAAGCTGCCACGTACCGTTCGCCCAGATCTGCGCGAAGGCAGGGCTGCCGATCCAGTCGATCGGCGAGCCCTGCCCCCCTGCGTCCCCCCAACGCAGGTAGTGCTCTATCATGTTGAAGGTCAGCGCGATGGCGATCAGCGGCACCGCTGTGCGGAGGAAACGGTTCCAGATGAAGTCACCCGCGCTGCGCCGCGTCAGCAGCAGAACCGCGAAAAAGCCGCCCACGAAGAAGAACGTCGGCGTGATGAAGAGGTGGAAGCCAAAGATCAGCCAGTCGAAGAAGTCGGCGCGCGCCGAATTGCCCGTTATCCAGGGGCGCGCCGGCGCATAGACTGTGCCGGCGTGCAGCGCGACCGAGAGGAACATCAGAACCGAACGGGCGCCGTCGATATCGTGATAATGCTTGCGCTGGGCGGGGGTTGCGAGCGTTTCCTGCATCATGTCCTTGGGGCTTGGATTGACGATCACTGCTTTTCCTAGTTTTAGAACCACAAGCCTCAATGCCGGCAAAAGGTGCGTCCTCAATTGAGACTCGAGGGTCCCAAAAGGTTACCGCAGCGCCTGCTTGCACGCGCACCTGAAACACGCAATCAATGGAGAATGACAAAGCGTCTCCTTGCTTCGACCACCGGTGTGGCTCTTCTTCTGGCAGCCGGTCCTTCCGCCCTTGCAGACAATCACGCCGATGATTTCGATGCAGTCGCCGATATCGCGGAGAGGGTCGAGCGGATCGAGTCGCTCGACAGCGGCGAGAATGGCCTCAACGCGGTCATCGTTTATTCCAAAACCGCAGGTTTCAAGGCGCGCGAGCAAGCGGATGTCGGTATCCTCCGAGGTCGCAGCGTGCTGGTGAAGGACAATATCGAGACCGAAGAGTTCGCGACCACGGCAGGCAGCCTCGCGCTCGCGAACAATTTCACCCGCCGCGATGCGCCGCTGATCGCGAACCTGCGCCGCAATGGCGGCGTGGTGCTTGGCAAGGCGAACCTGTCCGAATGGGCCAATATCCGCTCGAATGGCTCGACAAGTGGTTGGAGCGCGGTCGGCGGGCTCGTGCGCAACCCGCATGCGACAGACCGCAATGCCTGCGGGTCGTCCTCAGGCAGCGGCGCGGCCGTGGCGGCGGGCATGGCGTGGGGTGCGATCGGGACCGAGACCAATGGTTCGATATCCTGCCCTGCCTCGATCAACGGGATAGTCGGGTTCAAGCCGAGCGTCGGGTTGGTGAGCCGCACGCATGTGGTGCCGATTTCAAGCACGCAAGACACGGCCGGTCCAATGACGCAGACTGTTCACGACGCGGCTCTCTTGCTGACCGCCATCGCTGGCGAAGACTCCGCTGACACCGCGACAGTCGGCGTGCCGCGCATAGCGGACTACACCGATGGGCTTACCACTTTCTCGTTAGAAGGGGTGCGCATCGGGGTTATGCGCAAACAAATCGGCGATCGCTCCGATTTGCGCAGCGTGTTCGATACTGCACTGGCGGATCTGGAGCGCGCTGGCGCGATACTTGTCGATATCGACTCCGACCCCAATGACGAAATGTGGCGCGACAGCTTCACCGTGCTGATGTTCGAACTGCGCGAGGAGATGGGCAAATACCTGAGCTCGATCCCCGAGATCGAAGGCCAAGACACCCCGCGCAGCCTCGCGGACCTGATCGCCTTCAACAACGCCAATGCTGAAGCGGAGATGCGCTGGTTCGATCAGGATCTGTTCGAGCAAGCGGAAAGCACGACCGATCGGGAAGTTTACGAGAAGGCGCGTGAGAACGCTGTCCGGATTGCGGGCGAGGAAACGCTCGACAAGCTCATGTCCGAAAACGACGTCCAATTTCTCGTCGCCCCGACGCGCGGGCCTGCCTGGGTGAGTGACCACGTCAACGGCGACAATTTCGATGGGTCGATCGGCTTCGGCTCACCTGCTGCAATCGCGGGCTATCCGCATCTCACCGTGCCGATGGGCGATATCGAAGGCTTGCCGGTCGGGATCAGCTTTTTCGGCGCAAAGTGGGAGGACCACGCAGTGCTGAAATTGGGCGCTGCATATGAAAGGGCGCGGACAGCCATGCTGCCCACGCCCTCATTCAAACCTTGGTCGCCTGCGGAGTGAAACTCGCGAGCGCCGGTTGATCAATCGGCTTTCTTGGCCGCCGCTTTTTTGGCCGGTGCCTTCTTGGCAGGAGCCTTCTTAGCTGCGGTCTTGGCTGCGGGCTTCTTGGCAGCAGCCTTTTTCGCCGGAGCTTTTTTGGCCGCTGGCTTCTTCTCAGCGTCAGCCTTCTTGGCAGGCGCCTTCTTCGCCGCCGGCTTCTTGGCAGCAGCCTTCTTTGCCGGAGCCTTCTTCTTCGGTGCGGCCTTGGCCTTTTCGGCCTCCGCTTCATCGTCGGCTTCGATAGCGGCCTGCAGCTCTTCCTGCGTCACTTCACGCTCGGTGACTTCGGCCTTGTCGAACAGGAAGTCGACGACCTTGTCTTCATAGAGCGGAGCTCGCAGCTGGGCAGCCGCCATCGGCTCCTGCTGGATGTACTGGACGAAACGCTCGCGATCTTCTTCGCGGTACTGCGCCGCAGCCTGCTGGATCAGCATCTGCATTTCCTGGCCTGTGACTTCGACACCGTTGGCCTGGCCGATTTCCGACAGAAGCAGGCCGAGACGCACGCGGCGTTCCGCGATCGCCTTGTAATCGTCCTTTTCGGCTTCGATTT
This sequence comes from Erythrobacter sp. THAF29, assembly GCF_009363635.1. Lineage (GTDB taxonomy): Bacteria > Pseudomonadota > Alphaproteobacteria > Sphingomonadales > Sphingomonadaceae > Erythrobacter. Next base: position 1,072,419 of record NZ_CP045392.1, on the reverse strand, counting down.
CTTTCAGGGCCTCTTCGGGGTTTTCTTCGTTCGACGCTTCTTGCTGGAGCTGTGCCCAGATCTGTTCGAATTCGGCATCGACCATCGATGCGGGCACTTCGAAATCGTGACCCGCAGCCAGCTGGTCGAGCAACGCGCGCTTCATCTGCGTGCGGGTCAGGCCTGCGGTCTGCTGTTCGAGTTGGCCTTTCAGGATCTCTTTCAGCTTGTCGATGCTGTCGAGGCCAAGCTGCTTGGCAAATTCATCGTCGATCTTGGTTTCGGTTTCGACTTTCACGGCCTTTACGGTGACGTCGAAAGTCGCTTCCTTACCGGCGAGATGTTCGGCCTGGTAATCCTCGGGGAAGGTCACGGTGATGGTCTTCTCATCGCCCGCTTTCACGCCCGCCAGCTGCTCTTCGAAACCGGGGATGAAGGTGCCTGAACCGAGCACGAGCGGCGCATCTTCGGCGGTACCGCCTTCGAACGGCTCACCGTCGAGCTTGCCGACGAAATCGATGATGAGCTGGTCGCCGTCGGCCGCCTTTTTGGTCTTCGCGGCATCCTTGAAGCTCTTGTTCTGGCCGGCAATGTTCTGGATCGCCTCGTCGATCTGTTCGTCGGTCACCGGAACCACCAGCTTTTCGAGCTTGAGGCCATCGGTGCTCGGCGCCTCGATTTCGGGCAGCACTTCGAGCTCGAGGGTGATTTCGGCGTCCTTGCCTTCTTCATAGCCTTCGCCAAGCGCGATCTGCGGCTGCATCGCGGGGCGCAGGTCCTCATCCTTGATAACCTTGTCCGTCGATTCGCGGATCAGGTCGTTGACGGCCTGCGCGTGAAGCTGTTCGCCGTGCATTTTCTTGACGAGATTCGCCGGAACCTTGCCCGGGCGGAAACCGGGCATTTTCACCTGCGGCGCGATCTTCTTGATCTCGCTGTCGATCCTCGCGGCGATTTCATCGGCGCTGATCGTGATCTGGTAGGCGCGCTTGAGCCCTTCGTTCGTGGTCTGCTTGATCTGCATGGGGATGTACTAAAAGCCTTCTAGAGCGAAAATTCGTGTATTCTGAGCCTCGTCAAAGCTCCGATCGGGCGATGAATTGGTGCGGGCGAAGGGACTCGAACCCCCACATCTTGCGATACCAGAACCTAAATCTGGCGCGTCTACCAATTTCGCCACGCCCGCATGCCCGAACGAAGCCGCGCGGGAAGCCGAGAAGGCCCCCGCGCGCATCTGCGCAGAGCCTCTATCGCCGGTTGCGCAAAAGGGCAAGCGCAACACGCTTGTTTCCTCAGTCCCACGCGATTAAAGGGCCGCGCATGTCAGACGAAAAGAGCAACGATGTCCCGCCCGACCACCTCTCGGTCAATCCTCGCAGCCCGGCCTTCGATGCCGAGGTACTCCAGCGCGGGGTCGGCATCCGGTTCAAGGACCGCGTGCGCACCGATATCGAGGAGTATTCGATCTCCGAAGGCTGGGTGCGCGTACAGGCGGGCAAGACCGTAGACCGAAAGGGCCAGCCGCTGACGATCAAGCTCACCGGCCCGGTCGAGGCATGGTACGAGGATCTCGGCGACAATCCGCCTGTCGCGAAAAAGGAATAGCGGCTCGATCACCTTGCCAAGTGGCGGGGGAGAGGCCACTTGCGTGAGCGCCATGAAACCCACGGTCATCATTATCGGACGCCCCAATGTGGGAAAGTCGACGCTGTTCAACCGGCTCGTCGGCAAGAAGCTCGCGCTGGTCGATGACCAGCCGGGGGTCACGCGCGACCGACGCATGGGCGATGCCGAGATCGCCGGGCTGGAGTTTACCGTTGTCGATACCGCCGGGTGGGAGGACGAGGACGAGCTCACCCTGCCCGGCCGGATGCGCAAGCAAACCGAGGCGAGCCTGGAAGGCGCGGATGCCGCATTGTTCGTGATCGACGCGCGTGCCGGCCTTACCCCGCTCGACGAAGAGATCGCCCGCTATCTGCGCGAGTACGACGTACCGATCGTGCTCGTCGCCAACAAGGCGGAAGGGGCAGCCGGGGAAAGCGGCGTGCTCGAAAGCTATTCGCTCGGCCTTGGCGATCCGGTGCCTTTGTCCGCAGAGCATGGGGAAGGCGTCGCCGACCTGTTCGGCGCGCTGTGGCCGATCATCGGCGAAAAGGCCGAAGCGGCGGAAGCCGCCGCACAGATGGCCGAGGAGCATGACGAGGACACCCCGCTCGGACCGCTCAAGCTTGCCATTGTCGGCAGGCCCAATGCAGGCAAATCCACGCTCATCAACCGTTTGCTCGATGAAGATCGGCTGCTCACCGGACCCGAGGCCGGGATCACCCGTGATTCGATAGCGATTGACTGGGAATGGACCGATCCAAAATCCGGCGAGGTGCGCGACATTCGCTTGGTCGATACGGCTGGTATGCGCAAGAAGCGCAACGTAACCGAAAAGCTGGAAAAGCTTTCGGTCGCCGATGCCCGTCGCGCTGTCGATTTCGCCGAAGTCGTAGTGCTCTTGCTCGATGCGACGCAGGGGCTCGAGCACCAGGATTTGAAGATCGCGAGCATGGTGCTCGAAGAGGGCCGCGCGCTCATGGTCGCGATAAACAAATGGGACGTCGCGGAAAACCCCAGCGCATTGTTCAACGGCGTTCGCGCCGCGCTCGACGATGGGCTGGCGCAGGTGCGCGGCGTGCCGCTCTTCGCGGTATCGGCCAAGACGGGCAAAGGCCTCGACCCGATGCTTTCGGCAGCGTTCGAGCTTCGGGAAAGCTGGTCGAAGCGCGTGCCGACCGCAGCACTCAACCGCTGGTTCGATGACGCGCTCGAGGCCAATCCGCCGCCCGCTCCCGGAGGACGCCGGATCAAGCTGCGCTACATCACCCAAGCCGGCACGCGGCCACCGCGCTTCGTGGTGTTCGGCACGCGGCTCGACGATCTTCCGAAGAGCTACGAGCGTTATCTCGTCAACGGCATCCGTGCAAAGCTCGGTTTCGAGGCCGTGCCCGTGCGGGTGGTGCTGAAAAGTCCGAAAAACCCCTACAACGCCAACAAGGGCGGCGGGGGCAATTACAGCGGAGGTTCGGACAAGGCATGATGCTGTTCGAACTGCTCGCTTCCACAAACATTGCCGAAGACCTCCTGGAGCGGACAGCATCCACGCTGCGCGTTCAGGAGATTGTGCGCCTGAGCCTCGCTCCCGCCTTCCTCCTCGCTGCGATCGGCGCAGTGATGAACGTGATGATGGCGCGGCTTATCTGGATCGCCGGACGAATCGAGAATCTCGAAAAGCGTATGGCCGAGGATCGCAAATCAAAGGGCAATCGCGAGCTCACGCGGCTGTGCCGTCGGCGCAAGCTTGCGCAGCGCGCGGTGATGCTCAGCACGATGGCTGCACTCACGATCTGCGTGGTGATCGCACTTCTTTTCATCAGCGCCTTCATCACTCCGCAGATCGGCACCATCACCGCCGTCGCGTGGATCCTGACGATGGTGTTCCTGATTTCGGGACTAGTGAATTTCGCAATGGAAACACTCGTCGCGGCCAGCGGGCAGGCTTCGGCAAGCCGCTCCGGCGACAAAGGCAGCTAGACGGGAAAAGGGCGGAGCATCGCTGCCCCGCCCCGCTATTCTTTCGCAACCTGCGTTACATCTTCATTTTCAGCTCGCGCAGGACATAAGTGCCCTTGATCTTGCGGATCTTGTTGTAGAGCTCGCGCACGGTTTTGCTGCTGCTCTCCTGGTTCGCCTTGCCCCATGCGTCCATGAATTTGTCATACTCGGCCTTATCGGGGTCGAGTGTTGCCATGTTCGGATAGTTGATCCGCAGGACTAGGTTTACCTCATTCGATCCGTATGGGACGACGTAAATCCCGTAATCGGTAATCTGGCCGATCGACTTGGCCGCTTCGTTGGCCTTCACCCAAGTGTCCCGAAGCCCTTCGAGATAGAAAGGCAACTGGCCTTCATCGACCTTAACGTAGGTGAGTTCGATCACCGTTTCCTGCGGTTCGTAATCTTCCCAGGGTTGAAGCTGGGCTGCTGCCGGCGATGCCATCGCGAATGCTGCCGTTGCGATGCCAAGACCGAGTGCTTTGCCAAGTACGTTCATGAGATACCTCCAATAGTCGAGTGGATTTGCGACCCAATCGCTTTGGAAGGAGTTCGACCTCGTTCGAGGCGCGACCGACTTGAAAAAGTGCCCCTGTTTTTCCCGCTCCCGACGGAAAACTGGGCGCATGTCACATGAGAGTCAACTTGGCCGGAAGGGGGAGCGCTCCCACCGAGTGCAAGTCGTTCAATCAATGAGGGAAAGCCCAAAAGCAACGGCCCGCAGCATGATGCCGCGGGCCGAAACCTAGCTTCAATTTGCTTCCGGCGGCGGGTGCCTGCCGGGAGACTCAGCCTTCTTCGCCGGCTGCCTTGCTTTGAAGCTGCACATAGTTCTGCAGGCCCATATTCTCGATCATGTCGAACTGGGTTTCGAGGAAGTCGACATGCTCTTCCTCGTTGTCGAGGATCATCGCGAACAGGTCGCGGCTCACATAGTCACGCACGCTTTCGCAATACTCGATCGCATCGCGCAGCAACGGAATCGCGTCTTCCTCAAGCGCCATATCGGCCTTCAGGATTTCCTCGACCGTCTCGCCGACGCGAAGATTGTGGATCGCCTGGAAATTGGGCAGGCCATTGAGGAACAGCACACGCTCGGCGAGCTTGTCCGCGTGTTCCATTTCCTCGATCGACTCCTTGCGTTCATATTCGGCGAGCTTGGTCACGCCCCAATCGTCGAGCACTCGGTAGTGCAGCCAGTACTGATTGATCGCGGTGAGCTCGTTGGTGAGCGCCTTGTTCAGGAATTCGATAACTTTGGGATCGCCCTTCATGGCGGTGTGTCCTCTATGCGCAGGGCCGCCCGACCAGACGGCGAATGTTGGTGATTGAGCACCGGCAATATGCGCCTTTGCACCGCGCCGGACAAGGGGCGGTGTGGAAATTTTTCTTTATGAATCAGGTGTTTGCGATCCGTTCGCAGTAGCGGTTTGCCAGTTCAGACTGCGACTTTCTCGCAATTGGCGAGCGCGCGTTCCTGATCGATAATTTCGCCCGCTTTTCCAAGGCATTGTCCGCAATTGGGCCGTTTGCCGAGCGTCGCATAGGTCGCCTCGGCATCGCCGCCCGTGCCCAAAGCGGCCTTGCGAAGGTCATCTTCACGGATCGCATTGCAGATACAAATGTACATAGGGCGCTCGAATCACTCCTGCGAAGCGTTTGCAGGTGCAATTTATGCGAATTGTTCGCAATAGCAAGGGGTCTAGCGTCGGATTGGGAATTTTTTCCCATAGGTCAGGCAGCGCCACAACCACTCAAGCGGACCGTACCGGAAACGGTCGAGCCAGGGTTTGGACCATGCGAGCATAACCACCCAAGTCGCGAGCACGACGATATAGAGCTGTGGTCGGCTGAGCTCTCCGTAGAGACCCAGGGCCCATCCGTGGAAGACAAACAGCATCAGGATCGAGGTTCCCAGATAGTTGGTAAAGGCCGCCCGCCCCGCCGCCGAAATCCGCTGGCCTAACCAGCCTGTGAATGCCGGGCTGAATATCACCAGCAGCGCCGCGAGACCCAGAATCATGGGCAGTCGCGGGAAGGCCGACAACGCTATGAAACCGAACATCGATGCCATCACGTCGAAACCTGTCGAACGGATCCAAAGCCCGACCCAAAGCATCCCCAGCGCGCCTCCGATTGTGCCGACGAAGCCCCAGAGGATCATCTTGCGCCTGTTGAACGTGCCACTGAAAAAGCCCATCCGCAAAAGCCCCATACCGATCAGCATCAATCCGATCGTTTCGACCATCGACTGCGTGAGCATCGAAAACGGCATGAGCAGGTTCTCGCTGAAGTTGGCCGCCAAAAATGCGCCGTAGTCGCCAGACTGGATCGCCGCCGACATCTGCGTATTGGCCTCCATTCCCGCCATCATTTCCGACTGCATTTCCGCCGTTTCGGCATCGCTCATCACGCCCGAAGTGGATAGCCAGTACAGGCCTCCCAACAAGGCGGTATAGATCAGCGCGCTGACGACATAACCGAGCACCCCCAGGATCACCTGGTTTACCGGCTTGAGCGAAAGAAAGGCGAGCAGCGCAAGGCCGCTGACCGCGTAGAGGAAAAGAATGTCTCCGATCCAGATGAAGTAGAAATGGATGAGGCCGAACATGCCAAGGAAGGCAAGTCTGCGCACCGCGAGCCCCTGCCCCGATCCGCGCGCCGTCGCCTTCTCGATAAACAGCCACAGGCCCGCTCCGAACAGCAGCGAGAACAGCCCTCGCATCTTGCCATCGATCAGAACGAATTGCGCGAGCCACCAATAATTTTGCGGATCCTGTTGGTCGGTCAGGAACGCTGGCGGATAGAGAGTGGCCATCAGCGGCTGGCCAAAAGCGATGATGTTCGCGGCAAGGATACCCATCACCGCTATACCGCGAATGAAATCGAGGCTCGATATGCGCTCGCTTGTGGTTACGGGCGCGAGCGCCTCGTCGCCTTGAACGATCGCATCCTCCACCTTCCCGGTGGCTGCGGCATTTCCCATTGTCGACCCCTCAGCTGATCCCTGCTCGCAAGGTAGCAGCAGATTGATTCAGGGAAAGAGGTCTTTGCCCGCCGGGATCAGCTTTTTGTGACGAGGCAGCCCTGACCCTGACGCTTGAGCTGTGCGCAAGCCGATTGCGCTTCGGCCTTGCTGGCAAAGCCCTTCGCCTGCAATTTGGTCACCTTGCCGGTCGGAACGAGGACCTTGCTGGTGCCGCTTAGCGCCGGGGTTGCCGACAGCTTTTGCCAGAGCCGGTCGGCATTGCCTGCGACACCGAAAGCGCCCAGCTGGACTTTCCATTCGCTGACGACACGAGGTGCGGCGGGCGTAGGTGCTGCGGGTTGTGGAGCGCTGCCGGCCGCGACGCGGGTGGGCGCGACAGCAGGCGTTGAAGGCGCTGCAGTCGCTAGCTGCATCTGCGCTTGTGATTTCGAGCCAAGGTCAAGCGCGGCGAGTTCCGCCGAGCGGCGGCGGGTAGCTTCGCTCTCGATATCGCGCGCGAGCGACTGCGCGATCTGGCGCTGCTTTTGAGGGACATATCTGTCCATCTCCGACAGTGCATTTGCAGCCTGCGGCAAGCCTTGCGCCTGCGACAGGGTCATAAGCGCGTAGGCCCGGACCCAGTCCTTCTCGGCATAGTCGGCATTGAAGTGAGCGAGGCCCAGAATATACTGCGCGCGCGGATCACCGCGTTCGGCAGCGGCGCGGATCAACGGCATCGCCTTGTCCTGCTCACCCTGCTGGAACAGAAGCAACCCATAATTGTCGGCGGCCTTCGCGTGGCCATTCTGCGCGGCTTCGGCGTAGAGCTCCTTGGCGCGGGCAATATCCGCTTCGACACCGCGCCCCAGTCGATAGGCCTGCGCAAGATTGAACTGCGCATCGGCGTCACCGGATGCAGCGGGTTCCTTCCATTCCGCGACCGCGCGCGCAAAATCACCCGAGCTCCACGCATCGACCCCGGCCTTGACGTCCGCGAGCGCAGGGCCGGCGAGCAAGGTGATTGCCGCAATCCCCGCGACAGTAGCTGCGCGAATCGTGCCGGCCGGGCTGGCAGTGCGACCTTCATTGCGGTTTGCCATGTGCAATACGCTCCTGTTCGATCGGCCGGGCGCGCAAGCAACCCGGCATTAATCTGTCTGAGCGCGCTTATAGTCAAAGAGGAGTTAGGAATTCCTTGCCGGACCATGCTGTCGAATTTCTGCCTCCTTGCGCATCCGGGGCTTGGAGCCTGTTAACCCAAAATTAGGGGTATCCTGCGATCCCATGAACATCACGCCGCAATCGAGCGGCTTTTGAGAAGGTTCAAACCAGGGGGACCAGGCGTTGCGTGTACTCGCTTTGGCATCGCAGAAAGGCGGATCGGGGAAAACGACCCTGTCCGGACACCTTGCCGTCCAGGCTCAGCGCGCAGGTGCTGGCCCGGTCGTATTGATCGACATCGACCCGCAGGGTTCGCTCGCAGATTGGTGGAACGAGCGTGAGGCGGAGTATCCCGCTTTCGCGCAGACCACCGTTTCGCGGCTCGCAAATGACCTTGCCGTCCTTCGGCAGCAAGGTTTCAAGCTTGCTGTGATCGACACTCCGCCCGCAATCACCATGGCTATCCAGTCGGTGATAAGCGTGGCCGAACTCATCGTCGTTCCGACTCGACCCAGCCCGCACGATCTGCGCGCCGTGGGCGCGACGGTGGACCTGTGCGAGCGTGCTGGAAAGCCGCTGGTGTTTGTCGTGAACGCAGCTACGCCGAAAGCCAAGATTACTTCGGAAGCAGCCGTCGCGCTCTCGCAGCACGGAACGGTTGCGCCGATCACCCTGCACCACCGCACCGATTTCGCGGCCTCGATGATCGACGGTCGCACCGTGATGGAAGTCGAGCCCGAAGGTCGCAGCGCTGCGGAAATTACAGCGCTCTGGAAATACATATCGGACCGTCTCGAAAAGAACTTCCGCCGGACCGTCTTTGCCGCGCCGGGCACGCAGGCCCAGGCTGTTGGCGGTGCGCCGCGTCCTGCCGGTGGCTTCGGTCGCCGGGTGGCCCAGTAAGAGGGGGCACCGCGCAATGTCCGAAGCAAGCTTTGCCTCGCTGAACCCGGCATTGCTCGCTCGCAAGGGCGGCGCAAAGCCTGCCATGCGTCCGCAGCTCGCACCCCTGCCGCAGGATCCTGCGGCCGTGGGAGCGCTCGCGGAAGACCAGCTTGAGGATCTCGGCTGGAACGACATGGGCTCGGAAGACGGCGCGTCGACCGAAAAGGAAAGCGCAGATGTCGTCTCGATTACCGGAAAAGCAGCGAACGAAGACGTTGGCGACAATGCCAGCCCTGTCGTTCGTCGCCAGCAGAAAAGCCTGTCCGAACGCGTACTGGCCGATGCGGCCCTGCCCGCTGCGGACGAGGCAAAGCCGAAGAAAACAAAGGCCGGCGCGAAAAAAGGCAAGCGCGCTGCATTTACGCTGCGTCTCGATGCCGAGCGGCACCTGAAGCTCCGGCTCGCGACAACGATGAAAGGCGTCAGCGCACAGGCACTGGTGACCGAAGCACTCGATGCGCTGCTTGATCAATTCGAAGAACTCGATGCGCTCGCCGAGCGCATGAAACGCGACTGAAGACCGATATCCAAGAGCGATACGACACAGGGGATATGACGATGGACACCAGCAACGAAAGCCGCATGAACGCGCCGAAGATCGGCCTCATCATGACCACGGCGATTGCCAGTGTCGCCCTTTCGGGCTGCACGACTTCGGCGGCACCGGCGGAAACGTCCTTCGCGAAAGCACAGGTCGCTCTTGAAAAAGGGCAGATCACCAAGGCGATCACCCATGCAGAAGCCGCCGTACTGGCAGAACCGCGCAATCCCGGATTCCGTGCGCTGCTCGGTGCTGCCTATCTCGAAGCGGGCCGTTTTCAATCGGCTGCAACCAGTTTTAACGACGCGCTCGAACTGGGTGACGAAGATCCGCGCACCGTCCTGAGCTATGCGCTCGCACAGACGGCTCTGGGTGATAACGACGCTGCGCTCGCCAAGCTCACCGAGTGGGAAAACGCGATCAACCCCGCCGATATCGGACTCGCCTATGCGCTCGCTGGAAATCCCGAACGCGGCGTACACATCCTCACGAATACGCTTCGTGGTGGCCAGAACACCGCAAAGGTCCGCCAGAATCTCGCCTACACCTATGCGCTCGCCGGAAACTGGCGCGCTGCCCGCGTGATGGCGATGGAAGACGTGCCCGCCGACCAGATCGACGAACGTCTCTCGAGCTGGGCGGAAACCTCGCGCCCGGAAGATTTCCAGGTCCGCGTTGCAGGCCTGCTCAACGTAACGCCGACTGGCGATAGCGGCCAGCCGCAATATCTCGCGCTCGCCAACTTCCCGAGCCACGGCATGATGGTTGCGGAAGCCGAAGCGCAGGCACCGGTCGAAGTTGCCGAGGGCGCCGCCGAACCGAGTGAAACCGAAGCTCTTGCCTTTGGCGCCCAGCCCGCAGCGACTCCCGCCGTAGCTGCCGCTCCAAAAGCCGAGCCGGCCGCAAAGCCTGCCGCAATCCGCTATATTTCAAATGCGGTCGTTCAGAAGGTTCCGGTGGCCAAGCCCGCTGCGAAACCGGCTCCGACCCGCGTTGCCAAGAGCACCTCGCAGCGCCGCATGGCAATTGCGAGCGGCGCGTCGGCCACGCACCTCGTCCAACTCGGCAGCTTCGACAGCCGTGCCGTTGCAGAGGCCAAGTGGGACCGGCTTCAGCGCAAGTTCCCGCAATTGAAAGGTCGCGACGTCGTTATCACGGAAGCGAACGTGAACGGTCGCACTTTCTACCGCGTCGCGGCTGCCGGTTTCGGCAAGTCGAGCGCGCTCGACATGTGCTCGATCGCGAAACGCGGCGGCGTGGGATGTTTTGCCTATGCCGCTTCGAACCCGCCCAAGGGCGCGGTCGATCGCGGTGTACGCCTCGCAGCGCGCAACCGCTAACAGGTTCAAGATCTTCAGCGAGACTGCCCCCCGGAGCCTCGACTCCGGGGGCGTTTTTTGTGCACAGCCCATCCGGGCTGCAATGTCCTCGCTACCCCGCCGATTGGCCCGTCCTAGACTGAGCTATATCCGCACGCCGCCCTTGTAGAGCGCGGTCACCCTGCCCTGCACGCCGTGCCGGTCGAAAGGAGTGTTATCCGCGGTCGCGCTCATCCTGGTACGGTCGATGAACCAGGGCGCGTCGGGATCGATGATGGCAATGTCCGCCTCGTGACCCGTGACCAGCATGCCGGCGTCGACGCCGAGCAGTATTGCCGGATTGCGCGCTAGCAAGTCGAATGCACGCGCTATGTCGATCACCTCATCGCGTACCAGCTGTAACGTCATCGCCAGAAGAGTCTCGGCCCCGGCCATGCCAGGTTCGGCATCGGAGAACGGCAGGCGCTTGCCTTCCGGGCCGCGCGGATCGTGGCCGCTTGAAACAACATCGACTGTGCCATCACCCATAGCGGCGAGCGCCGCTTGCCGGTCGGCCTCGCTGCGCAGGGGCGGCGAAAGACGTGTGAAAGTGCGGAAGTCGGCGGTTGCGAGGTCGGACAGCATGAAATGCGCAGGCGTGATCCCGCAGGTAACGTTGACCCCGCGCGCCTTGGCCTCTCGCACGAGATCGAAGCCCCGCGCCGTCGTGACTTGTCGAAAATGGACGCGTGCACCGCACATATCGGCAAGCGTTATGTCGCGCGCGATCGCAAGAGCCTCGGCCTCGGCAGGCGCGCTCGGCAGTCCAAGGCGCGTCGCGATCTCACCCGCTGTTGCGGCAGCATCTCCTGTGAGTCCGGTGTCTTCCGGATGCGAGACCACAACGAGATCGAGCATTGCGGCGTACTGCAACAGGCGCAGCATGGTGCCGCTATCGGCAATCCACCGCCGACCTGTCGCCACGCCCCTCGCGCCAGCCTCCTTCATCAAGGCAATCTCGGCGAGTTGCTTACCAGCGAGGCCCGAGGTTGCAGCCGCGAGCGGATGGACCCAGAGATCCGGCTTCCCGCTTTTGGCGATGAAGTTCACCCGGCTCGGATAATCGAGCGGTGGCGACTGGTCGGGCATCAGCGCGGCACGAGTAATGCCCCCGAAGTGAAAAGCGGGCTTGTCGATAGAGAAAACACCGAAATCGACGAGGCCGGGAGCGACGAGCTTGCCCGTCGCATTGATCACCTCATCGCCTTTTTCAGGCGCGGCATTCTTGCCGACCGAGGCGATCCGGCCATTTTCCAGCCGAATATTGCCTTCTTCGGCACCGTCCAACGTGACCAGCGTGCCCCCCGTGATGGTAATGGGCTTTGCCTGCTTCATTCCCACCCCTCCACGCCGCGCGCCTTACGGGTGAGGATATCGAGGCAGGCCATGCGAATTGCGACCCCCATCTCCACCTGCTGGGTGATGATCGAACGGTCGAGCATATCGGCGACTTCACTGTCGATCTCGATACCGCGGTTCATCGGCCCCGGGTGCATCACGATCGCGTCATCCTTGGCATGTTCCAGTCGCGCCTTCGTAAGGCCATAGAGATGGTGATACTCACGCGCAGATGGAATGAACTGCCCTGCCATGCGCTCCGACTGAAGCCGCAGCATCATCACGACGTCCGCGTCTTCGAGCGCGGCATCGAACCTGTTGAAGGGCTTCGTCCCCATCGCTTCGATCCCGGCCGGCATCAGGGCCGGCGGTGCGCACACCCTGACGCTCGCGCCCAAAGCCTGCAGGCAAAGGATATTCGAACGAGCGACGCGGCTGTGCAGGATATCGCCGCAGATCGTGACCGTGAGGCCGGTAAAGTCTTCCGCGTCGTCGCCACGCTCGCGCAGCTTGTGCCGCAGCGCCAGCGCATCGAGCAGCGCTTGCGTTGGGTGCTCGTGGCTCCCGTCGCCCGCATTGAGCACAGGGCAATCGACCTTGTCGGCGATCAGCTGCGTCGCGCCGCTCGAACCGTGCCGGATGACGATCGCATCGGCGCGCATCGCGTTCAGCGTGATCGCGGTATCGATCAGTGTCTCGCCTTTCTTCACGCTCGACTGCGCTGCATGCATGTTGACGACGTCCGCGCCGAGCCGCTTTCCTGCGATCTCGAAAGAAAGCAGCGTCCGTGTCGAATTCTCGAAGAATGCGTTGATAATCGTCAGGCCTGCGAGCAGCCCTGCATGTTTGGTGCTTTGGCGATTGAGCTTAACCCACTGCTCTGCCTGGTCGAGCAGATACAGGATTTCATGCCGCTCAAGCTGGGCAATCCCGGTGAGGTCGCGATGCGGAAAGGCAAGACGGCCCGCCGGAAAGCGGTCGTTCGCCGATGAAGAATCCGAAGCTGTCATTAAAGCAACGCCCTTAGTCGAGGCGTGTCGGCGGCTCAACCCATTGCTTGCGTGGTTCTCAATGGAATTTTGAGCTTGCAGCGCCTAGCTTGGTCGCAAGCAACAGGTTGCAAGGAAGAGGCATGAGTTTCGTCGGCAAGGTCTGGAAGATCCTGGTAGGCATAAAGGACGGGCTTGTCCTGTTGTTCATGCTGCTGTTTTTCGTCGCGTTGTTCAGCATTCTTTCGGCCAGCCCCAATCCCGGCCAGGTGCGCGACGGCGCGCTTTACATCGACATGTCGGGATATGTGGTCGAAGAACGCGCGCCCGTCGATCCTTTCGCAACTCTGCTCGCGGGCGAGGCACCGCCGATGGAATATCAGGCCCGCGATCTCGTGCGTGTACTCGACTCCGCCGCAAGCGATGACCGCGTGAAAGCCGTAGTCATGGATCTTTCCGCATTCATAGGCGGGGGACAGGTCCACATGCAGGAAATCGGGGAGGCGATGGACCGGGTGCGCAAGGCGGAAAAACCCGTCTTCACCTATGCACTCGCCTATGGCGACGATCACATGCACCTCGCCGCACATGCCAGCGAGGTCTGGGCCGACCCGCTGGGCGGTGCACTCATCGCAGGACCCGGCGGCAGCAACCTGTATTTCGCCGACCTGCTCGACCGGCTGAACGTAAACGCTCGCATCTATCGCGTCGGCGAGTTCAAGGCCGCAGTCGAACCCTTTTCGCGCAGCTCGATGTCCGAAGAGGCGCGCGAGAACATCTCCGCGCTCTATGGTGCGTTATGGGAAGAATACAAAGCCAACGTCACCACTGCGCGTCCTTCGATTGAATTCGACAGGATAACCGGCGATCCGGTCGCTTGGATCGAAGAAAGCGGAGGCGACCTGGCCGAAGCAGCACTTGCTGCGGGACTGGTCGACCGGCTCGGCGACAAAGTCGAATTCGGCGAGCGCGTGGCAGAAGTCGTGGGTGAAGACAGCTGGAGCGATCTCCCCGGTGCCTATGCCAAGAGCGACTTTGAACCTTATCTCGCAGACGTCGGAAGCAGCGCGCGCTCGGGCGGCAAGAAGATCGGCGTCGTAACTGTCGCCGGTACTATCGTGGACGGCGATGCAGGACCGGGCACGGCGGGCGGCGAACGCATCGCAAAACTGCTCGACGAAGCGCTCGATGACGAACTCGCGGGCCTTGTCGTGCGCGTGGATTCACCGGGCGGCTCGGTGACCGCGTCCGAAGAAATCCGCCGGGCGATCGAGCGTTTCCGGGCGAAGGACATCCCGGTTGCAATTTCGTTTGCAAACGTGGCCGCAAGCGGCGGCTATTGGGTAGCGACCGCGGGTGACCGCATCTTCGCCCAGCCGGAAACGATTACCGGCTCTATCGGCGTCTTTGCCGTGTTGCCGACATTCGAGGACGCCACGGCCGAAATCGGAGTCAACGCCGATGGCTTCCGCACAACGCCGCTTTCCGGACAACCCGACCTCATCGGCGGACTGACGCCCGAGGTCGACACCATCATTCAGGCATCGATCACCGACACCTACACGGACTTCCTCGAACGCGTGTCGAAATCGCGCGGAAAATCGGCCGAGCAGATCGACGCAATTGCGCAGGGCCGTGTGTGGGACGGCGGAACGGCGCGCCAACGCGAGCTCGTCGACCAATTCGGCGGGCTCGAAGAAGCGCTCGAATGGGTTGCAAGCGAAGCCGGCCTCGAAGAGGACGGCTGGAGCCCGCGCTTCCTCGGATCGAAGAGACCAAATTACGATTCACTCATCCGCCAGATGGTCGGCGATTCTTCGGCGGACGAAGCACGCAGCGCAGACTTGCTCGGCCGCGCCTCCTACAACCGCGAAGCCATGCTTTCGCGCCTGGCGGTGGATGCTGAGCTACTGCTAGGCAAAGGCGGTGTGCAGGCCTATTGTCTCGAATGTCCGGTTCAGCCCCGCCCGACCAGCGCAAAGAGTACCGCAGGCTTGATCGAGGTATTCCGCGCAATCCTCTCGAAGTAGCGCGAAGAGTGCCAAGGGCACTTGCCAAGGCGGTTGCCGCGAAGTAGATGCGCGCCCCTGCCCATCGGGGACCGAAAAGGGCGGGCGCGTAGCTCAGTGGTAGAGCACACCCTTCACACGGGTGGGGTCGCAAGTTCAATCCTTGCCGCGCCCACCACCTCTTGCAACACCGCTTCAGACCCTTCGCGCTGTCCATGGATTTGCGCGGAGCCGGTGGCTGTTTTGCGTTTCTGAGGAGGATTCGCGCGATCGGTCCTTGCCGGCTCCACAACCACGTCGTTGTCAGGGAACCTTTCCGATATGGGTCCCGATAGCCTCGCTCACCGCGTCGGTCGCTTCGAACTGCGGCGCATGACCCACACCTTCGAGGCGAAGGATTGTCAGGGTCTGGGTTGATCGGTCGAGCAATTCGATGAATGCCGGATCGAACACGGTGTCATCCTCGCCCCAGACCAGCAGCGTCGGTACGTCCAATGTCGCATTTCGCGATGGCCAAAAATCCTCGTCGGAGATCGCGTCAGGCGATGGAAGGTTGGCGCGATACCAGTTGATATGGCGATTGATCCTTCGAAGATCGGACGATCCTTCCTTCAGGACTTGGGCTTCTTCCGCAGAAATTCGACCAGCTTCGAAGTGGTTTTGAGGACCGCTCGCGATGCGACCTCTGGCACCCGATAGCAATGCAAGTGCAGGAGTGGCCGACTTCAAACGCTCGACATATTGCGAGATTTCACGTTGCTTCTCTGAGATTTCAAGCATTCGCACGGCAATATTCTGGGGCGGTGCGCTCATGATCGTGACAGTACGGACGCGGTCGGGCCGACTTTGAGCGTAGGCGCCTGCGAAGGCTGCACCCCAGTCGTGGCCGACAAGATGAACCCGGTCGCCTCCCAAGTCCGAAATCAGGGCATCCAGATGCTCTGCCATCGCGGCGAGCTTGTACTCGGCAGGGTCTGCCGGAGCGTCAGACATTCCCGCGCCAAGCCCGTCAATCGCCACGACGCGATAGTTTGCTCGCAAATGCTCCATCTGCCTGGAAAGCGAATACCAAGTCGTGGGGAAGCCATGGATGAAGATCACTGTGTCACCCTCACCCGCCGCAACGACATGGAGACGGTTGCCATCGAACTCGTGGCACCAGTCGCGGTAGGGCTTGCCCTCTCCAGCGCGCTTATTGGCAAGCGTGACGGCAGGGTCCCGCCCTACCGCGCAACCCGCCGGTTCGCTCTCGCTCCACATCATCAAGGTGACTCCGGCGAGCGCCAGACCAAGGATCAAGACGAAGGCGGCTTGGCCGGCGCGCTTCATTCTTCGATCCCGGTTTGAGGCAGCGCATAGGCGATAACGTATCCGCCCTGACCATCACGTTGCGTCGCCGAGTCGAGATACTTCCCGGTCGAAGGATCACGGGGATAGATCCAGCTGGGATTGGGAACGGTTACGACGAGAAACTGGCGACCGTTGCGATCGGTGAAAGTCATGGGCGTCGACTGTCCATTGCCAGGAAGGTCTGACGCCCACTTCTCCTCTCCGGTGCGCACATCGAACGCGCGCACGCTGCTATCCATCGTGGAACTGAGGAATGTCAGGCCGCCGCGCGTCGTCATCGTTCCGGCGCGGACCGCTGTCCCGACATCGATCGGAAGGCCACTGCGTAGCCCGAACGGGCCGGAATTGCGCATATCACCTGCCGGTCGCCTCCAGAGAAGTTCCTTGGTATTGAGATCGATGACCGCAATCCTCGACCATGGCGGCTCGAAACACGGTATGGCGGTTCCCAGGCGCGACATAAACGGCATGGGCAATCCGTAATATGCAATCTGATTGTAATTATACGGATCATCGGGATCCGTTCGCGGGGCCTGTGCATCGGGAGTCATGCGCACCGCCGGGTGCTCCTCACCAAGCAGCAAAGCCGCTTGCGGACCGGCCTCTGCCACCTGCTCCGGCGTCACCAGCAATAAGCGGTGTGCGAGCAGCATAGGGGCCGCAATCAGCAGGCCATTGTCCGCATCGACTGACACGCTACCCCAGTTGAACCCGCCGAAATTACCGGGTGCAATCAGTGTGCCTGCGCGCGTGGGAGGCGTATACATCCCCTCGTATCGCATCATCCGGTATTCGATCCGGCAGACCATCTGGTCGATCGGCGTGAGTCCCCACATATCCTTCTCGAACCGATAGGGGTGGAAATTCGGCAGAGGCGAAAATGGCTGAGTGTCGGAGAGGTACTCGCCCAATTCGGGATCCTGTGCGACGGGCCGGTCTTGGATCGGATAAACAGGTTTGCCATCGCGGCGATCGAGCAGGAAAAGTTCGCCCATCTTCGTGGGGATCACGATCGAGGGTACGCGCTCGCCGCCTCGCTCGACATCGACCAGCACGGGCTGTGCGGGAACATCGTAATCCCAGATATCGTGGCGAACGGTCTGGAATGTCCAGCGTTCTTCGCCTGTCGATGCGTCGATAGCCACGACCGCCGAAGAATAGCGGTCATCGAAGTCGCGGCGGACCCCGCCAAAGTAATCCGGATTGGCATTTCCCGTCGGCGCAAAGACGAGGTCCAGTTCCGGATCGTAGCTCATGATCGACCAGACATTCGGCGTTCCCGGCGTGTAGCGCTCTCCTTCGGCAGGCAGGCCGCGATTGTCCGGGTTCCCAAGATCCCACGCCCAGGCGAGTTCGCCGGTGATGGCGTCGAAGGCCCGAACCACTCCCGATGGCAGCCCCAGATCTTGCCGGTCATTGACTAATCCGCCTACGACCAGTTTGCCCCCGGCCACGGTTGGCGGTGAAGTGTGATAGTAATCACCGGGGAGATGTTCCCCCATGCCTTCGCGCAGGTCTACCATGCCACCAGCGCCGAAGCCCTCACACAATTCGCCGGTTTCGGCATCGAGCGCGATCAGGCTCGCGTTGATCGTCGCGGTGACAATCCGTCTCGGGCACGGCCCGGCATATTCGGGAGGTGCTCTGTGATAAGCAACGCCGCGACACGTGATCGCATATTGATGTTCCGCGAGCGGTTCGAGTTCCGGATCGAATCGCCAAAGCTCCTCGCCAGTAGCTCCGTCGAGAGCGATCACGACATTAGCGGCGGCGCATAGAAAAAGCCGTCCATCGATGGCGAGCGGTGTTGCCTTGAAATCCTCCTCGACTCCTGTCCGGTAACGCCAGACCTCCTGCAATCCCGAAATTGTCTCCGGATTGATCTGGTCGAGCGTGGCAAAGCGGGAGCCTCCGACATCGTTTCCATAGTGGACCCAGTCTCCGCCTGCGGCGGCAGAAATGGTCCCTCGCACGGTACCGGTGCCATTGCGCTCATAGCCCTGCAACGCTGAAACACCGATCAGCACCAATCCGGCGACAATCGGACCGCCAATAAGCCAACGATTGGGGGTAGGCGCCTGCTCCGCTTCCTGAGGTTTGAGCGAGGTGCGATACCAAGGCGTGAGAAAGTAGGTCCCGAGCACCATCCAAGCGGCGAGCCGTGGCAGCAAGGCGAACAGATCGAACCCTGCCTCATATAGCGACCAGACTACCGTTCCTATGAGGATCGCTGCGAAGGCCTGCACCGCGCGGGGAGACCGGCGAGAGGTGAACCACGCCACGGTCAGCGTCATCGCGCCTGCGATCAGATAGTAAGGGCTACCGCCAAGGTAGATCAGGAAGCCACCCGGAACCGTCAGGAGCAGCCCGATCAGGAAGAGCAGGACGACAAACGCCCAATGAACGATGGTCCGCATGCGATCTTCTCCCGCGCCGCGTCGGATACCCTACATCGGGTGGATGGTGTGGCCACCATCGAGAATGAGGCAGCGCCCGGTCATGAAATCGCTTTCTCTGGATGCAAGGAAGACTGCAGGACCCTCCATGTCTTCAAGCGTTCCAATTCGACCGATTGCCGATCTACGGCGGGCTGCATCCTGAAAAGCTTGCGTCGTATCGAGCGACATCTCTGTTTCGATAAAGCCAGGCAGTATCGCGTTTGCCCGAATGCCGGCCGTACCCAATTCGACCGCGAGCGCCTGAACCAGACCAACGACCGCCGCTTTCGTGGTCGAATAGCCTGCGGCTCCACCAGTACCGATCAGCGCTGCGACAGATGACGTAACAATCAACCGCCCGCCCTTTTTTCGTTCCAGCATGTGCGCCGTCGCGGCTGAGAAGGTGTGGACCACACTCATCAGGTTCAGATCGATAGTGCCAAGCCAGTCTTCACGGCTGGTTTTGTGCGAAGCGCCCCGAAAGCCGCCCCCGCCTGCGTTGGCGAAAACGCTGTCCACGTGCCCGAATCGCTCCAGCGTTTCTGCCAACCGGGCGTTGACCTCTTCTTCGTCGGTGACATCACAAACCCAGGCTTCGACTTCACCTCCCAGCCCGCGCAATTCGGCAACGGCAGCAGCATTCTTGTCCTCTTTGCGCCCCCACACGGCGACCTTTGCGCCCGCCTTCACGAGACCGCGGCCATAGGCGAGGCCCAAGCCGCCGTTTCCGCCGGTCACGAGCGCAACCGTACCAGTGAGATCAAACATCAGAATTCCTCTCAGATACCTTGATCGGCGAAATTCTTGGCCGAATAGATCGAGCTTTTCGGAAGGGATTGCAGGCCGATCAGGTTGCCATCAGGGTCGCGCCCGAAGATGATTGTCGCTCCATCGAGCGAACCGGTCCCTTCGATCAGGGTGCCGCCTGCCTCAAGCAGCCGGTCTTGAGCCGCGTTCAGGTCGGTCACGTCGAAGACGACCATATTGTACCCGGGCGCATCGAGTGGCCGGGGTGTCTCCGGTAGCTTGGTCGGATGGCTGTGGTACTGCGCGATCTCGATTTCCAGGTTGCGCAGTTGGAACCACGCCATTTCGATCTCGCTGCCGGGAATTCCGGAGACGGCGTCGACATTTTCGCCCGAGATACTGAACCAGCTCCCGATACGCCGTGGCTCCTGATCGCCAAGGAATGCAGACCAAAAGGAAACCATCCGATCCAGATCCGGGGTGGCAAACGCCACATGACGCATTCGGATCGGATTTTTCGGCGGCTCCGGCAGATCGAGCTGCGAGACGTCGACTTCCTCCACCTCGGTAACGATGCCATTCGCGTCGGTGATGTAGCCGTACTTTACTGGATTGCGACTGCTCAACGCGACCGGTTCAGGGTCTCCGATTGTCGATGCACCTGCTGCAATCGCACGGGCGTAAGCACCCATCTCTTCGATGGCCTGGAAGCAGACGTGTATGATGCCTGGGCCTTGCACCGGGACTGCCGATATGTCCCGCGGAGCCGAGTAGTCCTGGCCTTCGAACGACATCAGTCGAACCTGCGCGTTGGGGCTGCGTAGAAGAAGCGAACGGGCCTGTTCCGCACCCTCAGGCCGTAGATCTGCAGGCATACCGGCCAATGAAAGCTCGCTTTCACCCATGCGCCTTACGTCAAATGCCGCTTCGTAAAATCGGCCGGAATCCTCGACGTCGGGGACAGTGATACCAACGTAATGAACACCGACAATCAAGTCATCGAGTTCCTGCTCCGGCGCACTTCCCATCAAGCCACAACCTGACAACGCGAAAACAGCAGCAAGCGCGAGCACGCTTCTGATCATCCCGGACACCCTCTCTGCAAACCCGAAAACCAATGGGCCAACGCAATCGCATTTGTTGTAATTTTAGTCAATAGGAGCACCTTGAATTCGTCATCAGCCGCATAAATCAAGGGCGGTAACTCACTTTATTGACGGATGCTACAACATGAGATATCCCATCGGCAAACGATAAAGTCAGGGTGAGGGAAAACATGAAAAATATGAAATCAGAGGTGCGCCGTCTCGCGCTCTGTACGACTGCATTCGCTGCGCTCGCTGTTCCGACGCAGGTTTTCGCGCAGAATAGCGAGGCAGAAAACGCGTCTGAAAGCGAATCCGAAACGCCCGGCTCCGAAACGCCCGGCCCCGAAACGCCCGGCAATGTCATCGTCGTTACCGCGTCGAAGCGCGAGACTACGCTTCAGGAAACACCGATTGCGGTTTCGGTGACGGGAGCCGAGCAGATCGAGAATTCCCAGGCGCGCGACCTGCTCGACCTTCAAACGCTCGTGCCATCCCTTCGAGTCAACCAACTACAGAGTTCCGCCAACACCAACTTCATAATCCGCGGCTTCGGCAACGGCGCAAATAACGCCGGCATAGAACCGTCCGTCGGTGTATTCATCGACGGGGTCTATCGCTCGCGTTCTGCAGCACAGATCGGCGATCTTCCAAATCTGCAGCGGGTCGAGGTTCTACGCGGCCCTCAATCGACGCTGTTCGGCAAGAACGCATCGGCCGGTATCATCAGCATCGTCACACGGCCTCCGCAATTCGAATTCGGTGGGTCGGCAGAGATTTCCTACGGCAATTTCAACGCTATCGTGGCGCGAGCTGACCTGACAGGCCCGCTCAGCGAAACCGTAGCGTTCAGCGTCTCGGGCAATATCAATCAGCGTGATGGCTACGTCGAGGACATCAATCTCGGTACAGACAACAACGAACGCAATCGCTGGGGTGTGCGCGGACAACTGCTTTTTGAGCCGAGCACCGACCTCAGCTTCCGCTTCATTGCCGATTACGACAAGATCGACGAAAACTGCTGTTCGGTGGTCAATATCGTCGACGGTCCTACCGGCAACGCAATCCGCGCTCTTGGCGGCCAGATCATCTCAAACGACAGGTTTGGCACAACCAATGCTCTAAATTTCGTGTCCGAGAACGAGATCGAGAATTACGGCTTTTCTCTCCAGGCAGATTGGGCCGTAGGGGCGATCGACGTTACGGCGATTGGCTCCTATCGCAAGGTGGACTCTTTCGCAGACCAGGACATCGATTTTACCAGTGCCGATATCGTCCAGCGAAGCGAGGGCCGCGGCACGATCGACACATATACGCTCGAATTGCGTGCGGCCTCGGACTTTGACGGGCCGTTGAATTTCCTCATTGGCGGTTTCCTGTTCAAGGAAGATATTGAAACGAATGGCGCGCTCGAATACGGAGCGGACTTCAAAGGATATGCCGATCTGTTGACCGGCGGTGCCTACAGCTCCCTCGAGCCGACCCTGCGTTTCCTCATCCCGACCATCCCCCCAGGGACGTTCGGCGGACAGGGTCAGGGGCGAATGACCAACTTCCTGTTCGACAACGAGGCAATCTCGATCTTCGGGCAGCTCGATTTCGAGCCCATCGACGGTCTGACCTTCACCGTGGGCGGCAACTACACCAATGACCGCAAGTCGGTGATCCAAAACAATGTCAGCACCGATGTGTTTTCCGGCATCGATCTGGTCCAGGCGGGCGTGGCTGCCGGTGTTCCGGCGGTTGTCGCTGCGGATCCGAACTTCAATCCGTTCCTTGCCCTGCGCGGGCTCCAATTCATCCCGCCCTTCCTCAATTTCCCTAACGCGGTTGAGGACGGCAAAACCGAAGACAACGACCTGTCGTACACTTTGCGGGTGTCGTATGACTTTCCTGATAATCTCAGCGTCTATGCAACCTATGCGACGGGCTTCAAAGCGTCTTCTTTCAACCTTTCACCTGATAGCCGGCCTTTCCCGGAAGACTTCATCCCGGGCTCTCCCTTTCAATCGCCGCCCCCTGCTCCATCGCCGATTCGCGATGCAGGACTTGCGGTCACAAACCTTTCGACAGGCACACGCTTTGCCGAGCCCGAAGAAGCGGAAGTCTACGAAGTCGGCATCAAGGGCCAATGGGAGGGGTTCGCATTCAATCTCGCGATTTTCGACCAGACGCTCGAGGGGTTTCAAGGCAACGTCTTCACCGGGACGGGCTTCGTGCTCGGCAACGCGGAAGAGCAATCGGTTCGTGGCTTCGAGTTCGACAGTTCGATTTCCCCGATCCCCGAACTGACCTTCACCGCCGCGATCACATATCTCGATGCCGAATATGACAGCTTCGTCGGAGGCACGGCTTTCAATCCGGCTACGCTCACGACGGTACCCACCGACCTTTCGGGTCGGCGCCCGGCGGGCATTCCGGAATGGAGTATGACATTCGGCGGAACCTACGAGCTGGAGTTCGATGCCGGTCATGTCATGACCTTTCATGCCGACTTCCTGCATGAGAGCAACGTACAGATCGCCGAGGGCCTGACGCAATTCCGCCGCGAGGTTAACCAGCTAAACGCGACGATCAGTTTCATGCTGGAAAACGGACTCGAGTTCGCAATCTGGGGCCGCAACCTCACAGACGAGGTTTACAACACAACCGTGTTCCCGGCGGTCGCCCAGGCGGGTTCGCTCAATGGCTATCGCAATTTTCCGCGCACCTATGGCGGTCTTGTTCGATTCAGATTTTGATATACTCCTCGGATCTGAATCAAGCGAGGGCGGGTGGAGTGATCCATCCGCCCTCTTCTTCTTTGCAATGCAAGATCAGTCGCCGGTGCGACGCAACCTGGTCTTGTTGACCATGTAATCCGATTTGACCGCGGTAAAGACCCCCATGATCATCGTGGTGGTCAGGTCTTCGACTTCCTCCAGTGGCAAACGCCTCTGTAAGAGATAGGCACCCGCAGCAGACGGGATGCCAATGCTGATATCGGTCGTTGCGCGAGCGATTTCGGCCGGCAGATCGAACACATTCTCCGCGATGACGGCGAGATAATCGACTGCGGCTTCGCGGCTGTAATCAGCGGGATTCTGTTTTTCGCTTACGGATGGTTCCGACTGCAATCGTTCGATTATCAGGCCGCGCTGGTCGATGTAGTTCAGGTATTCATGGGTGACCCCGCGAACGAGATCTTCGAAAGTCTCGGCCGCTTCCGCAGCATCGCGCTGCGCGCGGCGCAAGCGCTTGAGTTCGCGTTCGAGCAAGGCACGGAGCAACTCATTCAAGTTTGCGAAGTAATTATAGACGAGCGATTTGCTGACACCGGCCTCTCGCCCTACCTGGTCCA
Organism: Erythrobacter sp. THAF29; assembly: GCF_009363635.1. GTDB lineage: Bacteria > Pseudomonadota > Alphaproteobacteria > Sphingomonadales > Sphingomonadaceae > Erythrobacter. The sequence continues at coordinate 1,048,571 of NZ_CP045392.1, read as the reverse complement.
TCGAGAGATTGGCGACGCCCTCTCGCGCCACGATTTCTGCCGCGTGGTCGAGGATGAGATCCCGGCGCTTCTCCGGCGTCAAGCGCGTGCGTTTCTTCTGCGCTATTTCAGTCATTCCCAGCCCCTATCATGGCTCCGGCGAGCGCGTTAGCGCGAACCATCGCATGTCCTCAATCGAGAATTCCGGCCGGGCCGTGTCGCGTTGCTGGAAGGCAAGCAAGTTTCCTTCAGGATCGTGCGCAAACGCGATCCGCCAGCCGGCGAGTTCGAAGGGGTCGGTTGCGAACTCCATCCCTAGGCCGCGCAACCGGGCGATCGTCCCGTCCAGATCAGTGACCTCGAAAGCGAAGCCGTTGTAGCCAATCTCGTCGAGCTTGCGAGGTTCGCGGCGCAACGGCGTCTCGGGTTGGGAGTAATGCCAAAACTCCAGCTGAATGTTTCCAACGTCGAACCAGCTCGCAGAAATTTCAACATCGTCGATATCTACGACGTTGTCGAAAGTCTTGCGACGCATGGGCGGGATCTCGCGCTGGGGTCCATAGCCAAGGATTCCGCGATAGAATTCGACCATTGCAGGCTTCACCGCCGTGACATTTGCGAGATGAGTAATCCAGGCCTCATGACGCAGCCGTTGTTGCCCCATGTACCCAGAGGCCTCGATCAGCGGCCGGTCGACCTGTTCCATTTCGATCATGATGCCGTCAGGATCGAACCCATAGGCGTAAGTTACGCCATAACCTCCGAGGTCGACCGGGCCATCGCCGCGCGACAGCATATCGAGGCCGCCATCCTTGAAAGGTCCGTACTTGGGAGCGTCGGCGGGCGACTGGAAGCAGATATGCGTATAGCCCGGGCCGGTGGCGGGACGTCGATTGGATGCCGCCTTGGTTTCCGGATCGATATCGATCAGCCGCAGAAAAACCGTCGGGGTCCACACCAGCGCGATCTCGATCTCCCCTTCGCGCTTGCCGAGTATTTCTTTCGGAACGAGTTTGGCATCGACCCGCTGCCTATCGACCAATTCATACGGCACGACTGCGCTATAGAAAGCGAGCGTATCGTCGATATCGGACACCGTTATGCCCACATTGTGAACTCCACGAATGGCCTCGGGAGACGCCTGGGAAACTGGCGTAGCTGACCCGTCGACCGAAACAGGGATGCAAGCCGATAGCGTTGCCGCGATCAAAACGATCAACAGACGCCCGCGCATCATCTCACCTTCTTTCGATAGACGAGAAGCACATTGCCCGGGATTTCTCCGAATTTGTCGTAGCCCGAATTCACAATCACCATTCCGCCTGCAATCACGACTCCAGCACCGTCGATCGAGCCACCCTTGGCCTCGACCCCGTTGACTGTTTCGAAGGAGCGATTTGTCTCTCTCTTCCACAGCACGGCTCCATCTTGGCTGGAATAGGCAAGCAAATGCCCGTTATGCGCCCCGGCAAACACCAGTCCGGGCGTCGCCGACAGGGGAGCTGAAAGCGCGGTCATGCACTTATAGGCAACCTCGTCACAGGTTTTGGGTTCGATCCGCGACCACTGGGGTTCGCCTGTTTCGGGGTCGAAGGCATGAATTCCTGGACGCGGAGGACCTTCGGCAAACCGGTTGCCCGGCGTGTCCGCGATGCCGACCCACAAAGTCGCGCCATCGCTGGCCATGCCCCAGTGGACGCCTCCATTGAAACCACCCATTCCCGCGCGGCGGCGCCAGAGGATCTTGCCACTATTGTCCGGATCGATGCCGAAGATTTCGCCCGACTTCTGACCGGCGAGCAATATCTGCCCACCGCCAGCGACGTCTACGAGCATCGGGGGCGCGCCAAAGTCGAAGTCGGGTCCGTCTTCGCTAGGACAATTGGGCTTGGGTTCGCGGCCGCATGCCGCATTCCAGGCATCCCCGGGGGTCGCCTGCATGATCCAGCGCTCTCGTCCCGAAGCCAGTTCGAGCGCCACGATCGCATCGCTCTTGTCGTTGGCAGGAGATGAGTAATTCTCCCCGGTACCGACATAGAGCAGTCCACGCTTTCGATCGATGGTCGGGGTCGACCATACCGGCGCACCGCTTGGCGCAAGAATATCCGTTCCGGCGCTCGTCATCCCGACCTTGCGCGGTTTACCAACAGAATGCCACCGCCACTTGGTCGAACCATCCGAACCATCGAGTGCCGTTACTCCACCGCGGAAGGTGCAACAGGCATAGTCATCGACATAGGCGCTGACGATCTCGGTTGACGACATGGGAACGAACAGAGTGTTCTCGTGGAGCGCGATGCTCCCTGTAATCGTTCCGTCCGGGTGGTCCTTGATTGACTTTTTCCAGCGCAGCTTGCCCGTGCGCGCGTCCACGGCATGAACAACCGCCTCGAAGTCGCCAAAATAGATCGCGTCAGGCAAGCCGCCGGGTCCGGTCTGGATCACGGGCGCATTGCGCACCTCCGCTCCCGCCTCGTATGTCCACCATGCGCAGCCTGTCTTGGTATCAAGCGCATAGACCCGGCCCGATTGGCTCCCGATAAAGATGGCCTCTCGGGTAACGGCCGGCTGGGAACGCGCGCGCTGAGCCCCCGGAAATCCGAAAGCCCAGGCAAGCTCGAGATCCGGAAGGTCTTCAGGGCGGATTCCCGCGGCCGAGGCAGGTTGGAAGCGCGTGTTCTGCGCATTGGCGCCCCACCTGTTCCACTTCGGCGAACCGGAAAAGGTAAGGTCACCTTCGCAATAATCGACGGCGACATCGGAGCCTGCCGCCTCATTGCCCAGATGCTGTGACAGCAGAATGCGGTCGATCCGGTCCAGCGCTGCTCCCTGCTCCTTCATCACGCCAGTGTTCAGCGCATCGAGGATCGTGGAGGGACTAAGAGCTGACAAGGCCTGCCGATTTGGTGCGCCAGCCACATTCCCATCATGGCAGCTCGCACAGTTGGCAACATAGAGCGCTTCGGCGTGAGCGGATTGCCCACTCTCGCCCAGAGCCAGCGGCGCAGCATCTTCGCTCGCGGTACAACCCGCCAATGCGAACAAGGATATTGAGAGTAGGCGGCGGATGGTGGCACTCCCTTATTGACGAAGGTTTCAATAAAGGATGGCACCACGATTGCCAAGCGAATGAAGAGAAGCCTCGCGATCCAGCCCCGGCGAGGGGTTCTAGGCAGGGCCCATTAGACAGGATGTGGGAATGTAATTTGGCTCGTTCCCGTTACCGTGCGGGCGGTTTGGGAAAGAGAACCGGTGTCTTGCTTGTATACTCCCGAAACTCCGGATCTTCGCCCCAGCGCTTTTTAGCGATACTGTCGAGCAGGTTGATGCCGCTGATCTTCGTGAGCAGCAGCGCGACGAAAATCGGCGAGATGATTGCAAGGTAAGACCAGCCCGCAAGCAATGGGAGCGCGATTACGAGAATGCCGAACCAAAGCGTGATCTCTCCGAAATAGTTCGGATGCTGCGACCATGCCCAGAGACCCGATCTGATGAAGCGACCCTTGTGGGAGGGGTCGGCCTTGAAGCGGCGTTTCTGTTCGTCCGCGACAACCTCGAATATGAAGCCGATGAACCACAGCGCGGCCCCCGCCCAGAAGAATAGGCCAAGTGGCTGCGTGTCCTCGGTGGTAATGATGACCAGGGCGGCCGAAGCGGTGAAAATCACCCACACTGCCTGCAAGGTCCATGCGACGAGGAAGCGCGGCGGATTGACCTTGATCTTCGCGAACCGCTCATCGGTGCCTCCTGCGGCATGAATTCTTCTGAACAGGAAACTTCCCAGGCGGATGGTCCAGATCGATACCATCGCCGCCACTACCATGGCGCGCGTGTCGAGAGGCCATGCGGCATAGCAGGCGACCGCGATCACCGAGAGATAGGTGACCGCGCCCATCGTGTCGTACAAGCGATCGCTTTGTGCAATCGCTGCCGGAATGAAGGCCAGCCAGTTCACCGCGAACGCGACAAGCGCGCACACGAATACGGCGGAACAGCCTGCCAGCGCGACGCTGCCGCTTCCGAGCAGGTAGGCAAATCCGAGCCCGAGTGCAGCAGCGATCAGGACGATAAGAAAGCTGCGCGGAGCGTGCTTGAAGTCCATCTGCTTTCCCCCTTGCCCGTTCCCGGCTCCGCGCCCTTAGCGTTGCGAAGCGAGCGAAACGTGCCGCTTCATGTGGTGATCGACGTCGCCAAACTCGGATTCGAAGATCGTGAGCCGCTTGAAATAGTGGCCGATCGCATATTCGTCGGTCACGCCGTTGCCGCCGTGGATCTGGACCGATTCCTGACCGATCAGGCGTGCCGCTTGCCCGACGCCCACTTTCGCGGCCGAAGCGGCACGCTTGCGCTCGGTTTCCGAGGCGTTGAGGCGCAGGGTCGCGAGATATGTAAGCGAAACCGACTGCTCATAGGCGGTGTACATGTCGACCATGCGGTGCTGGAGCACCTGGAATTTGCCGATCGGAACGCCGAACTGCTTGCGCTGCTTGGAGTATTCGAGGGTCATGGCATGCGCGACCTTCATCGCGCCGCATGCCTCGGCGCATTGCGCTGCGATGGCTTCGTCGGTCACGCGTTCGATGAGCGGCAGCGCAGCCCCTTCTTCGCCGATGAGAGCATCGGAAGGAAGCGAGACATTCTCGAAGTAGACTTCCGATGCGCGGCGTCCATCGACCGTTTCATAGTCGCGGGTGACCACGCCCTCGGTGTCCTTAGCAAGCACGAAGACCGATACACCGTCGTGGTCGCGCCGTTCACCCGACGTTCGCGCGGTGACCACCAGGTGGCTCGCCCAGGGCGCGCCGATCACGACCGCCTTATGGCCGTTCAGCACATAGCTATCGCCATCCTTCTTCGCGGTCGTTTCAAGATCGGCATAATCATAACGCCCGCGCGGCTCGGCATAGGCGAATGCAAAAACACGGCTGCCATCGACGATCCCGCCGATATGTTCTTCCTTCTGCGCCGGCGTGCCCGCGTGCTTCAGGAAACCGCCCGCGCACACGACCGTCGGCACGAAGGGCTCGACGACCAACCCCTTGCCGAATTCTTCCATGACGATCATCGCATCGACTGCGCCGCCGCCAAAGCCGCCATCCTCTTCGCTGAAGGGCATGCCGAGGATGCCGAGTTCGGCAAGCTGCGCCCAGATTTCCGGGCGCCATCCCGCATCGCTTGCGATCGCGGCGCGGCGCGTTTCCCAGTCATATTGCTCGCGAACCAAGCGCGAGAGACCGTCGCGCACCATTTCCTGTTCTTCGGTGAAATTGAAGTCCAATTGTTCTCTCCGGGTGTCGCTCGGCTGTCTTAAAGGCCGAGGATCATTTTCGTGATGATGTTACGCTGAATTTCGTTCGATCCGCCGTAGATCGAGGTCTTGCGCATGTTGAAATAGGTCGCGGCGGCATGCCGGGCATAGTCCGGCCCGACCGGATACTGGTTCGAGCCCGCATCGCCCGGCACATTGGCGATATTGCCGTAAAGCGGCGCTCCATAGGTGCCGACCGCCTCGAGCGTCAGCTCGGTCAGCCGCTGCTGGATCTCGGTACCCTTGATCTTCAGTATCGAGCTTTCCGGCCCCGGCCCCTTGCCTGCCTGTTCGCCTGCAAGTGTGCGTAGTTCCGTGATTTCAAGCGCTGCAAGATCGATTTCGAGCTGGCTCACCTTGCGGGCGAAATCGAAATCATTGATGAGCGGTTCGCCATCGAGCATTTCCGCCGCAGCGATCTCGCGCAGCTTTTCCACCGCGCGCTTCGAGCGTGCGACACCGGCAATGCCGGAACGCTCGTGCGCGAGGAGGAACTTGGCGTAGGTCCAGCCCTTGTTCTCCTCGCCCACGAGGTTTTCGACCGGCACCCGCACGTCGGTGAGCCACGTCTCGTTGACCTCATAGCTGCCATCCAGAAGCTTGATCGGCTTCACCTCGACGCCCGGCGTCTTCATGTCGATCAGGATAAAGCTGATGCCTTCCTGGGGTTTTGCGGCATCGGGATCGGTGCGGCAAAGGAAAAAGCCCCAATCCGCATATTGAGCCAGCGTCGTCCAGGTCTTCTGGCCGTTGATGATGTAGTGGTCGCCGTCGCGAACTGCGGTCGTCTTGAGAGAGGCGAGGTCGGACCCCGCGCCCGGCTCGGAATAACCCTGACACCACCACACGTCGCCCGAAAGAATGCCGGGAAGATGCTGCTGCTTCTGCGCCTCGTTTCCGAAGGTGTAAATCACCGGCCCGACCATCGCGATACCGAACGGCAGCGGCATGAACGTGCCGACACGCGCATTTTCTTCCGACCAGATGTAGCGCTGGGTAGGCGTCCAGCCTGTCCCGCCATATTCGACCGGCCATGCGGGCGCAGACCAGCCTTTCTTCCCCAGAATCTTGTGCCATGCGGTCATGTCCTCGGGCGACATGTCTTCGCGATTGCCCATCCCTTCGAGATGCTTGGGATGGTTCTCTTCGATGAAGCGACGGACTTCTTCGCGAAATGCCTGCTCTTCCGGGGTGAATTCAAGGTTCATTGGCTCTGGCTCCAGGGATGATCGGTGTTCGGGCTTCTTTGTGTCACGCCGCCATGCGGACTTAAAGGCGAAATGGCGGTGTGATTGCAAGTAACGGTTTGCAAGTTCGATCGGATGCGTCTGGTTCAGGCTTCAACGGCGCTCCCGTTTTGGTCGCTCGACGCGTCCACCAGCCGGGGCAGCAGTCCGCGCAGTCGCCTGTGTGCAAACCGGAATTCCCTTGCAATGGCATTGCCGCAGCGTAACGTGACCCTCGTGGTCGCTCCGCTTGCTAGTGCTCTAGTATCGGAGAATGAATGACGGGAAAATCTCAGTTCGATGCCATCATCGTCGGCGGTGGTCCGGCGGGCTCGGCCATGGCGTGGGCTTTGGCACGCGAAGGCGTCCGCGTTGCAGTGATCGAGCGCACCACCTTTCCAAGAGAGAAAGTATGCGGCGATTTCGTAGAGCCGGCGGGCATGCGGATCCTCGACGTGATGGGATGCACTGAGGAACTCGACTTGCCGCGCAGGCTGCCGATCACCCGCAACCGAGTCTATTTCGGACCGCGCATGCCCTATCGCGGCGAGATTCCCTACTACGATGGCGCGCACGGCATGCCGCCGCACGGCTACATCATCCCCAGGCATCAACTCGACACGGTGCTTCTGTCGAATGCCGAGAAAACCGGCGCGAACGTGATTTACGGCGCGACAGTACGCGACGTCACTCGCGACAAGGGCCAGATGCACGTAGAGGTAAAGGATCAGGACAGCACCTTTACGCTCACCGCACCGCTCGTTGTCGGTGCGGACGGGGTACAGTCCGTGGTCGCGCGGGCTTTCGGGTTGCGACGCGAGGATCGCAAGCATATCGGCGTCTCGCAGCGGGTCTACATCGAGGACATCGACGTTGATGGCGGCGAGGCGACCATCTGGTTCGACGAGGATCACTATCCGGGATACGGATGGATGTTCCCGATGGAAGGCGGCCGTGCGAATATGGGCGTCGGCCTCCTGGGAGAAACCTGCGACCGGTTCGACCTGTCCGTCCAGCAGAGTTTCCGCGATGCGGTTTCCCGGCTCAAATTTCGGCACCCCGGTTGCACGGTGTCGAAGGTGGCCAGCAAACCGCTCGGCGGATCGGTCCACATGTATGGCGGCATCCGCGAGAACCACTTTGCAGGCGGAATACTGGTCGGCGATGCTGGAGGGTTCGTCGATCCGATGACCGGCGAAGGCATTACGCAAGGCATGGAATCCTCGATCATCGGCTCGGCAACGCTGCTCGAAGCGCTTGAAGCGGGTCGTTTCGAAAAGGAAGACCTCGCGACTTTCGATGAGGATTTCCGGGATTATTTCGATCCCGCTATGCGCTACCTGTGCTTCTGCGCGACGATCCTGCGCAACCGGCATTTCTCCGAATTCGGCTTCCGCTCCACCCGGCAGGGTTTTGAAAAGGCGCAGCAGGAACGCAGCTTCGGTGAGATCTCGGGCACCGCGTTCGGCGGGCTCAACGTCCAGCCGCTCGCGATGGCCGCGCAAATCTGGCGCAGCCTGTTCGAGCATGTGTTTCGCGGCGGGGCCGCCGAGATCGTGAATATCGTTTCGGGGCGCGGGCTCACTGCGGATGGACTTGGCGGCGATCTCGCGGCGTTCCGCAGGGGCTGGCAGGCCTCGCTCGCGGACGACCCCGCATGGCATCGCGGATGGATGGGCGACATCGTGCGGTCGGTCGGTCACCTGCGCAAATCCTTCGCAATGGCCGAGAATCCGCGCCTGCGCGGGCCGTTCGAGTGGATTGGGGGATAAGATGGCAAAGGCAGCGTCCACGAAGAAACGTCCAGCGAAAAAGTCCTCCGCATCCAAGGCAAAGTCCAAAAAGACGAAGGCATCGACCCAGCGCGGCGCTCGCCGTACCCGCAATGAGGGAAACCGCGTCGCTGTGCTTGGCGGCGGGATTTCGGGAATGACGGCGGCGCTGAAACTGGCTCGCGCGGGCTTCGACGTAACCATCTTCGAGATGCAAGAACGGCTCGGCGGCAACACTTCGTCGCGCGAGATCAATGGCGTCGAGCACGACGTTTACCCGCACATGTTCTGTTCCTGGTACGACAATTTCTGGCACCTCTTCGAAGAAGAGCTGGGCGGCGACAAGGAGGCGATGTTCGAGCCGCGCGCTGGAAGCCAGGTGCTCCAGAAGGGTGAAACCGAGTTCAAGACCCTGCTGAACGCCACTTCTATCGAAGCAGCGATCGAGAACCTCAAATCGGGTGTGCTCAGCCCGGCCGAGATGTGGCTACTCGGCTATTCCGCACTCGATCTCGCCGCGCACCCGTTCAACCGCAAGGGCGTCGACCTGATGGAGATGCTCAGCGTCAACGGGTTCATCTTTTCGCGCGGGTACGGCACAGAGGATGTCGCGGCGATGCAGAACTATCTGCTCACCCTGATCTGGTCGATCCCGAGCGCGTGGACCGCCGCAGCGACATACCAGAATTTCCTGCGTCATACATTCTCGTTTCCCAACCACGCGCCCTTCAACTTCCTGATGAAGGCAAGCTTGGAAGACGGGCTCAACGCGCCATTTGTAGACGCACTAAATGACGCCGGTTGTTCGATCAGGCTCAAGACCGAGATTACGGCGGTCAGGCTATGCAACGATGACGACCGGCCCGAGATATTCTTCCGGGACAGCCTCGACGATCACCTGGAGCACGATTCCGACCGTCTCGAGAAGAACGAGAACGATGTGGAATCCGAGATTTTCGACTACGCGGTCATGGCGCTGCCGGTAACCAAGTGCTGCGACATGATCCTGGGCGCCCCTCGGGGAAGAGAGGGGCGGCGGATAATCGATCGCCTGCCCGAGCTAGCAGAAATGCAAAAGCTCTCGTCGGTTTCGATCCCGGTCGTCGACCTTTATCTCAACCGCAAGCTGGATGATTTCCCCAGCGATCACATCGCGCTCGCAGGCTCGAAATACGGCCTGACGGTGCTGGACATTTCGCAGCTCTGGCGGGACGAGGATTTCGACGGCAAAACCGCCCTCGTCCTCGCGGCTTCCGAGGGCGCCGCAATCCCCTCGGTCGAGCTGGAGCGGCAGGGCGAGCTGATGCTGCAGGAGTTCGCCGAATTCTTTCCCGAGTTCAATCCCGGAAAGCACTGGAAGGACGAGGACAGCGATGTCGACTGGCACAAGAGCTGGATCCGTTCGAACAAACACTACCAGCTGTTCCTCAACGACACGGGGAGTTGGGCGCATAGGCCGCAAACTCTCTACGAGGATGCGTTGCCTCGCTTCGTCTTTGCGGGCGACTGCGTGCGGACCGATACCGACATGGCGACGGTCGAAGGCGCTATCCAAGGGGGAATTCAGGCGGCTGCCGCAATCCAGGCGCAGGACGCCATACTCAACGGTCACGCGCGTCGCGGAGCACCGATCGAGATCGTGCCCCATACAGTCTACAGCACCGCGACACTTCGATTTGCCGCGCTGTTCTACCTGCCCGCGACCTATGTCGCTTATGCCATGGCGGCTTACGACCAGTGGAAGAAGCGCATGGAAGAAGGCGAACATTCGATCGGCGAGAACGAGTTCACGATGGCCGAATATTGCCTGCTTATTCCGCTGCAATTCACGATCGATTGGTGGAAGGCGGCGTACTGGTTTGGGCGCTCACTGATCGGCGAGAACAACGAGGATCCCCTCGGCGGACGGATCATGTATCTTCCGATGGCGGGGGGCCGAGGCGAGGGTGGGCCGCGTCTGCAGTCCGAGGAGATGGTCGATCCGAAGTATGACCACGATCACGTCATCGGCCTGCCCGAAGCAATCCTCAAGGTCGCGCTCGAGGTGCTGGAATATGCCTCGGGCCGCGAAGACCCGCACGGTCGGGGGAGCGAGGCTGAAACCGTCAGGCAACATGATGCAGTCGACGATGTCGTCGATATTGCGGTCAATCTAATCGGTAAGGGGCTGAGGCTGGGTGAAAGCCTTGTCGAAGGTTACGCCAACCGTCGCTCGCGCGGGAATCAGCCGCGCAGGCGCCGCCACCGGGTCAAGCGCTGAGCGCAGCGCGCGACGCGACAGGGAAAGGATCTCAGTTGGATACGATCACCGCCAACATCGTCAGCGACCTCGGTTTCGAGAAGGAGATGGACCGGCTGCGCAAGGTTTTAGATGAATGGATTGCAGGCACGTCGGATGAAATGCAGCCACTGTTCGATTGGCAGTTTGTCGCGGGATCGAAATACTTCAGGCCTCTCACGATATTCGGCTGCTTTCAAGCGACCCATGGCGACGTGCCCATACCCGACACCATGATCCGTTCCGCCGCGGTGCTCGAAATGATGCACAACATGACATTGGTGGTGGATGATATCCTCGATCATTCGGACGCACGCCGGGGCAAGGCGACCCTTCATGCGCGGTTCGGGATGCTGCCAGCGCTGATGGCGTCGGGCTATATCGTAGCCGATGGCTTTGCGATGTCGGCACAAGACCCGCACGACATCCGCCTGTTCGCTGCACTCCTGCGTCGTCTTGGCGTCGCCGAATGTGCGCAGTGGCGCCTGCGCAGGCAACCGCTTGGCGTATCCGACTGGGAGGAGATTGCGGGAGAGGACACCGGCTCGATGTTCGAGACCTGCGCCTGCCTTGCGACGCGCGACGAAAAGCTGCGGCAGTTCGGCCGGTTGATCGGAATGCTCTACCATGGCTGTGACGACGTGGGGGATGTCCAGGGACTGGAATCCCTTGGCGGCGGCGGCGAGGAAGACTTGCGCGATGGAATCCTCACACTCCCCGCAGCGCTTGCAATCCAGAACCGCGATATCTGCGAGATATTCTGCAAGGATGAACCGAGCGCCGCCGACCTCGAAGCGATCAAGGAAGAGATGCTCAGGCGACTGCCCGATGCCGAGGAACATCTCGACGGGCTTGCGCGTGACGCGAAATGGGAAGCGCAAATCCATACCGAGCACCCACGGGTGCTCGAAGCGCTGATCGATTACACTCGGGAACTGTCCAAGCGCTGAGGCTTTGCCCCTTGTAGCTTTTTCAGAAGAGCCTGCGCGCCTTCCAGTACCGGCGTATCGATATCAGACTTGCAGCGATCCAGCACCCGCGCCAGAACTGCATGCGCCTCTTCCTGCCGACCGGCACCCAGGAGGTATTCGGTGAGTTCGACCGATGCGGACAAATCAAAGGCCATCGCTCCGATCTCCTCGGCAAGTTCTATCGCTTCGCGAAGATCTGCTTCCGCTGCCTCGCGGCGACCAAGTTCCATCTCCAGCCTAGCCTTGATCTGAAGCGTTTCGGGCCGGACGATCCTCTCCTGCGGGTTCGCCTCAAGCGCTTCGCACGCCACTTTGTATGCGTCTTCGATCTCTCCGCGCGCAGCGAGCGCCATCCCAAGCCGGTTCATGTTGATGACAAGGCCGACGCGGGCATTGATCGCAATCATCGCGTCCAGGATGCCGCGCATGCGCTGGATGTTCTCTGCCGAAGGAGCGGCATCACTCCCCAGCCACCCGATCTTCGCGCGAACGAGATGGCCGATATATTCGATCCCGTTCTTGTCGCAGACCTCCACCGCCCGCTCCGTGTGGTTGCGCGCGGCGATCATGTCGCGATCGAAAGCCATCATCGTGCCCGCGAAATGATGCGCGACGGCCACCGCATAAGGTTGTCCGCTGGCCTCTGCGACTTCGACCATCTGCGCCGAGCGCTCTCGGGCTAGCGAGGATCGGCCCGATGTCCACGCGGCGAGACTTGCCACGCCCATTGCGACGACATCGTCATTGACGCTGAACATGCCCTCGTAATGTCCGAACAGCTTTTCGAGCTCGGCATAGGGAGCCTCGAATTCGTGCAAGCGACCATTGTAATAGGCTGTCTGGATCAGTGCATTGGCCGAGAAAAACGGCATCCAGTCGAGCTGTTCGTCATCACCGAGGTCCTGCGCCAACTCGTTGATCCGAACGGCGACCGCATCGGCTTCCTCATATTCGCCCGCCGTCACCATGCCGCGCCACAACTGGACTTCGCCGATGATGACTTTGCTCAGCACTCCGAGTTTCTTGGCGAGATCCCTCGCCCTGTCGGCGGCTTCGACGGTTTGCGGATCGGAGTAGCCCTGCGACTGTTGCAGCGCGTTGTTGAGAGCGCTCCATAACTCCATCTCTAACCCGTCCCGATCTTTTCCCTCCGGCAGCTTGCCGATCAGGTCGAGCCCCTTGCGGAGATGCGCCGCCGCCTCGCGGCTGGCTCCGCGCACGAAATCCCTCTGCCCCGCCTCGAGCCAAGCAGTGACGGCCTTCTCGTACTTGCCCGCATTGGTCCAGTGGCTTGCGACCAGCTCCTTCTCGCGCTCGGCGATTTCGGGGAACTGCTCGATAATTTTGCTCGCGGCCTCTTCGTGGATGAGCTTCCTGCGCTTCTTGGTCAGGGTCTCGTAGGCGCCGTCGCGGAGCAAAGCATGCTTGAAGCGATAGCGCGATTGGGGAGGCGCCCCGCGCACCTGCAGCAATTGTTCCTCGCTCAGGAATTGCAGTTGCGACTGCAGTTCTGCTGGCTCCAGATCCGTCATCGCCTCGAGTAACGCGTAGGAACACGTTCCGAGCACAGAGCAAAGCTGCAAGAGCTCGCGGGCGGGCCCGAGCCGGTCCATCCGTGCGGCGAGCAGGCTGCGCAACGTGGGCGGGAGCTTCCCGCCTTCCTCCGGCTCGTGCCGCGCGGCAAGTTTGGCCAGCTCCTCAGCGAAAAGTGGCACGCCGCCGGCCTTGTCGAGGATGGATCGAAACGTCTCGGGATCGAGCGCCTCCTCGCCCGATGCCTGCGCGATCAGGTCTTTCACTTCGGATTTGGAAAGTCGCGAAAGCCTGATGCGGCTGTGATGGTCGCGCTCCGACCATGGCAGCTTGAATTCGGGCCGCGCGGTGCCGAGCACCATCAGTCGCTCGCTGTCCCCCTGCTCGACAAGCATCTGGACCAGCTCAAGCGACGATGGGTCGAACCACTGGAGATCGTCGAGGAACAGGACGACCGGTCGGCGTTCGGCGAGATCGAAGATTGCGCCTGCAAGCTGCGCAGGCAGTTGCGAGAGTTGCGCTTCGGCGATCTCCGGCGAGGCGTCGCTCCCCGAAGCATCGAGGCCGATCGTAGCGGCAAGGCCCTGCAGTAACTCGGGGGCGAATCCAACCCGCTCGATCAACTGCGACAAGGCGGTGATCGGGCTCCCGGGATCGTGTTCGATCGCCTGCTGGATCGCCTGCGCCAGAGCGAAATATGGAGTATTGGGGAACAATGAGGAACCTTGCAGCATGAACCACGCATGCTCGGTGTCCCCGATCTCGCTTCGGAACTGATCGACGAGGCGCGACTTGCCGATCCCGGGTTCGCCGCGAATGAACACGAACTGGCCTTCGCCATCGAGCGTCCGTTTCCACCGCCCAGCAAGCAATGCCATTTCGTCTTCGCGCCCGACGAAACCGGTTTGCCTTCCTGTTTCCCAATTGGTCGCGGCATCGCTTTCGGGGGTTTCGGCTGACACCTCATACAAGACCTGGCCATGCGATGATTGCCCGGTTTCCTGCACGGCGAACCCTCCGACGGTCAGCGCCCTGGCCGCATGGGTCACAAGGATGACGCCGTCTGCCGCATGATCGCGCGCAGCTTTCGCAATTGCCTCGCCGTCACCGACAAAATCGATCTCTCCGCTCCGATCGGTGACGAGCATGTCGCTGCTATGGATTCCGATCTTGAACGATCTTCCGCCTTCGCCATGCCCCGCTTCGGGAAAGGCGGTTTGGGCGGCGGCCGTTGAGATCTCGCGGGACATCAGGATCGCCCGCTGCACCGCGTCCTCCAGCGCGAGCGGATAGCCAAAGCTCACCGTCAGGGTGTGGCCGCGCCAGTCTTCCGCACCGCCATAGCGTTCAATTGCAGGCTGGCATGCGGTTTGGAGCTCGGTCAGGTATTCGTCCCAGTCCTCCGGATCCGTCGTCGATGCCAGTATATCGCCCTCGCATAGCGCAGCCGAGACGAAGGTGATCTGGCGCCGCTCGCTCACCCTTCCAGCCGGGGCGGTTCGTTTTGCCGCTTCCGGCCGCGCAAGAGGCACGGTTTGAGTAGGCCTCATCCTCTCAACCACGTCACGGACATGTATGACAAAAGCGTTCCAGCCCGCGTCGTCCGCATCGCCTTCCCAGTGGCTGAGATCCTCAGTCTGGGTAAGCTCGAACATGATCGGGCGCTCGCACGGCTCGATCATGCAGGGGACGAAGGTACCGCACCGCTGGGCGAGCGTCGCTTCGGCACGGACCCAGCGCGACGCAACCGCCTTTTCCGACCAGAGGACGACGACCGCGCGCGCGTCGCGCAGCGCGTTTTCCGTCACCTCGTCATATGCCTCGCCAGCGCGCAGCTGTCGGTCCCACCAGACTGTGAGGCCCGCAGCCTCAAAGCCGCGGACGAACAGGTTCGCCGCAGCCTGGTCTTCCCGATTATATGAGAGGAATATGTCCTTCACAGGCCCCTCCCGTTTTCCCCAACTGCCCCCCTGATAGGGGATTCCCCGGAAATGCAAAACTATCCAACGAGGGAGTCGTCGCGACATCCCTTGCCAGAAGCCGCGAGCAGCAAAGGTTTCATAATCCCGTGCAGATGTGCCACACAACCTGCAGTGCATTTTGTCGAATGGTGGTTAGGGGGTCTCGATGGCTAGGCGCAATCCCGCGGTCACTCCGCCGCCCTTGCCCGAAATAGGGTTCAGCATCGGCATTACCGGTCATCGACTCTCGCATGGCGGATATGCAGCACAGGAAGGGCGAATAGAGGCGGTCCTGGGCGAGATCTTCGACCGCATCGACAGGCTCATATCCGAAACGGACGGACAATCCAGCGGGCTGAAGCGCGCCACCACGCGGCTCAACACGCTGATGGTCGATGGCGCGGACCAGGCTGCGGCATATCTTGCAATCGAGCGAGGCTGGGAACTCGTAAGCCCGCTGCCGTTCGGCGAAAGGCTCAATCTTGCGATTAACTCGCTTCCCGAAGACGCAGCCGATGCCCGCGCGCTGCTCGCCGGAGACGACCCTGCAAACACTGAAACGAAGGCGCGCGCCGACCGCATCGTGGCGATGACGCATCAGGCGCGCACCTTTGCTCTCGCCGACCAGGACGAGCGGATTGCAAAGCTCTATCTGGCCATGCTCGATGCGCCGAGCGACTTTCAGGCAAGCCAGCGCTTTACGGTGGAGAGCTCAATACGCGCGGCGCTGGCCGGTCGGATCATAGTGGAACAATCCGATCTCGTCGTCGGGGTCTGGGACGGAGTGTCCACTGCCAGTCTTGGCGGAACCGGCCATACGATCGCCCAGACGCTCGAAATGGGATCGCCGGTGATTTGGATAGATCCTGAAAGGCCGGAGGATTGGCGGTTCCTTCATTCGCCGGAATCGCTCGCGACCCTGTCTCACGATCCGCCGACCGAGCGGCGCAAGGCTGTATTGGAAGCAATCGTGGAAGACGTGATGCTGCCGAATGCGCCGCTGCACGATAATGGCCCTGCGAAGCAAGGGCTTACCGCCCTGTACGGGGCTGGATGGGAGGACCGCAGTTCTCCTGCGAGCCACGGATACCGACGCGTCGAGACTCTCTTCGGCGGGGCGGGAAAGGCTTTCGCCTCGATCAAGCAAACGTATGAAAAACCCGAAGACATCGGTACCGGAAGCGCCGCCGCGCTGATTGCAACCGCAGAGGCGCTGCCCGGGGTCGACAGGCAGCATCTCGATGATCTGAAAACCAAAGCCTTGTACAATTTTGCTTGGGCCGACGGAATCTCGGCCAAGCTTTCCGACCGGTACCGCGGCGGCATGACCATCAGCTTTTTACTCTCCGCAATCGCGATTGTTGGCGGCGTTGCTTACTTGCCGTTAGTCGATCCCGACGACAAATGGATCTTCGCGCTGTTCGAGTTCGGCGTACTGCTGGCAATCGTCCTCTTGACCTGGCGCGGTGTGCGCGGCCGTTGGCACGGGCGATGGTTCGAGACGCGCCGCGTGGCGGAATATTTCCGGCACAGCCCTTTCATGCTGCTGCTGGGTGTTTCGCGCCCACCGGGTCGATGGCCGACCGGTACCGAAACGAGCTGGCCCGAGTGGGTGGCGAGACACAGCCTGCGCCGCATAGGTCTGCCTCGGACGACAATCACTTCGGAGTATCTGCGCAGATACCTTACCTTGCTGCTTGACGAGCACGTCGAGCCTCAGCGGGATTACCACGCGCTCAAGGCGAAGCGCCTGCGCACCGTCCATCACAGGCTCGATGAGCTTTCGGAACTGCTCTTCAAGCTCGCGATCCTATCGGTCGCGGCGTATCTGACGCTGAAACTTGGATCGAAACTGGGCTTGGTCGAGCCGGAGCTGGTCTCAGCGACCTCCAAGACGTTCACTGTACTCGGCGTGGCCTTTCCGACCTTCGGTGCTGCGATTGCAGGAATGCGGTTTTTCGGCGACTTCGAACGGTTTGCATCGATCTCGGACGTGACGAACCAGCGGCTGTCGGCCATCGCGAACAGGATCGAGCTGCTCAAGAGTGCGGCTGACGGCGAGCTGGATTACGCCCGCGTCGCCGAACTCGCGCATGCGACCGCCGACGTCGTCGTGTCGGAAATAGAGGCGTGGCAATCGGTATTCAGCGGCAAGCACATTACTGTGCCGGTTTGAAGATGGCCAAACCGGATCAAGTCTCTTCGCCGTTTTCTTTGGCCCACAATCGCTCCATCATCAGGTAGGTGAACGAAGCGCTCCAGGCGATCAGCAGCAGGCCGGCAAGCGCCTCGATACCCGCCACCATGCGCATGGCGCCATCTGGAAAAATGTCGCCAATGCCGAGGGTCGAATAGGTCGCGATCGAAAAGTAGAAATAATCGACAGGGGTCGAATGGTACGCGCCGGACAATTGGCCGAGCCCGGCGAATCCCATGATCGAGTAAGCGACGGCGAACAGCGCGATCTCCGCCACATGTGTAAGGAAGATGGCAGTCATCACCATCATCATCGGACGCTTGATCGTGGGTTTGGGCTTCGAGAAATGCAGGCTCATCGCTCGCAAGACCCTGAAATGAAGGTAAAGGCTGGCCGCGACCAGTCCGAACGAAATGGCGATGCCTGCTACAATCTGGCCCATCGTGCCCCCTCTAGCTGCGCGCCCCGCGCGACTATCCTGACAGGTATGCGTGTACGCAAGACCTTTCATCGAAGGCGGGATCGTTCTGCAAAGGCGTTCTGGCTCAGCGGCGTTCGGCTATTCCTTTGGCTAGCAACCCGTTTACCGCATCCGCGATCTCCGACGAGGATCGTTCGCCATCGCCCCACACGGCATAGCGCAGCCCCACGAAAACATTCATTCCCATGATCGCCCACGCTTCGACCTCGCCAAGCCCTTCGCGGAAATCACCGATTTCAGAGCCTGCCTTGAGGCGCGCCTCGATCCGTTCTGCGATGGTCTCGTAGTGGTCGCGGTAGCTTGCCGGATCGACGAACTCCGCTTCGTCGATGATGCGGTAGATCTCCTTGTGCTCGCTCGCAAATTCGAGAAACGCCGCGAGCGCAGCGCGCTCGATCTCGAGCGGCGCCATGTCATCCGACAATGCCGCCCTTGCGGAAGACTTCACGTTTTCACTCATGTCCGCGACGAGCGCACGGAACAGCGCGTCCTTGCTTTCGAAATAGGTGTAGAAACTGCCTAGCGCGACGCCGGCCCTGCGGGTGATCGAACTTACCGAAGCTTCGTGAAACCCCTTTTCCCCGAACTCGACGGCCGAGGCATCGAGCAGCTTGCGAAGCGTTCGTCGACCGCGCTCGGTGCGCGGGGTCCTGCTGTCATTCTGCGAAGCCCTGGTGGCCGCCATTGCCGTCTCTCCCCTGCACCATGCCTAAGCAAGGCAGGACCTTTTCACAATAGCCAACTTGAAAGTTGGTTCAACTTTCAATATTGCTCGCTTCCAAGAGGTTTTGGGAGAGGACCAAACTATGAAAGCCATATTCGCCACCCGCGCCGTTCTACTGGCAGGCTGCGCGACGTTTGCCGGTTTCGCCGCGCCCGTCGCTGCTCAGGACAACGAGGAAGAAACCGTAGCGACCGTCGCGGAGACGCAGGGCCAAGGTATCATCGTCACCGCCCGTCGGCGCGAAGAGGCGCTGATCGAAGTCCCGCTCTCGGTCACGGCGATCTCGGGCGAAGCTCTGGAGCAAAAAGGCGTGCAGGACCTCACGCAGGTCGCTCAGGAGGTGCCGAATATCACGCTCGAGGTGAGCCGCGGCACCAACACCACTCTCACCGCCTTCATCCGCGGGGTCGGACAACAGGACCCGGTCGCAGGCTTCGAGGCAGGTGTCGGGCTGTATGTCGACGATGTATACCTCAATCGCCCGCAAGCCGCCGTGCTCGACGTCTACGATGTCGAGCGGATCGAAATTCTGCGGGGGCCTCAAGGCACGCTCTACGGCCGCAACACTATCGGCGGCGCGATCAAGTATGTGACCGCCAGGTTGCCAGACGATCCGAGCCTGAAAATTCGCGGTACCTACGGCTCCTACGACCAAGCAGATCTGATCGTCACCGCATCGACCCCTCTCACCGACAGCCTCAACGTCGGCGCAAGCGGCGCGCGCCTCTCGCGCGGCGGTTTCGGCGAAAACCTCAATCTCGGCACCGAGAACTACAACAAGGACGTCTGGGCAGCACGCGGCACGATCGAATTCGACAGCGGCCCGCTCTTCATCCGCCTGTCGGGCGACTACGTGAAGGATAACAGCGAGGCGCGTCAGGGCTCGCGCCTGATCCCGGGGCTGTTCTCCGGCGCACCGGTGCTCGACGACGTGTTCGACACCCGCGCAGGGCTCAACATCGTCGACCAGGAGGTCGAGGCCTATGGCGGCGCGCTCAATATCGCGCTCGACCTGACCGACGAGATCACGCTAAAATCGATCACCGGATATCGCGAGGACAAATCGACGACCCCGATCGATTTCGACAGCCTTCCCGCCGCCGACCTCGACGTTCCTGCAATCTACGAGAACGACCAGTTCAGCCAGGAACTTCAGCTCCTCTACGAAGGCGACAGGCTTTCTGGCGTGGTCGGATTCTACTATCTCGACGCAAGCGCCTTCACTGCGTTCGACGTCGCGCTGTTCACCACCGGAGACCTCATTAGCCTGCCCGGCCTCAACGCCCAGACACTGGGGGATGTCGGGACCGAGACTTGGTCGGTCTTCGGCGACTTCACGTTCGACATCACCGACAGGCTAAGCATCTCGGTCGGCGGGCGCTACACCAACGACAAGCGCACCAGCCGCGTGCTGCGCACGACCTTTATCGGCGGTTTCTCCGACCTGTTCGTGCCGAACAGCCCGGCGATCCCGATTGCAGTCACCAGCGATTTCGAAGGCTCGGAGACGTTCGAGGATTTCAACCCGCGCGCCTCGATCAGCTTCCGGCCGACGCCCGATCACAATTTCTATTTCACCTACTCGCAGGGCTTCAAGGGCGGCGGGTTCGACCCGCGCGGTCAGACCACCGCCGCACCCGATCTCGATGGCGATGGAGACGTGGATTTCGACGATCAGTTCGAATTCCTGCGCTTCGCTCCGGAAACTGTCGACAGTTATGAGCTCGGTTGGAAGGCCTCGCTGCTCGACAATAGGCTGAACATCGCGCTTGCAGCCTTCCTGGGCCAGTACAACGATGTTCAGATCCCCGGATCCGTGGGGCTGGATACCAATGGCGACGGAGTAAACGACAGCTTCATCGGCATAACTTCGAACGCGGCGAGCGCAGACGTGAACGGATTCGAGTTCGAGGGGAATGCACTTGTCGGACGCGATTTTGCCGGCGATCGCAGCCGCCTGAACGTCAACTGGTCGCTCGGCGTGCTCGATGCGAAATTCAACACCTTCATCGACGCATTCGGCAACGACGTCGCGGATCAGCGAGTCTTCCAAAACACGCCCGAGATTACCGCGCATATGGGCTTCGTGCTCGGCGTGCCCGTCGCCGACGGAATGCTCGATTTTCTCGGTAGCGCTTCGCTGCGCTCCGATGCCAGCCAGTTTGAAGCGCCGAACCCGTTCCTCGATCAGGACGGCTTCGTGCTCGTCGATGCGAGCGTGGTGTACACGCTCGACAGCGGGCTGTTCTCGATTGGGGTGCACGGGAAAAACCTGCTCGACAAGGAATACATCGTCGCGGGCTACAATTTCGTCGCGGGCGGTTTCCCGCCGGGCACACCCTTCACGCCCACGCTCGGTCTCGAAGGCACATTGACCGGGTTCTACGGCGATCCGCGCCGCGTCTTCGTCACCGCCGAAGTCAGCTTCTGAAATCGTCGTCCCCAAGACGAGAAGGCCCCCGGCTCTCGCATCCGAGAGCCGGGGGCCTTTGCATTCGCGGGTCGCTAAGTTCTTAGGCCGCAGCGCCTGCGCTGGCGCCGGGGGTCTTGCCTGAACCGTTTGTCGCGCCGCCCGGTGGCGGATTGACGATCCCTGCATCGACAGCCTTTTTCGCAGTCTTGGTGCGTTTGCCTGTCGCTTTCGACTTCAGCGCATCCTTTTGCTCTGGCGGCTGCTCATTTGCCGCTTTCTTGTCCAGATGGCGCTTGATCAGATAGCCGCCCGCGCCCACCGCAAGCATCGTCGGGATGCTGAAACGAGAGAGCACGAATGGTACCGCACTTGCCAGCATCGCGCCGGTTGCACTGCCGGTGGTCGGGCTTTTGGGGGCGAGTTTTGAGCCGAGCACGGCTCCGATAACGTTCTTCAGCATGGTGTTGATCTCCTTTGACAAACCAACGGTCGAATGGCCCTTCGTGTTCCGAATTTTGTCGCACGAGAATGTCGTTTGGTCTGCCTCACACAGAATTGACCCAGATCAATGCCCGGCAAAGCTTCGGAGCGCATTGTCGCCAGTGTCAGCTTAGGAGAATAGCCATGCTCACAGCCAATGTCGGCAATGCAGACAGGATCATCCGCATCGTGCTCGGACTGGTTCTGGTCGCTCTCGTATTCGTCGGACCGCAAACCCCTTGGGGCTGGCTCGGCCTGATCCCGCTCATTACCGGGCTGGCCGGACGCTGCCCGGCCTATTCGTTGCTCGGCGTGAATACATGCTCACGGACCTGACTGCGGGCAACTGCGGCTAGATCGGTGTCTACGCTTTAGGCGCTTGAAAAGAGCCAAATCGCTGCTGGAATTTGCGCTGCCGAGCGGGCATAGCGCCGATCCATGCACGATATTCGCCTGATCAGAGACGATCCCGAAGGTTTTGACGCGGCGCTCGCGCGGCGCGGAGAAGGACCAGTGGCCAAGGAAATCCTTGCGCTCGACGAAGAACGCCGTGCGCTCACGACCAGGCTGCAGGAAATGCAGGCCCGCCGCAACGAGGCGAGCAAAGCCATCGGCCAGGCTATGGGACAGGGTGACAGGGACAAGGCCGAAGAACTGAAGGCCGAGGTCGCCCAGATCAAGCAGGAGATGCCCGCAATCGAAGCGCGCGAGCGCGAGCTAGGCGAAAAGCTGACCGACATGCTCGCGCGCATTCCGAACCTGCCCGCGGACGATGTGCCCGATGGCGCGGACGAGAGCGACAATGTCGAGATCTCGAGCTGGGGCGAAAAGCGCGATTTTGCCTTCGAGCCGCGCGAGCACGCCGACATTGCGCCGGCACTGGGGATGGATTTCGAGACTGGCGCGAGGCTTTCGGGCGCGCGCTTCACTTTCCTGCGCGGCGACATGGCGCGGCTCCACCGCGCGCTCGGCCAGTTCATGATCGACCGGCAGACCAAGGAATACGGCTATACCGAAAACAACCCGCCGGTGCTGGTGCGCGACGAGGCCATGTACGGCACCGACAAGTTGCCCAAATTTGCCGAAGACAGCTTCCGCACCACCGACGATCGCTGGCTTATCCCGACCTCCGAAGTTTCGCTCACCGCCAGCGTCATGGGCGAGATCCTCGACGAGGATGCGCTGCCGATGCGGCTCACCGGCCTCACCCTTTGCTTCCGTTCCGAAGCAGGGGCGGCGGGCAAGGACACGCGCGGCTTCATCCGCCAGCACCAGTTCGAGAAGTGCGAGCTGGTCAGCATCGTGCGCCCCGGGGATAGCGAGGCCGAGCACGAGCGCATGACCGAGGCGGCCGAGGCGATCCTCCAGGCCCTGGGCCTGCCTTATCGCAAGATGCTGCTATGCACCGGCGACATGGGCTTTGGCGCGCGCAAGACCTACGATCTCGAGGTCTGGCTTCCGGGGCAAGGCGCCTATCGCGAGATTTCCTCGTGCTCGAACACCGGCGATTTCCAGGCGCGGCGGATGAATGCACGCTATCGCCCCGAAGGCAGCAAGAAGACCGAATTCGTCCACACGCTGAACGGATCGGGCCTCGCGGTCGGGCGCACCCTCGTCGCGGTGATCGAAAACTACCAACAGGAAGACGGCAGCGTGCTGGTGCCCGATGCGCTTGCGCCCTATATGGGCGGGGTGACGAAGCTCGAGCCCGCCGCATAATGCGCATCCTCCTGACGAATGACGATGGCTATCACGCGCCCGGCTTCGAAGTGCTTGAGGAGATCGCGCGGCAGTTTTCGGACGATATCTGGGTCTGCGCTCCTTCGGAAGAGCAATCGGGTGCGGGGCATTCGCTCACACTCAATCACCCTGTCCGCCTCCAGCAATTTGCAGAGCGCCGCTTTGCCGTCACTGGCACACCGACCGACAGCGTGATGATGGGTCTGCGCGAAGTGCTTGACGATCCGCCCGACCTGATCCTGTCGGGCGTCAATCGCGGCGCAAACCTTGGCGACGACATCACCTATTCGGGCACCGTCTCCGCCGCCATCGAGGGGGCGCTCGCAGGCGTACGCTCGATTGCGCTCTCCCAAGTTTACAACAGAGAATCTGTGGCGAGCGAGGACCTGTTCGCCGCCGCGCGCGAATGGGGGCCGAAGGTCATCGCGCCTTTGCTCGATGCGCCTTTCGACGAGCGTACGCTCGTCAACGTCAACTTCCCGCCGCGCAGCCCGCAGAACGTAAAAGGCATTCGAGTGGTCCGGCAGGGCTTTCACGATTATTCGCGCGGCTCCATCGTCGAAGGCAGGGACCCGCGCGGCCATCGCTATTTCTGGTTCGGTCTGCACGCGATCGAGCACACGCTCGACCACGGCACCGACCTCGAAGCTATCGATGAAGGCTATGTGGCAGTCACACCGCTGCAACTCGATCTGACACACCATTCCTCGCTCGAGGATATGGCGAAGCGGTTCGAGAGCTGAGGGCAAAAGGGGGCAGCGAGACGATGGCAGAAAAGCAACCCGACCGCGTGTTCTCCTCCAGGCCCGACAAGATCGTCGCCGCGCGCAAATTCAAGCCGCTGCGCCGCGCAGTGCGCATCCCTGTATGGGGCGACCTGGGCATTCGCCTTGGCCTTGCGCTGTTCCTGATTTTCATCGTCGTGATGATCCATTGGTGGGACCGCGGTGGGTTGACCGATGTGGTGGATGGCGAGGTGAGCTTCCTCGACGTCGTGTATTTCACGATGATCTCGATCACCACGACCGGCTTCGGTGACATCACGCCTGTCACCGACCGCGCGCGCCTGGTCGAGGCGCTGATCGTCACGCCCGTTCGGTTTGCGGTCCTGTTTATCTTCGTTGGCACCGCCTACAACTTCATCATCAAGCGAAGCTGGGAGAAATTCCGCATGGCCCGTATTCAGGAAAAACTGTCCGACCATGTGGTCGTGCTCGGCTACGGCGTGTCGGGCTCCGAGAGCGTCGAGGAATTGATCGAGCGCGGCACCGATGCGCGCAAGATCGTTGTGGTCGACCCGAGCGAAGAGCGGCTTGCCGCCGCTGAAAAGCTTGGTGTGAACGTCCTTGCCGCCGACGCGACCCGGGACGAAACGCTCAAAGCCGTGCGCATCGAAACGGCGCAGTCCGTGCTCGTTTCGGCCGGGCGTGACGATACCTCGATCCTGATCGTGCTGACCGTCCGCCATCTTGCGCCGCGCGTTCCAATCAGCGTTGTCGTGCGTGCGAGCGACAACGAACTGTTGGCGCGGCAGGCAGGTGCAAACAATGTCATCAACCCGGTGCGCTTTACCGGGCTGCTTCTCGCAGGATCGGCGCAGGGGGCGCACATTGCCGATTACCTCGCCGACCTGGCCTCGGTCACAGGGCGAGTACAGCTTGTCGAACGCGTTGTGACCGAGGAGGAATGCGGCTCGTCGATCAGCGAACTCAGCTCGGGCGGCAAAGGTCTTCGCATCTACCGCAATGGGCGCGCGATCGGTTACTGGGAGGAGGAATGCCAGAACCTCCAGCCCGGGGATGTGCTGGTCGAGATCGTTCCGACCGAGAATGGCACATCGAAAGGCGATGGCCACGGCTCGAGCGAGGGATAGGTCTGTTACGGCAGGTATGCGTGCACTGTCGCAACGACAGTGAAGAACACCAGCCAGTATCCCGCATCTATGAAAAACAGCTTCTTTGTCTTTTGCGAAAACAGGTAGTTGATGCCGATCGCCGGGACGACAAAGCCTAGCGCTGCCCCGAAACCGGTCATCACTTTCGCAAATACTGAAAGGTCGGAGCCGGCAACTGCATAGCTCTGGAATGTATGCGCCATCGTCCAGCTGATGAGCAGCGAGAGCAGGAACGCACCGCCATAAATCCTTGCCATGTGGCCGTTTTGCACGTCTTCTTCGGTGAGTCCCACCGCGGAAAGCCATTGTTTGCCGAGTAGTGGCCCGTACCAAATGCCTCCGACAACGAAGCCCATTACCGCGCCGATGGCCACGGCGATCCAGTTTACATCGAACAGGTTCATTCAACCCTCCCCCTGTTTTCTTAGCGACCCGCCACAAAGCTAGCGTATTCGTTTGTGAAGGTGTAGGGGCGCGCCCGCAATGAATACCCCGACCACTTCCCTCCCCGACCAAAAGCGCGTCGGCATGGTTTCGCTCGGCTGTCCGAAGGCGCTGGTCGATTCCGAACGCATCCTCACCCGTCTGCGCGCCGATGGCTATGCGATGAGCCCCGATTACGCCGGTGCCGATGTCGTGCTGGTCAATACATGCGGCTTCCTCGACAGCGCCAAGGAAGAAAGCCTTGCCGCAATCGGGGAGGCGATCAGCGAGAATGGCCGCGTGATCGTGACCGGGTGCATGGGCGAAGAGGCCGACGCGATCCGTGCCGCGCATCCGCAAGTGCTCGCGGTGACCGGCGCGCATCAGTACGAGCAAGTGGTTGAAGCGGTGCACGAGCACGCGCCGCCCTCGCAAGGGCCGTTTGTCGACCTGATCCCGCAGCCGGACATCAAGCTGACCCCGCGCCACTACAGCTATCTCAAGATTTCCGAAGGCTGCAATCACTCCTGTTCCTTCTGCATCATCCCGCAATTGCGCGGAAAGCTGGCGAGCCGCCGGATCGACGCGGTGCTGCGCGAGGCGGAAAAACTCGTTGCGGCCGGCACCAGGGAATTGCTCGTCATCAGTCAGGACACCTCGGCCTACGGGGTCGATACGCGCCACGAAGCCAAGCCCTGGAAAGGACGCGAGGTTCGCGCGCACATGACCGACCTTGCCCGCGAACTCGGCCAGTTGCGAACCGAGGGCGGCAGCGCTCCGTGGGTACGCCTGCACTACGTCTACCCCTATCCGCACGTCGACAAGGTCATCCCGCTGATGGCCGAGGGGCTACTCACCCCCTATCTCGACATCCCGTTCCAGCACGCCGCGCCTTCGGTGCTCAAGGCGATGAAGCGTCCCGCCAACGAGGCCAAGGTATTGGAGCGCCTCAAGGGCTGGCGCGAGGTCTGCCCCGACATCGCGGTGCGGTCTTCCTTCGTCGTCGGCTTTCCCGGCGAGACCGAGGACGATTTCAAATACCTCCTCGACTGGCTCGAGGAAGCGCAATTGGACCGCGTCGGTGCCTTCCGCTTCGAACCCGTAGAAGGCGCTGCGGCGAACGATCTTCCAAACCCCGTTCCCGAAGAGGTCAAGGAAGAGCGATACGCCCGCCTCATGGAAGTCACCGAGCGGATCTCCGCCGCCAAGCTCACCGCCAAAGTCGGAAAAACGCTCCCCGTCATCATCGACGAGGTTGGCGAGCCCGACGAAGACGGAGATATCGGTGCGACCGGGCGCTCACAGGCCGATGCCCCGGAGATCGATGGTGCCGTCCACCTTCGCAATGTCCCCGATTCGCTTGAGGCCGGAGACATCGTCGATGTCACGATCGAGGATGCAGATGCGCACGACCTGTTCGGAGTGATGGAGCGAAACTGACGAAGTTGACATCCTGTCAGCCCGCCCAAATGGCGATTTCTCCTGTTTTTTCAAAATTTTAAGAGCAAAAAACGAAGTTGACACTTCTCCAACTCGTTTTCACCTTATGGACGATTAACGCCCGCCTCGATGTACATGCGGTTCCCCTAGAGCCGCGCCGCGATGTAGGAAAATGTGAGGTCGCCGGGGGAACGAACCCCGCCCTTCGCGTTAGTCTTGCATATGCCGATCCGCATCGACGCCTCTTTCGCATTCGAGCTTGACCAGCCGACCGACGTGCTCTTGCAATTCGAGGCGGCACCGCTGCCCGAGCAGTCGATACTTTCTGCAGATACGAGAATCGGCAAGACCATGCATCAGGCGCGCGTTGCTGCGCAGGACGGGATAGGCGAGCGCATCTGGCTGCGCGGCGAAGGCCGCTTCGATATCGAATACACAGCACTGGTCGACGTTAACCGGCAAACGGTCGACTTGCCCACTGTCCCCGCGCTCGAACCGCACCTGCTGCCGGGCGAAGCTGTCCAGTATCTGCTCGATTCCCGCTTTTGCCCTGCCGACCGTTTCCAGAGCTTCGTCCAAAGTGAGTTTGGGGGGACGACCGGCGGCGCGCGCGTCGAGGCGATACGTGCATGGATCGCCCATCACCTTTCTTACGTGCCGGGAGCGAGTGGCCCTCACACCGATGCCTCCGACACCTTCATCGGGCGCCAGGGAATCTGCCGCGATTACGCGCATCTGCTGGTGACCCTTGCGCGTGCCTCGACAATCCCCGCGCGCTATGTTGCCTGCTACGCGCCCGGTGTGGACCCGCCCGATTTCCACGCAGTCGCCGAAGTCTTTCTCGCGGATCCCGAGCATGAGGATGGCGGAACGTGGCAGATCGTCGATGCGACCGGCATGGCCGATCCGGTCAAGACCGTGAAGATCGGAGTGGGCCGCGACGCCGCCGATGTGAGCTTCCTCACAAGCTTCGGCCCCAATCGCTTCATCAGCTCGAATGTCGGGGTGTCGGAAGCCTAGGCGCTGCCACGCACGCGCAGCCTCACGGGAACACGGCGGACACCGCGATCCTCAGCCTCGCCTCCACCGGCGACAGCCTCGACCAGCAACCGTCCCGCGGTGTCGAGATCGGGTTCGATAGTCGTGAGCGGCGGAGTGGTGAGCTCACTTGCCGGAATGCCATCGAAACCGACGAGCTTGATGTCACCGGGAATAGAGCGGCCCGAAGACTGGACCGCCTCCATCACACCGAAGGCCAGCGCATCGCAGACCGCAAAGATGCCGTCGCATGGATCGCCGCTCGCGAGCAGCGCCTCGGTCGCCATGCGGCCCTGCTCTCGCCGCGCTCCACCCGGCTCGATCATCGCGAGGCTCGCGGTCGCGCCAAGCTCCTGCGCGCGCGCGATGAATGCATCGACGCGCTCTGCAAACTGGCGCTGTGCGCTGGTGCGCGAGCCGACCACGACAAGGTTCTTGCACCCGCGCTCGACGAGATGCTCCGCTGCGGCTCTCGCACCCGCTTCGTTGTCCGAGGACACCCAGTCGAGATCGCCCAGTGGGGAGCCCCAATAAGCGACCGGCTGCGTGGTTTCGCCCACCTTGCGGAAATAGTCCCACGCCTCGCGATTGGCGGTCGTGCCGATCACGATCATCCCCTCGGCCTGCCCGCGCTCGACATAATGGCCGAACAGCTTGTCCTCATCCGATTGCAACGAGACGAGCACTTCGAGCCCGCGCTCTGAGGCTGCGGCGCAGATTCCGCCAAGCAAGGCGTAGGAAAACGGATTGACGTCGCGCGCGCCGCCACCCGGCTTGCAGATCACCACCGTTGCGAGCGTGCCGGTGTGCCCACGCCGCAGCCGCGCCGCCCGCTCGTCGACGAAGTATCCCAGCTCCTGCGCCGCGCTGAGCACTTTTTCGCGGGTCGCCTCGCTGATGACCGAGGAACCGGAAAGCGCGCGGCTCACGGTCGACTGGCTCACGCCAGCACGCTCCGCCACGTCGAAACTTGTGACCCGCACCGGCTTTGCGGCTTGCGGCTTGGTCGTCTCTTCCATCTCTCCGGCCTCTCTTCCCGGGCAGGCTTGAATAGCTATGCAGCCCTATGGCCGACAATGCGCCATCGCGCTAGAACTGTGGCAAACTGCGGGACATGTGCCTTTTGGCCCGCAATGTAAGGGGATAGACTTGATGGCCGCACCGGCAATTTCCGCCGACCGCCTGCTCCTGTTCGGCGCTACCGGGGACCTTTCCCGCCGCATGCTGCTCCCCAGCCTGTGTGCGCTAGACGCCGACGGCTTGCTGCCGGAAAACCTGCGCATCATCGGGACCGCGCGCAGCGAGATCGACGATGCCGAGTTTCGCAACATGGCGCGCGAGGCGCTGGAGCATTTCCTGCCGGCCGAACGGCGCGGCGGCATGGCCCATTTCCTCAATCGCCTGCACTATCAGGCGCTCGACGCGACCACGCTGGATGGCTTCGATGCGCTGGCCGAGAAAGTCGGTCCATCGACGAGCGAAGATGGCGACGGCGGCCTTGCCATTTTCCTTTCGACAGCGCCCAGTCTTTTCGGGCCGACCATCGCCGGATTGCAGCATGCCGGGCTGACCGGCGATCACGTGCGCATCGGCCTTGAAAAACCCCTCGGCACCGATCTCGAATCAAGCTGCGCGATCAACGATGCGGTGGCCGAAGCCTTTAGCGAGGACCGGATTTTCCGGATCGATCATTATCTTGGCAAGGAGACGGTGCAGAACCTTCTCGCGCTGCGCTTCGCCAACATCCTGTTCGAGCCGATCTGGAACTGCAATTACATCGACCATGTGCAGATCACCGTAGCCGAGACTGTCGGACTCGAAGGGCGTGTCGCGTTCTACGACGATGCAGGCGCATTGCGCGACATGGTACAGAACCACATGCTTCAGCTGCTCGCGCTGGTCGCGATGGAGCCGCCGACCAGTTTCGACGCTACTGCCGTGCGCGATGAGAAGGTCAAGGTGCTGCGCGCTCTGCGCAAGGTTTCCGCAGACGAGACGGTGACCGGACAATACCGCAAGGGCGCAGTCAATGGCGAGGCGGTGCCTGGCTACGACGAGGAACTCGGCAGGGAATCCGACACGGAGACCTTCGCCGCGATCAAGGCGCATGTCGACAACTGGCGCTGGAAGGGCGTGCCGTTCTACCTGCGCACCGGCAAGCGACTGCCCGAGCGTGTGACAGAAATCATCGTCAAGTTCCGCTGCGTGCCGCACTCGATCTTCGAGCAGATGGGCGCAACCATGCAGCCCAACAGCCTCGTCATTGGGATCCAGCCCGAAGAAAACATAACGCTCACCCTGATGGCGAAGGTGCCGGGCCTCGGGAATGACGGAATCCGTCTGCGTCAGGTCCCGCTGGAGATTACCATGCCCGATGCCTTTGTCGGCCAGCACCGCCGGATCGCCTATGAGCGCCTGCTGCTCGACCTTATCCACGGCGACCAGACGCTGTTCGTCCGCCGCGACGAGGTCGAGGCGCAGTGGCAATGGGTCGATGCGATCCGCGAGGTTTGGGAGGCGAACGACATCAAGCCCAAGCCTTATGCCGCCGGAACCTGGGGGCCGAGCGCAGCGATCGCGCTGGCCGAACGCGACGGAGTAAGCTGGCATGAGTAAACTCAACGATGTGATCCACCGCGTCACCCAGCGGATCATCGGCAATTCGCAAGGCTCGCGCGGGTCCTATCTCGAGCTCATGCGCCGCGAAGCCGACCGCAAGCCCGAGCACAAGGACATCGCCTGTTCGAACCTCGCCCACGCCTTTGCAGGTGCGCTCGAGGATCAGGAGGCGATGAAGAACCGCCGCGGCCCGAATATCGGGATCGTCACCGCCTATAACGACATGCTCTCCGCGCATCAGCCCTATGGCCGCTATCCCGACCGGCTCAAGGTTTACGCCCGCGAAGTCGGCGCGACCGCGCAGGTTGCCGGCGGCACGCCTGCCATGTGCGACGGCGTGACGCAGGGCGAAGACGGGATGGAACTCTCGCTCTTCAGCCGCGACGTGATCGCGCTTTCGACCGGTGTTGCGCTCAGCCACCAGATGTATGACGGAATCGCCGCGCTCGGTATCTGCGACAAGATCGTGCCGGGCCTGTTGATGGGCGCGCTCAGGTTTGGCCACCTGCCCGCCGTGTTCGTCCCCTCCGGCCCGATGCCGAGCGGCATTTCGAACAAGCAGAAGCAGGAAACCCGCCAGAAATACGCAGCCGGTGAGATCGGGCGCGACGAACTGCTCGAAAGCGAGCTCGGCTCCTACCATTCACCCGGCACCTGCACATTTTACGGCACCGCGAACTCCAACCAGATGATGATGGAGATGATGGGGCTGCACATTCCGGGCAGCGCTTTCGTCCAGCCGGGCACGAAGCTCAGGCAAGCTCTCGACCGCGCGGCGGTTCACCGGGTTGCCGAACTCGCGGGCACTACGACGCGCACGCTCGCGCAGGTCGTCGACGAAAAGGCGATCGTCAACGCGGTGATCGGCCTTCTCGCAACCGGCGGATCGACCAATCACGCGATCCATATCCCGGCGATGGCCCGTGCCGCCGGCGTCATCATCGACTGGAGCGACGTGGCCGAGCTTTCGAGCGTCGTGCCGCTGCTCGCGCGCGTCTATCCCAACGGCTCTGGCGACGTGAACCATTTCCACGAAGCAGGTGGCATGTCCTACGTCACCCGCACGCTGCTCGATGAAGGCCTAGCCCACGGCGATATCCTCACCGTCTGGGAGACGGGCATGGAGGCCTACACCGCCGAGCCGGTGCTGGGCGATGGCGACAACCTCGACTGGTCGCCGGTCACCCACACCCGCGACGATACCATGCTGCGCCCAGCCTCCGACCCGTTCCAGCCCGATGGCGGAATGCGTCTGGTCCAGGGCAATCTCGGGCGCGCGTGCTTCAAGTCCTCCGCCGTGGCCAAAGAGCGCTGGACAGTCGAGGCGCCGTGCCGCGTGTTCGAAAACCAAAAGGACGTCGTCACCGCGTTCAAGGCAGGCGAACTCGACCGCGACGTGGTCGTCGTCGTCCGCTTCCAGGGTCCGCGCGCCAACGGGATGCCCGAACTGCATTCTCTCACGCCCTCGCTCGCGGTGTTGCAGGATCGCGGGCACAAGGTCGCGCTCGTCACCGACGGGCGCATGTCGGGCGCGAGCGGCAAGGTGCCCGCCGCGATCCATTGCACGCCGGAAGCATTGGGCGGAGGCCCGCTTTCGCTGCTGCAGGACGGCGATGTCATAAAGGTCTGCGCCGAGACCGGCGAGCTTTCGACCACTGCCGATCTCGCCAGCCGCTCCCCGGCTCCCGACCCGCAAAGCGAATGGGGCGTCGGACGCGAGATGTACCGCATGCTCCAGATGCACGCCGACAGCGCCGAGAAAGGCGCGTCGGCGATGCTGGCAAGCGCGGGACTCTAAACGATGGCGGACAGCACCCAGATCGTATCGGTCGATATCGGCGGCACCCATGCCCGCTTCGCCATTGCCACGATAGCGGACGATGGACACATCACGCTCGGCGACCCCATCACACTTCACACCGATGATCACGCCAGTTTCCAGACCGCGTGGGAGGATTACCGCGACCGCATGGGCGGCAGTCTGCCCGATGCCCTTGCAATGGCTGTCGCAGGGCCGGTGAATGACGAGATCATCCGCTTTACCAACAATCCGTGGATCATCCGCCCGCCCCTGATCGGCAGCAAGCTGGGTTGCACTTCGCACGTGATCGTCAACGATTTCGAAGCTGTGGCCCATGCCGCCGCGCGGGCTCCTGCCGATGAATTTGTCCACCTCGCAGGACCCGAAAACGACCTGCCCGAACACGGCACCATCAGCGTGCTCGGCCCGGGAACCGGGCTGGGAGTCGCCTATTTCTACCGCCGCGGCGACGGCTCCTACCGCGTTCAGGCGACCGAGGGCGGGCACGGCGATTTCGCACCCGTCGATGCGATCGAAGACGCAATCCTAGCGCGCCTTCGCAAGAGCCATACCCGCGTTTCCGACGAACGGGTCGTTTCCGGTCCCGCCATCGTCGAAATTTACCACACGCTCGCCGCGATGGAGGGCCGCGCGGTCAAGGAACTGGACGATGTCGAGATCTGGACCGCTGGGCAGGACGGCTCCGACAGCCTCGCTGCGGCGGCGGTCGACCGCTTCTGCCTGGCTTTGGGCTCGGTCGCGGGCGACATCGCGTTGATCCAGGGTGCGAAGGGCGTCGTGATCGCCGGCGGCCTCGGCTATCGTATCCGCGAAACAATTGTCGGCTCCGGTTTCGCCTCGCGTTTCACCGCCAAGGGGCGGTTCGCAGGATTGATGGCGACGCTGCCGGTCAAGCTTATCACCCATCCCCAGCCCGGGCTGCTCGGCGCAGCCGCGGCTTACGCCCAGAGGCACCTCGGAAAGGCCAGTGCATGACCCTGCCGCTCAAGACCACTGCCGATCTCAGCGCACGTTTGCAGGAACTGCATGCCCGCACGCGCGAGACGCCGCTGTTCAACCCGGTCTTTCAGCTCGGGCTCGATCTTTCGCGCGCACTGGAAGCCGGATCGACCGATCTCGACGCCTTGGAAGCGCTGGTCGAGGAACTTGAAGTCGCAGGGCTCGAAGCGCGCGCCGCAAGGCTCAACCGGCTCGTTGCGCCTGTCGGGGAGGATGCGAACGGGAAAGCGCTCGCCACAGTCCTTGGGCAGCAGGATGATTTCGATACCTTTGCAGCGCAGTGGCAAAGCCCCTGCCTGCATAGCGTCTTCACTGCGCACCCGACTTTCCTGATGACTCCTGGCCAGACCGATGCGGTGGCCGAGGCTGCGAGCAAGGGCACCCGGATTAGCCGCGCAGTCGTAACCGACGCCCAGCGGCCCGCAATCACACTCGACTACGAACATGCCGAGGCGATGAAGGCGCTCGCCAATGCGCAGGATGCCCGCGCGGCTATCGTGCGGCGGGTACTCGAACACGCAGCGAAGAAATGGCCCGACAAGTGGCTGGACCTCGCTCCCGTTCCGTTCCGTTTCGCAACATGGGTCGGATACGACATGGACGGCCGGACCGATATCAAATGGTACACTTCGATCCGCTTCCGCCTGTCGGAAAAAGCCGAGCGTCTGCGCCGGTTCGCCGATGACCTCGCAGCGATCGACGAGAAGCATGGACTGATCGAAAAACTGCGCCTCGGGGCCGATCATGCGGCGCGCAGTGCCGAGGATTTTGGCGAGGACCTGACCGAGCCAGAGGCGCTCTCGCAGGCCGCGAACCGCCTGACCTACGATCATCCCGACAAACTGACATCGCTGACCGAAATCATCGAACAGCTCGAGAACGAAGCGCGCGACGGTGACGAGGCGAAGGCCATTGCGCTCAAGACCCTCGCTTCTTGCATGCGCGCCGACGGGCTTGGCATGGGCCACGTCCATTTCCGCGTGAACGCCAAGCAGCTGCACAACGCGATCCGCAGCCACCTGCACGACGCGCCCAATCTCGACCTCGCAAGCAAGGGCGCTATGGCGACGCTTCGCCGGATGCTCGCGGACACCAAGCCGATGCGCACCAATTTCGCGAGCCTTGCAATCGAAAGCTCGACCGCGATCCGGCAGTTCCTGGCGATGGCCCAGATCCTCGAACATATCGACGGGGACACGCCGATCCGGATGCTGATCGCCGAATGCGAACAGCCTTCGACCATCCTTGCAGCTCTCTATTTCGCGCGTGCATTCGGAACCGAAGCGAAGACCGACGTGTCGCCGCTGTTCGAAACTGAAAGCGCATTGGAGCATGGTGGACGCTTCCTCGATGCCCTGTGCGCGGAAGAGCAATATCGCGATTACGTCCGCGTGCGGGGGCGCGCCTGCATACAGACCGGTTTTTCCGATGCGGGCCGCTTCGTCGGGCAGATCCCCGCGAGCCTCGCGATCGAGCGCCTGCAGGGCCGTTTTGCGCAGGCAATGGCGAAGAACGGCCTCACCGACGTCGCCGCGCTGATCTTCAACACCCACGGCGAGAGCATGGGGCGCGGCGCGCATCCGGCAGGTTTTCACGATCGCCTCACCTGGCCGATGAGCGAATGGGCGCGCAGCCGCTTTGAACGCAACGGGATCACGCTGGAACCCGAGGTGAGCTTTCAGGGCGGCGATGGCTACCTGTTCTTCGCCGGGCCCGAACTCGCGCTCGCGACCCTTACGCGGATCGTGGTCGAAAGCCCCGAACGTTCGGAAGTGTGCGACGACCCGTTCTACGCGCGCACCGATCTCAGCCTCGACTTTTACCGCGCGATCCGCGCGCACCAGCGGAGGCACCTGCGCTCGTCGACCTATTCGCGGGCTGTCACGGCCTTCGGCCTCGGCCTGCTCAATTCGACCGGCAGCCGCGTTTCGCGCCGCCAGTCCGACATTTCTGCCGATCGCGACATGAACCTGCGCCAGATCCGCGCGATCCCGCACAACGCGATCCTCCAGCAACTGGGCTATCCGGTGAACGTCATCTCGGGCATCGGCAGCGCGGCTGACGGCAATTACGAAGAGCTTGCAGGCCTGATCGAAGCCAGCAAACGCGGACGGCAGCTGATGAGCCTTGCGCGCGCCTCGAACGCTCTGGCAAGCATCAAGACCGTCGCAGCGCATGGCGAGCTGTACAATTCTGCCTACTGGGCAAGCCGCCCCTATCGCGGAACCGAACCGCACCTGTCGTCCGCGTGTGAAACGCTTGCGGAATATCTGACCAAGGACGATCGCACCGGCGTCTATCGCCGCCTTGCATCGCGTCTGCGTGTCGATGCCCTCAAATTCTACCGCCTGCTCGACCTGCTTCCCGCCGAAAGCCGCGACACCACGCGCGAAAACACCCGCCGCATGATAGGCGCCGCGCAATCGGTGCGGCTGGCGCTGATGCAGCACATTTTCCTGAAGGCCGTGAGCGTGCCTGTCTTCAGCCGCGCCAACGACATCAGCCGCGAAGACGTGCTCGAGATGGTCTTCTCCCTGCGGATCGAAGACGCGCTGGCGCAAATGCGCCGCGCCTTCCCGACGCATTTTCCCGAAACGAGCGATTTCGCGATGGACGCACCAGCCGATTATCCGGACGCAACGAGCGAGGGCTACGCCCAGATCGGCCGCGACTACATCGACCCGATCGAACGCGCTTACGCGCTGATGCTGCGCCTGTCGATCAGCATCGCGAACCAGTTCGGTGCGCATGGTTAGGCTGCGCGATAACGCATCTTTGCGTTAACATTTAGCCCCTCCCCTCGTCCCTTCGCGAGACGCCGGGCTGTTAGCTGCTGGCAGTTAACCGCGAATCAGGGCATATTGTCGCGCATGATCAATGTACTGGAACACGCTCGTTTTGTTGTCGCCATCGGCCTTTCGGCCCTGGTCGGCAGCGCCACCTATGCCAGTGGGCAGGACCCGCTGGGCGATGGAGCGATGAATGCGCCGCAAATCGCCTATCAGACCGATGACGTGATCCGCGCTATCGATCCGACGACAGGCGAGCCTTCGCCCGTGGTCGATCCGAGCCAATCTCAGCCCTATGCTGACCTTCCGCCCCTTCCGGGCGAAGACACTGCGCCGGGCGCCCCGGCCGCGCGCACGATTTCCGAGCCGGTGGTCCAGCCCGCGATCGACAAGAGCGATCCATTCGTCGTCAAGAGCATCCTGCCGATCGAGGGCACGATCCGCTATGGCGAGTGGTACTGGGACGAAAGCCGAGCACCCAAAACCGGCAAGCTGGTAATGACCGTCGATCTCGACGCGCGCGTCATCAGCGTGTTCCGCGACGGCCACGAAATCGGCACGGCGGTCGCGCTGCTCGGTACGCAGAAGCACCCCACCCCGCTCGGCAGCTTCCCGATCCTGACCAAGGAAAAGGACAATGTTTCCGAGAAGTACGACAACGCGCCCATGCCATGGACGCTGCGCCTGACGTGGGACGGGATTGCGATCCATGGTTCGCCGGTGATGAACGGCTATGCGAGCCACGGCTGCATCGGCGTGCCGGATCCCTTTGCGGAAAAGCTCTTTGCCATCGCGAAGCGGGGCGACCGGGTGATCATCACGCGAGGCCAGATGATCGGCCTCGGCGACAAGATCACGAGTTGATCACTGGTTTCTGCGCGGCGGTTCGGGACTGAAGCGCCACACCCGCATCGTTACTCCCGCTAGCTCGTTCTCGGTCGGAGCGATCCTTTCGGTTCCCGGCACGATCAGCACGCCTGCGATCGAGGCGTTTTCGCCCTGCCATAGCCGGTCGAAGGCGCGCGCCGCATCCGAGCGCGTGGCAGTCCCGCCCAGTTCGGTCACGATCCGCCCAATCGTTTCGATCGCGATCGCGCGCGGCACATTGGCATAGTAGCGAAAGCCGCGCCCCTGCTCGTTGGAATCGGGAACGACATGCGTTTCCCAATCCTCTGCCGCGAACCATTCGATCGCGCGCCACGCGTCTTCCAGGTGCTCGGCACTCGCTGCGAGCGCGGCAGGGTCGATCCAGTCCTGCCCTTCGAGGAATTGCCGCACTCGCGCGCGGTCGAATTGCTCGTCGACGTTGGAGGGGTCGAGCACCGGGTTGATCCCCGCGGCAGCGACGATGTCCTCCAGCTCGCGCTTGCGCCAGCGCAGTAGCGGTCGGAACAAAGTTCCGCCCCAGCCCGGAATCTCGGCGGTCGAGCGAATACCTGCGAGGCCCGGCACTCCGCTGCCGCGATTGAGCCGCATCAGCAGCGTTTCGGCCTGATCGTCGGCATGGTGCGCAGTCATCACCGCGCTCACCCGCGCCTCGTCATGCCATTGGCCGAGCGCGAGGTATCGCGCCGCGCGAGCATTCGCCTGGACGTTACCTTCCTCGACCTGGACCCTGAGCGTCGCGTGCTCGACACCGAGCTCGCCGCACAGGTCGGCGACGAATGCCGCTTCGTCCGCACTTTCCACGCGCAGGCCGTGATCGACCGTCGCCGCCGCGATGCGCTGAGGCCCGCAGGCCGCATGGGCCAGGAGAAGCAGAGCGAGGCTGTCGGGACCACCCGACACAGCGATACCAAGCCGCGCCTCGGCGAAACCGAAGCGCGCGAGATTCTCGCGAAACAACGCGATCAGTTCGGGATCGATCCTCGTATCAATCAGTGCCCCCTTTCGGCCTGCAGCCTAGGCCTCGCAGGTGATCTTGCGGAGGTTCGCCTGGTACTGGTCGGCCAGTCGTCCGCTCGCGACCGCAGGATAGGTCTCGCCAAACTCGGCGAGAGCGATACAGGCACGGCGGGTGTCTCCCATTGCGATCATCGCCTCGGCGAGGAACAGCAGGCTGTCGGGCGCACGCGGCGCCGTGCGATCGGCCTGGTAATTGCGCAGAAACCAGCGCGCCGCCTCTTCGGGCATGCCATCGTCTAGGAACGCGCGGCCCAGCAGGTTGCGGCCCCATGTCGCCCGCCAGTGATTGGGATATTGTTCGACGAATTTCGACAATTGCTGGCGCGCCTCTGGGTAAAAGCCCGCGTTCCAAAGTCGGAATCCATAGGAGTATTCATCGTCCGCCGCATCGCCGGTCTGCGGCTTGGTGATTTCCTGGACGGCGGCGAGGCGCGCGGCGCTCGGCCCGGTCGCCTCCGGCCCGGCGGGCTGCGAGGTTTCGGTCGATGCCGGCGCGCTCGATGCACCACCGCTCATTGCCGAAAGATTGCTGTCGGTCACGGAGGGCTCGGGCGTTTCGACGGTGTCGGCAAGGCCCGCTCCCGCGCCGGGCGAGGCTTCGAGTAGCGCGAGCCGGCTCTGTATCTGCGAGACTGCGTTGGCGTTTTCCTCGCTCATGGCAGTAAGGCGCTGGATCTGGGCTTCCATTGCATCGAGCCGGGCGAGAATATCGGTCACGGCAGTGGTGGAAGGCTGCGCACTGGTGGTCGGCTGCGCGGTTCCGCCGGAGGAAATCTGCGGTTCGAAATACCGCCCATCGCCGCCCGGAAAGACGTTGCGCTGCAGCGCGCGGATTTCGGCCTCGATCTTGCGCAGGCGCGCTTCGGAAACATCGTCCTGTGCCATGGTCGGCACTGGCGAGGTCGCGACCGTCGCGGCGAGCGCGAGGCCCGCGGCGGCTCGCATGAGAGTCTTGGGGCGGGGAAGGGTCGTCATGGTTCGTCAGGCTCCCTGTGCGTATTCCGGCGCATGCGGGGTCGGTCCCCGAGCGCCATCGCATCGTCTGTAATCCGCTTCGCACACTTGCAAAGCGCGCATGAACACCAGCCGAATCTGTGCCGATTGACGCTCTGCAAGTCGAGCGCGATTGCCACTAAATCGGTGGGAAAGGCTCAGTTGAGCTGCGGTTCGCTTTCGACCGCACCGAGCGATGCGGACGTCTGGGCCCGGGCGAGTAGGGCTTCGGCAGAAATCGGCGTATCGCCGAGCGTCACCGGCTCGTCTGCCAACATCGGCACGTCCTGCCCGTCGATCGTGATCGCCAGCGCATCGGGACGGCCCGTATTGATGAGCGGCCCTTCGGCATCGCCAGGCACTTCGAAAGAATCGCCGCTCGTCATCTCACCTTCGAACAACGGCTCGCCTGTCTGCTCGTAGGAGCGATCGTAGAAGCGGACCCAGAGGTTTTCGCGTGCGGTGAATACGACCTGCCCGTTTGCGTCGATCGTTCCCGCAGCTGGTTCGGTGCCTGCATCACTCGCTTCGGCGGCGGCGACCTGAGCGGCTTCCTCAGCCTCTTGCTCGGCAAGGAGAGAGGCCGGACCCGTCCCCGACGCGAAGTAGGTATTGTAGAACGCGAAAACGCCGACAGCGAGGATCACCGCCGCAGCTGCTCCCGCCCAGGCAAGGCCGGAAGAAGGAAGCTTGGCCGGATCGCCGGGCTCCATCCCGCCCGCAAGCGCCGACTGGCGCGCATGCCCCTCCGCCAGCTCTTCGCGCACGGCATCGGCAATTTCCTTCTCATCGAGGCCAACTGCGCGCGCATAGGTGCGCGAAAAGCCGATCGCGTAGGTACGCGAGGGCAATTCCTCGAACGCGCCGTCCTCAATTGTTTCGAGATGCCTCTGCGGAATACGGGTTTCGGCGGCGACATGCGCAAGATCGAGCCGCTGCTCTTCGCGCGCGGCGCGCAGGCGCTGCCCCGCCGTGAGGTATTCGTCAGCCGGCATTTCCGCCAGCCCGTCCGTGCTGAAGTCCTGTTCGCTATCCATGACCCGGTCCACGTACTCGTGGTGCTTATACGTTGTTTTGACGAACAGAGAAACTTTCAAGGTGGATGAGTCAAGCGAATGCCGTACCGCTCGCCGCGAAACGCGGGCGGACTGGCTCAATCCCGCCTGTTTCAGTCGAATTCGATCCCGCGCTCTTCCGCCCAGGCGGAAAGCTCTTTGCGCAGGTTCACCGACGGGTCGAGCAGCCAGCCATTCATTGCCTCGGTTATCTCTTTGAGATCGACCTTGCGGACCAGTTCCTTGATCGGGCCGACGGCGGCCGGAGTGATCGAAAGCCGCCGGAACCCGATTCCGAGCAGCGCGAGCGCCTCGAGCCGCCGTCCACCCATTTCGCCGCATACGCCGAGATCAACGTCGAACCCGACGCACGACTGCACCACACGGCGCAAGAAGCGCATGATCGGGATCGAAAGCCAGTCATACCGCTGGGCCAGGTCCGGATTCGCGCGATCGGCCGCGAACAGGAACTGGGTGAGATCGTTGGTTCCGACCGAGAGAAAGCTCAGTTTCGGCAGCAGCAGGTCGAGCATTTCCGCGAGCGCCGGTACTTCGAGCATCGCACCGTAGTGGATCGCATCGGGCAGCAGCTTCTTCTTGCGCCGCAGGAAGGACAGCTGCTCCTCGAACACGGCGCGCGCGGCCTCGAACTCCCACACTTCGGACACCATCGGGAACATGACGTAAAGTGAGCGCCCCGCACTCGCTTCGAGCAGCGCGCGGGCCTGCGCCTTCATCAGCCCTTCACGGGTGAGAGCAAGCCTAAGCGCACGCCAGCCCATGGCCGGGTTCTCGTCATTGTCCGCAATTTCGGAGGCAAGATAGGGCACGGACTTGTCACCGCCGATATCGACCGTGCGGAAGATCACCGGTTTGTCGCCCGCCGCCTCCAGCACGTCGCGATAGAGCCTGGCCTGCCGCTCGCGAGCGGGCAGGGTCGCCGACACGAGGAACTGGAATTCGGTGCGGAACAGCCCGATCCCGTCCGCGCCGGTCATCGCGAGCGCGCTGATGTCGTCGCGCAGACCCGCATTCATCATCACCGTGATACGCGTGCCGCACCGCGTAAAAGGCTCGACATCGCGCAATTCGGCATAGGCAGCCTGTTTCTCGCGCGATTTGGCAAATCGCGCCTCGAACGCCTCCGCGACTGAGGCGGTGGGGCGGATCGTTGCTGTCGCTGCGGTGGCATCGAGCAGCACCTCATCACCGTCGCGAACGATACCGCGAATGCCGTTTGCGCGGCCGAGCACGGGAATACCCATGGCCCGCGCGACGATTACGACGTGCGCGGTGAGCGAGCCCTCTTCCAGGATCACGCCTTTCAGGCGCCGCCGGTCGTATTCGAGCAGTTCGGCGGGGCCGAGATTGCGCGCGATGAGGATCGTGTCTCGCCGCAGCCCTTGCGATGCAGCGGTGCCCAGTTGGCCGGAGACAATGCGCAAGAGCCTGTTCGCGAGGTCTTCGAGATCGTGCATGCGGTCCGCAAGCAGCGGATCGTCGATCTCGCGCATGCGCATCCTGGTATGCTGCTGAACGCGCTCGATCGCAGCCTCGGCGGTAAGGCCTGAATCGATTGCTTCGTTGATGCGCCGCGACCAGCCCTCGTCATAGGCGAACATCTTGTAGGTCTGGAGGACTTCCTCATGCTCGCCGCCGACACCGAACTCGGCGTGCTGCGCAAGGCCATCGATCTGTTCGCGCATCCGGTCAAAGGCGCGGTAGACGCGTTGACGCTCGGCCTCGATATCCTCCGCAACGACCTGCGTGATCTGGACCCGCGGCTGGTGATAGACCGCTTGGCCCATTGCGAGCCCCTTGACCAGTGTGAGGCCCTTTACCGTCTGCGGCCCGGTGTCGCGATCGGTCAGCCCCAGGGCTTCTTCCTCGTCCACCAGTTCGGCATTGGCGATGAGTTCGGACAGTACCATCGCGGTGGTCTGAAGCGCTTCGATCTCGACATCCTCGTAGCGGCGCGGCTCGACATGCTGGACGCACAGGACGCCGATGGCGCGCTCGCGATAGACAATCGGCACGCCGGCGAAGGAGTGGAACTTTTCCTCACCTGTTTCCGGGCGATACTGGAAATCAGGATGCGCCTTTGCCTCGGCGAGATTCAGTGTCTCGACATTGGCCGCGATCGTGCCCGTTAGCCCCTCGCCGATTGCCATGCGCGTCACGTGAACTGCGCTCTGGTTGAGACCGCGCGTAGCGTACAATTCGAGCATGCCTTCGCGCAGCAGATAGATCGAGCAGACCTCGCTCGCGAGGCTCTCACCCACGATCTCGACCACGCGGTCGAGCTTGCCCTGCGCATGCATGCGCGAGGCCATAACCTCATGGAGGCGGGTGAGAATCTGTCTGGCGGAAGCTACGGCTGACATGTTCTATTCGCTTAGGCAGTCCGGCGCGCAAAAGCAAAGCGAAGCGGTGCGGCCCGCAGTGCTGCGCAGAATGCGGCCGGACTGCCCGCGCCGGGGATGAGCGGTGGCTCACCCCGAACCGAGGTCTGAATACCGCGACAGACAGGAGGAAATGCGCGTTGAGCGCCTGTGCCTTTCGGCGTCAGGCGCGAGCGATTTCCTCCTTCAATCGCAGTTTGTGCTTCTTGAGCTGCTGGATCATCGCTGCATCAGGCGCGGGGCGGGCCATTTCTTCGCGAAGCTTGGCTTCGAGGCCGGCATGTTTGGTTTGGAGCGCGTTGACGTGAGACGATGCCATACAGGTTCTCCTATATATCGGGGGGCTGCCCCCGGGGGAACGACTCGGCACCATGCGGCCGGGCCGCTGATTTCGATGAAACCATAACAGGGTTAACTTGCAAAGCCCTTCATTTGGGTGAAACGATGGGGCCGCACTATGACGCGGTGAATCGCATCGGGGCGAGCGGCTCAAGAAGAACAGGGCGCGAAAATGAACGAGCAAGAGCTCACCAAGAAACTGGAACTTCTGAAGACCGAGCATCGCGATCTCGATGCGGCGATCGCAGCGCTGACCGAAGCCGGGTCGACCGACCAGCTCCAGATCGCACGGCTTAAGAAACGCAAGCTGAAGCTAAAGGACCAGATCGCTATCATCGAGGACACTCTCCTGCCCGATATCATCGCCTGAAACGGTTGATCCTTAACGAGAATATCGCACGTAACGGGCGGCCCGTCTCACTAACCGCCGGGCAATTCTGTCCCGCTGGGGGACGTTCGCAAATTCTAACGGGAAAATAACCATAGGGGCATGGCGCGATGCCTGTTCGAGGCGTAGCGCTTGGGTCTTCATGGCTCGCACAACCAACCTCTCGCGCCCGATCATCGAGGCGCTTTACGGCGAAGCGCTGATCCTCGCCGACGAGGTTCGGGCGGTGTTCGCGCTTGGCACAAAAAGGCCCGGCAGCGATGAGGATACCTCTGTCCGGCTCGCGCTTTCGACCGAGGGCCTCAAAACCACAACGCGGATGATGCACTTGCTTGCATGGCTGCTGAACCAGCGCGCGTTCTTCTCCGGCGAACTTAGCGAAAACCAGGTTCGCAATCACGGTGCGTTGCCGCCCGATCGACCGTCCGATCCGCAACAGCTCGAATTGCTGGAGGCCGAAACTGTCGCGCTGATCGAAGAGACCGAGGCGCTGCACCAGCGCATCGCGCGGCTCGATGCAGCATGGCGGCAGGGCTTCGACATGGGATCGCCAGCGCGCGCGTTGCGCAGCCGGATCGACCAGATGCTCGGCCAGGGCTGAGGGGGCCCTTTCAGGCCGCCTCCAGCGCCCTTCGCCAACGCGCCAGCCGGTCGTCGCGCACCGCCCGATCCATACCGGGCGTGAACCGGGTCAGCTCTCCACGCATTGCCTCGGCGGCGCTTGCAAGATCGGGGTAGAGGCCCACCCCGGATGCCGCGAGCATTGCTGCACCAAGCGCGGTGGTCTCGACGAAACCGGGCCGTTCGACCGGCACGTCGAGGATGTCTGCCAGATCCTGCGCCATCCAGCTGTTCGCCGCCATCCCGCCGTCGATCCTCAGCGTTTCCCATGCGGTCCCGTCTGCGGCGAAAGCCCGTTCGAGATCGTAGGTCTGGTGCGCCATTGCCTCGAGAGCGGCTCTGGCCAGTTCGGCCTTACCGCTTGCAAAACTGAGGCCGGTGATGACCCCGCGCGCATCGGCCCGCCAATGGGGTGCCCCCAGCCCCGCGAGCGCCGGCACGATCGTGACCCCTCCGCTATCGGGGATCGAGCGCGCCAGCTCTTCGGTTTGGCTGGCGACTTCCACGATACCGAGCGAATCGCGCAGCCACTGCACGAGGCTGCCCGCCACGAAGACCGAGCCTTCGATGGCATAAGTCCGCTCGCCGGCGATTTGCGACAGCACCGTGCCGAGCAACCGGTTCTCCGATTTCGGGATTACGCTCCCCTGGTTGGTAAGGACGAACGCGCCCGTGCCATAGGTCGCCTTGGTCTGGCCGGGCGAAAGGCAGGCCTGCCCGATCGTCGCCGATTGCTG
Organism: Erythrobacter sp. THAF29; assembly: GCF_009363635.1. GTDB lineage: Bacteria > Pseudomonadota > Alphaproteobacteria > Sphingomonadales > Sphingomonadaceae > Erythrobacter. Next base: position 1,004,044 of record NZ_CP045392.1, on the reverse strand, counting down.
GTCGCCTGCCATTCCGGCGACAGGGATTTCGCGTCCGAAGAGCGCCTTTTCGGTCACGGCCAGGTCGCCCGACATGTCGATCACCTGTCCAAGCGCGGCATGCGGCACGCCGAACAAGTCGCACAACCCCTCGTCAAAGCCCTTTCCCGCGAGTTCGAGCAACAGCGTGCGGCTGGCATTGCTCGCATCCGAGACATGCGCGCCGCCCGTCAGTTTGAAAGTCAGCCAGCTTTCGACCGTGCCTAAAGCGAGCGTGCCCTTTTCCGCCGCCGCGCGCACTTCGGGCACATTATCGAGCATCCAGCGCATCTTCGTTCCCGAGAAATACGGATCGAGCAGCAGGCCGGTGCGCTTCTGCACGTCCGCCTCGTGCCCTGCATCGCGAAGCTCGGAACAGATCGGTTCGGTCCGCCGGTCCTGCCAAACGATCGCGCGGGTCAGCGGCTCGCCGGTTGATTTGTCCCAGGCAACAACAGTTTCGCGCTGGTTGGTGATGCCGATCGCGGCGATGCACGCTGCACCGCCTGCCTTGGGCAAGATCTCGACCGCGCAGGCGAGCGTCTTGATCCAGATCTCCTCCGCATCGTGTTCGACCCAGCCGCTCTTGGGGTAATGCTGCGTCAATTCCTGCTGCGCGCTCGCTACATATTCGCCATCGGCAGCGAACAGCATCGCGCGGGTTGAGGTGGTCCCTTCGTCGAGAACCAAAATGTAATCGCTCATGCAGATCCCCTTCTCATGCGTGACTTCTGCAAAACTCATCTCCATATGCAAGAGGATGGCAGGCATTCCTCCCAAACCATGGCCGACGGGTGAGGCCGAGCAGGTTGAGCCGCTGGTAAAGCGGGTGCTCGCGCCTAACCCCTCGCCCTACACCTATACCGGTACGCAGACTTACGTCGTTGGGCAGGCAGACGGCCCGGATTGCGCGGTGATCGATCCGGGACCGAACGAGGCCGACCATATCGAGGCGATCATGGCGGCTGTGGGCGATGCGAAGGTGCTGGCAATCATGTGCACCCACACCCACCGAGACCATTCGCCCGCCGCAGCGCCGCTCGCCGAGCGGACCGGTGCCCCCGTGGTCGGCTGCGCGCCGCTCGCCATCAAGACCGACCTGCCGCGCTCCGACGAGGCGTTCGACACGACCTACGCGCCTGACAGGGTGCTCGAGGACGGGGAGCAGATGCGCGGGACCGGGTGGACGCTCACGGCGGTCGCAACGCCCGGACACACCTCGAACCACCTCTGCTTCGCCCTTGAGGAAAGCGGAGCATTGTTTACCGGCGATCACGTGATGGGATGGTCCACCAGCGTGGTGATTCCGCCCGATGGGGACATGGGCGACTACATGTCGAGCCTGGAAAAGCTGCAGGCGCGCGACGATGTGGTTTATCACTCGGCCCATGGAGCCGCGATCACGAATCCCAGGCAATTGGTGCGCGGTATGATCGGTCACCGCCGCCAGCGCGAAAACCAGATTTTGCGGCTCATGGACGAAGCGCCGCGCGCAGTCTCCGAATTCATCCCGGATATGTACAAGGGGCTGGACAAGCGCCTGGTCCCCGCTGCCGAGATGAGCGTCACAGCGCACCTCATCGATCTTGAGAGGCGCGGGCTTGCAGGGCGCAGCCTCGAAGCCGGTGTGGAAGTCTGGCGCACGAATTGACGCGCGAAGCGAGGCTCGCCTAGTCTCCCGAAGTTATCGGGGTCGCTTGAATCTTTTAGGGGGAGATCAAGCCGATGGCTACTGCTGCACCGCACGCAAGTGTTACGCATACCGAGGCGCGCTTTTTCTTCATAATGGCCTGCCTGATGGCGGCGACCACGATCGGCGGTTTCGCGCTGATGGCGGCGATGGGAATTTCGAGCTTTTCGCTACCCGCGATCTACCACATCCACGCCGGCGTCTTCATCGCGTGGACCGCGCTCTACGTCGCGCAGAACTCGCTGATCTGGCGCGGGAATACAGCGACGCACAGGAAGCTCGGAAAGAGCGCGGCGGTGCTGATCCCGGTCATGGTCGTGCTGGCGATCACGATCACCTTCATGACCTTGCGCATCACAGGAGGACCGCCCTTCTTCGCGCAGGCAGAGTTCCTCGCGGTCAACCTCTTCCACATCACAGCCTTCGCAGTGCTTGCAGGGTGGGCGCTCAAGCGGCGGCGCGAGACAGACTGGCACCGGCGGCTGATGTTCGGCGCAATGGCGACCGTCGGAGCGCCGGGGCTTGCCCGCCTGCTGCCGCTGCCGCTCACCATTCCCTACACCTTCTACGTCGTCTTCGGCGCAGCGCTGGTCTTCCCGTTGATCGGCATGATCGCGGACAAGAGGATGCACGGCGAGGTGCACCGGGCGTGGTGGTGGACGATCCTGGTGCCGGTCGCCGCTCTGCTGATCGGCGAAGTGCTGGGCAACACCGCCTTCGTGCAAGGCTGGGTGGCGGAGTGGGTGGCTGGCACGCCGGGCGGCGAGCGCCCTGCCGGCCCGTTCATACCGCCGGGATTCTAGGCCATTTGCGCGGCGTAATCCCCGCGTACGAAGTTTTCCGACAGCGCGAATTTCTGGATCTTGCCCGATCCCGTCAGCGGAAATTCCGTGACCCATACCCAGTGCGCCGGGGTCTTTTGCGGGGAAAGCCGCTCGCGCAGGAACGCCTTGAGCTCGTCGTTCGAGGGCCGCTGCGGCCCGTCCGCGACCCGCATGAAGGCGGCGACGATTTCGCCCCATTTCTCGTCCGGCACACCGGCAACGGCGACCTCGGCGATCGCGGGATGTTCGAGCAGCGCCGCCTCGATTTCGGCGGGGAACAGGTTTTCGCCTCCGCGAATGATCATTTCCTTCACCCGGCCGGTGATCTTCACATATCCGCGCGCGCTCATGCTGCCGAGATCGCCGGTGTGGAGCCAGCCTTCGGCATCGATCGTCTCGGCGGTCGCCTGCGGATTGTCGTTGTAACCGACCATCTGGTTGTAGCCGCGCATGCAGATCTCGCCCTGCTCGTCGATGGCGCATACCTCGCCCGTCTGCGGATTGCGGATCGAGACTTCCATGTGGCTGCAAGGCTGGCCGATGGTCTCGATCAGTTCCTCGCCTGAATCGCTCGGCCATGCGGCGGTGATCGCGGGCGAGGTTTCGGTCTGGCCGTAGACGATCAGGATCGGCACGCCGAACACCTCCTGCGCGGCGGCGTTCAATGCGGGCGGCACCATCGCCCCGCCGCTCACCACCGTCTCGACGCTCGAAACATCGGTTCCGGTCGCCTTGGCCGCCTCGATGATCGCGAAGATCATGGTAGACACGCCGCCGAGGACTTCCGGCTTTTCCCGCTCGATCGCCTTTGCCACCGCGACCGGATCGAACACCGAGACCAGCAGCAGCGTCGCCCCATGCGAGAAAGTGCCGAGCACGCAGACCGCGCTGCCCGCGGTGTGGAACAGCGGGAACGGGCAGCAGACCTGCTTCCCCGGCGCGAGCTGCCAGCGCACGAACACGTCGTGATTGCTCTGGATGAGCCCGTGCTGGTGGAGCAGCACGCCTTTGGGAAACCCGGTGGTGCCGGACGTGTACTGGATCATCACCACGTCGCCGGGCTTTGTCGGCCGCAGCTCGCCATCGCCCTCGCCCGCGAACAGCTCATGCGGGTCGGTGATGTCGATGATGAAGTCGGCTGCCTGAAGGCCGGCCGCCGCCTCGTCCACCACAGGTCGCAGCGCGCTGCCACGCACATTGGGCTGGTAATAGACCGCGCCCGATCCCGATTGTTCGAGCACATAGCGCACCTCGCGCGGGGTGAAGGACGGGTTCACCGTCACCAGCGTCAATCCGGCAAGCCCCGCGCCCAGCTGGACGAGCACCCATTCGGGGCAATTGCCGCCCATGATCGCGATCCGCGTGCCCGCCGGATGCCGCGCGGCGAGCGCCCGCCCGCAGCGTTCGGCATGCGCCAGAAGCTCGGCATAGGTCCATTCGCGCCCGATCGAGCCGTCCGCCAGAAGTTCGCGCAAGGCCTTGGCATCGGGCCGCACTACTGCCTGCTCGCGCAGCACGTCCTCGACCGTGCGTTCGCGATATTCGGTATCGGCCTGGGCCGGACAATAGGCTTCAGTCAGATCGAGTTCGTACATCGGCAATCCCCTCCGGGGCGACCCTAACACACTTCGCTCGCAAATCGGCGCGTCGATTCCTATGTAAAACGCAGGAAAATTGTGCGAGGGAACGGCTCCATGAGCATCGAAACCAAGATTCCGAGCGGCGAGGATCTGCTTGCCGAGATCGACCGCCTCCGCAAGGAGCGCAACGCTGTCATCCTCGCGCATTATTACCAGACGCCCGATATCCAGGACATTGCCGATTTCGTCGGCGATTCGCTGCAACTCTCGCAGCAGGCGGCGGAGACCGATGCGGACGTGATCGCGTTTTGCGGGGTCAAGTTCATGGCCGATACCGCCAAGATCCTTTCGCCGGAAAAGATCGTCGTCCTGCCCGATATGGATGCCGGGTGCAGCCTCGAAGACAGCTGCCCGCCCGAAAAGTTCAAGGCCTTCCGCGAAGCCCATCCCGATCACATCGCGCTGACCTACATCAACTGTTCGACCGAGGTGAAGGCACTCTCCGACATCATCGTCACCTCGTCGAGCGCGGAGACGATCCTCCAGCAGATCCCGAAGGACCAGAAGATCATTTTCGGGCCCGACCGGCACCTTGGCGGCTACCTGTCGCGCAAGTTCGACCGCGAAATGCTGCTGTGGCCGGGGGTGTGCATCGTCCACGAGGCGTTCAGCGAAACCGAGCTGCTCAAGCTCAAGGAGGAATATCCCGATGCGCCGGTTGCCGCGCACCCGGAATGCCCGCCCGCGATCATCGACCACGCAGACCATGTCGGCTCGACCAGCTCGATCCTGAAATTCGCCAAGGAATTCGAAGGCGACACGCTGATCGTCGCGACCGAGCCGCACATCATGCACCAGATGGAAAAGGCGCTGCCAAACAAGACATTCATCGGTGCGCCGGGTGCGGACGGGAACTGCAACTGCAACATCTGCCCCTACATGGCACTGAATACGATGGAAAAGCTCTACGTCGCGCTGCGCGACCTCGAACCGCGCATCGAGATCGACGAGGAGCTTCGGATCAAGGCCAAGCGCAGCCTCGACCGTATGCTGGAAATGGCGAGCGATACCGTCGGCAAGGGCGATGTCGGCAAGATCGATATCGAGGACATTCCCGAAGACGAAGTGCCGAGCGGGGATTGATGCGAGTCGCAGCGGCGATCTTCAATCGCCTCAAGGGCTGGCGTTTTTCGGGCACACCCGATCAAGGCGAAGCGCAACCGCATTGGCCGTGCAATTACTGGGAAGTTTGCAAACAGCCTGCGGGTAAGGTGATTTTGCGCGACCCGCTCTATGGCGACAAGCGCGAATTCTTCGTCTATGAGGGCGATTTTGGCGGCAGAAGGCACGCAATCGCAGTCAACGAGGTTTCCAGCGGCGTCTTCGCCGTGTTCGAAAGATCAGGATAAAGCCGGGGTCTCGCGCGTTATCCCCCCATGACAGCCGAAATCCGCTTCTTCTGGGCGCGCCTTAACGCCAATTACTGGTTCTACCCCGCGCTCTTTGCGATCCTTACGGCGTTGCTCGCCTTTGGGATGGTCTATCTCGATCGCAACGGCTTTGCCGAGGCGCTGAACGAGGCCGAATGGCTCGTGCCCGTGCGGCCGGGTGGCGCATCCGATATCCTGACCGTCATGGCAGGCGCGATGATCGGGGTCGCCTCGACCGTTTTTTCGATCACGCTCGTTGCTGTGACCTATGCGAGCGGCAATTACGGACCGCGCCTGCTCACCAATTTCCTCGAGGACAAGGGCAATCAGGTCAGCCTTGCGACCTTTATCGGCACCTTCGTCTACGCGCTGATCGTGCTGCGCGCAGTCCGCGCCGAAGGGGAGGCTCCCGCCAATGCCGCCCAGGCCGGAGGCGATGCCTTACCCGGCTTCGCGCCGCAGCTATCGCTGCTGGTCGCCTATATCCTGATGGCGGCCTGCGTGGGTGTGCTGGTGTTTTTCCTTAACCATGTCCCCTCCTCGATCCGCATCAACAAGGTGCTCGAAAGTATCGGAAGGCGACTTCTCAACGTCGTGCGCGAAACCTATCCGGTCGAGGATTCCTTCGCCGATGCACGCGAGGGCGAAGGCGGCGAGACGATCACCGCGTGGGCAACCGGCTATGTCCAGATGATCGATTTCGAGGATCTCGAGAAGAAGGCGCGCGATTGCAGCGGGACATTTTCGCTTCGCGTGCGGACAGGCGATTTCGTCCATCGCGGGTTGCCCTTGATGGACGTCAAGGATGCCGATGCGAATAACCTGGAAGATAGCATTCGCGAGGATTTCACGCTCGGATCTGTGCGCACACCCGAACAGGATCCCCAATTCCTGATCGACGAACTGGTCGAAATCGGCCTGCGCGCGCTCTCGCCAGGGATCAACGATCCCTTCACCGCCATCACCGCGCTTCACTGGCTGGGCGCCGCGATAGCCGAGATCGGAAACCGCGATCTCAGGAAAGACATTTGCGGCGAGGATGCAGAGAACTGCCCCGTCATTCCGCTTGCCGACAGTTTCGAGCACTATGTCGGGCGCGGGTTCGGCTCGATCCGAAGCGCGGTAGCTGCCAGCCCCAATACGGCGCGTGTCATGCTGGAAGTGCTCGCCAATGCGGCGCGGACCATGCCTCACGAAACCCGCCGCAACCTGCTGCGCGAGGAAGGACGCCTGCTTCTCGAACAGGCCGAGGCCAAACTGACCGGTCCCGATATCGAGCGGGTGCGCGAGCGATACGAAACTTTCCACCGTGCATTTGTGGAGATGGGCTAGCCCCGTTTCGCCGCGATCCCCGGCCCTGCCTTACGCTGGCTTGCTCTTGCCACCACCAGCGCGCTGCCCAGCAGCACCATCCCGGCGATATCGAGCGGGGTGAGCACTTCGCCGAAAACGCTGTAACCGATCACCGCGGCTACCGCAGGCTGGGTCAGCAGCGCAAGCCCGATCACGAGCGGGGGAAAATGGCCGAGAGAGAAGACCAGCAGGCCCTGCCCGATCAGCTGGCTGGTAACGAACAGGATCAGGATCGGCGTCCAGTCGGTCGGCCAGACCGGTTCGCCCAGAGCAAGCGCGATGGCCAGCAGCACCGGGCAAGCGAATATGCTCACCCACACGAGCAGGCTCCACGAACCGAACTGCGCCCCTTCCCTCTGGCGCTCGCTCTGCAGGGTGAGCAGGTAAACCGCGTAAAGGACGCCCGCAGTCAGGCAGAACAGGTCGCCGATGAATGTCTGGGTTGAGATTTCGAGGCTGCGCCCCAGCAATATGCCCGCCCCCGTCAGGGCAAAGACGATCGCAACCCATTCGAGCCCGCGCGGCAGCATCCGCGCGACGATGAACCCCCAGAACAGCAGGATGATCGAACCGGCATTGCCGAACAGAGTGGCATTGCCCAGCCGGGTCAGGCCGATCCCGACATGCCAGCTGGCAAGGTCCATTGCGAAGGCCGTCGCACCGACCGCGACCAGCACCAACGTCTTTCTCGGCATTCCGCCCATTTTCTGACCCGCCATGCGGGCGAATACGATGAGGAAAGGCAGCGCGAGGAATAGCCGCCAGAATGCGGCGGAGACCGGGCCGGTATCGGCCATCCGCACGAACCACGGACCCATGGCGAGCGCGACATTGCCGCCCAGCAGCGCCGCGAGAAGCAATGCCGCGCGCAGGTCGAAAAGTTTTGCTTTTTCCGCCCCCTCTTTTTCCATGGTTGCGCCCTACCGCGTGAGGCCCCAAGTGAACAGCCAAGCAACGAAACAAGGAGGGATTTGCCCGCATGCATGAAGTTTTGTTCCAGCCGCTCGAACTGGGCGCAATGACCGCGAAGAACCGCATATTCATGGCGCCGCTCACCCGCGGGCGCGCCGCCGATCCGATGTTCACGCCCAACAAGATGATGGAAACCTATTACCGTCAGCGCGCAAACGCTGGCCTGATCCTGACCGAGGCGACCGGTATCAGTCGCGAAGGACTCGGCTGGCCTTCAGCCCCCGGCATCTGGAGCGACGAGCAGGTCGAGGCGTGGACACCGATCACGCAGGCCGTGCACGACGAGGGTGGCCTTATCGTGATGCAGCTGTGGCACATGGGCCGGCTCGTCCACCCCTATTTCCTCGACGGCAATCCCCCTGTCTCGGCCAGCGCGACCAAGGCTCCGGGCGAGGCGCATACGCCGATCGGCAAACAGGAATATGCCGAGGCGCGCGCAATGACCAAGGAGGATATCGAGCGCACGATCGCCGATTATCGCCACGCTGCGGAAAACGCGAAAAAGGCTGGCTTCGACGGTGTCCAGCTGCACGGCGCGAACGGCTATCTTATCGACCAGTTCCTGCGCGATTCCTCCAACCTTCGTACCGACGAATATGGCGGGCCGCCCGAAAACCGCGTTCGTTTCATGCGCGAGGTGCTCGAAGCGCTGATCGACGTCTGGGGCGCGGACCGCGTAGGTATCCGGCTTTCGCCCAATGGCGAGACGCAAGGGGTGGACGACAGCGATCCGGCGGCCACATTCGGCGAGGCGGCAAGGGTGTGCGAGGAGCTCGGCCTTGCTTTTGTCGAGCTGCGCGAGCCGGGACCGGACGGCACCTTTGGCGCGACCGACGTTCCCAAGCAGAGCCCGCTCATTCGGGAGATTTATTCCGGACCGCTGGTCCTGAACTCCGACTATGACGCGGACCAGGCTGCCGCAGACGTAGCAAGCGGCAAGTGCGATGCGGTGAGCTTTGGCCGTCCGTACATCTCCAACCCGGATCTTGCGACCCGCATCAAGGTCGGCGCGCATTTCAATCCGAACAAGGACGTGCCGAAAAGCTGGTACTTCCCGATTCCCGAGGGCTACATCGACTACCCGACGCTCGAGGAAGAACAGGCAGCCGCTTCGAGCGCGGCCTAGTTTTCGAGCGGCGGCGCGACCGTCGGCGTCGAAGCTGGCGACGGAGCGACTTCAGGGGCCGGAGCAGCGGGAGGCGCTGCTTCGGCCTCTTCGCTTTCCGGTTCGTCATCGGCAGAAGACGCAGCGCTCGAAGCGCCATCATCGTCCGTCGCCGACCGTTCGGCAGGCGGCGATTGCGATGTCAGTTCGCCAAGCGGCAGCATGGCGTCGCTGATCGTACCGCCAAGCACTTCGCCCGCAGCCTCCCCTCCCTGTTCAATCTGCTCTTCACCCGCAGGATCGTTGTCGCCGCAGGCGACGAGCAACATGAGCGGGATAGCGGCGATGATCGGACGAAAAGTCATGACGGGCACGCCTTTCGCCCCGACTTGTCGAGCGCGTCAAGAAAATCCTGCGACCGCGCAATCAGCGCCTCGTCCCATTCCTGCGGAGAGACGTTCTTGCCGAACCGCGCGAGACTGGTGACGCCGAATTCGTCTATTCCGCACGGAACGATCCCGCCGAAATGCGACAGGTCCGGATCGAGATTGACCGAAAAGCCGTGCATCGTCACCCAACGCCGAACCCGCACGCCGATGGCGCCGATCTTGGCCTCGCGCCCGTCGATATCGCGGGTCCAGATGCCGACGCGCCCTTCCGCGCGCCAGCTTTCGACCCCGAAATCGGACAGGGTATCAATCACCCATCCCTCGATCGAATGGACGAAACAGCGCACGTCCTTGCCGCGCCGGTTGAGGTCGAGCATGAGATAGCCGACCCGCTGTCCCGGCCCGTGATAGGTGTAGCGCCCGCCGCGCCCGGCCTCGATCACTTCGAAGCGGGGATCGACCAGCTCGCTGATGTCCGCGCTCGTGCCTGCGGTGTAGACCGGCGGGTGTTCGAGCAGCCAGATGAGCTCGTCCGCCTCTCCTGCGGACACTGCGGCGTTGCGCTTCTCCATTTCTTCCAGCGCACTACGATAGGGCACCTGCGCGCTTTCGCGCCGCCACTCGACTGGGCGGTTTTCCTCAGGAAGATGGGCCGTGCTTGCCATCCCCTGTTGGTGGGGGCATTGCGGGACGATATCAAGCCATAAGGCATGGGAACGGGCGCGAGAGGCGCGTGAAGGGGAATGCGATGAAACTCGACATGAACGCCGTCTGGTCGCGCGGGGTCGCGCTGGTGCGCGAGAATTTCCAGCTGCTCGCGGTGATCGCGGGCGTTTTCATCCTGCTGCCTACGGTAGCGATGTATTTCCTCATTCCCGGCATGGAGCAATTCATCGTTCCAGGCGCCGATCCCGAGATCGTGCAGGAAAAGATGCTCGAAGTGATCGGGCCGCTGCTCACCTATGGCCTGATTGGAAGCGTGATCCAGTTCATCGGTTACGGCGCTATGGTCGCGCTGATGGGCGATAACCGCCCGACCGTGGGCGAGGCGCTGTCGACGGGCGCGAAATCGGTGCTGCCGATCATCGCGGGCTTCATCATCTTTCTCGTGCTCTACATGGTCGCGGCCATCGTGATCGTCACGCCTATCGCGATGCTTGCAGGTGCCGTCGGCGTTCCCGGACTGGCCGCCATCGCGCCCCTGTTCGTGATCGCGGTCGCGATCTTCCTGATGTCCCGGTTCTCGCTCACCATGCCGGTCGTCGTGGTCGATCACGTCTACAATCCCTTGAAGGCGGTGAAGCGCTCCTGGGATTTGACCGGGCCCAATCAGTGGCGCGTGATGGGCTTCTGGGGAATCCTGTTTGTCGCCTACATGGTCATTTCGCTGCTGCTCCTCGGCGTGTTCGGAGTGCTCGCAGCGATGTTCGGCAGCGGCACCGGCGGCACGCTGATCCTTGGCCTTTCCAACGGGCTGATATCCCTTGCCGTAGCAATCATCCTGAGCGGACTCGTCGTTGCCATGCACGCTCAGCTATCGGGTCCCAGCGACCGCCAGATCAGCGAAACCTTCGAATAGCGCCTGCGATCAATCTTTCGCCTTCCACGCCCAGTAAAGCTTGCAAGGCAGAATATTGAGCCATTCGAAACCTTCGTCGATCCGCTCGAAGAAGGGTTCGGATTCGTCGCGCACCGCGCTCGTGAATTGGTAAGCAAGGAAGCCGCCGCCCGGTTTGAGCACCTCGTGTGTCGCCTTTGCGATTGCAGGCGCGACGCCTTCCGGAAGCGTGGAAAAGGGCAGGCCGGACAAGACGTAATCGGCTTTCTCGATGCCAAGATCGGTCAGGATCTGCTCGACGTTTTCTGCTGAACCCAGGACCGCGTGGAAACGCTTGTCGCGGATCGTGCGCTGCAGGAATTCGATATAGAGCGGGTTGGTGTCGATCACGACGAGCGCGCCGTCACCGCGAAGCTTGTCGAGAACAGGCCGGCAGAATGTGCCGACGCCTGGACCGTATTCGACGAAAACCTCGCACTTGCCCCAATCGACGGGCGCAAGCATTTTGCGAATAGTAAAGCGCGAGGACGGAATGATCGAGCCGACCATCTTGGGATGCTCGAGAAATCCGCGAAAGAAAACAGCCCATTGCGCGGTATAGTCGCGCCAGCGAGCGCGCAGTCCTGCGCGCCGGGCGATTGCCGAGATATTGCCTGACATTGATCCTCCACTGACACTCGGCATTGGGGGAGCGCCGGGTGCAAGACCCTTGCGATAGGCTTGGTCGATAAGCGATTGCAACAGAAGATGCGGTGGCTTAGCCCCTTTCCGCGATGGCCGATGCCGACCCTACCCTTGTCAAACCCGCGCAGCGTTCGATTTCGAACGGGCGCATGGCGCTGTTGTTCACGGTGATGCTGGTCACAGCGGCGGGAAACACCGCGATGCAATCGGTCATGCCTTCGATCGGCACCGCGCTTCAGGTCGATGATGTCTGGATCAGCCTGGCCTATAGTTGGTCGGCGCTGCTGTGGGTGGTCTGCGCACCGATCTGGGCGCGGCGATCGGACCGGCGCGGGCGAAAGGCGATGATGGCGCTTGGGCTCGTAGGCTTCGTCGTATCGATGGCACTTTGCGGAGCGGTGTTGTGGGCGGGTCTCTCGGGCTGGATAACGGCCTTCTGGGCGCTGATTGCCTTCGCCGCCGCACGCAGTCTCTATGGCGGGTTCGGAAGCGCCGCGCCGCCTGCGGTGCAGGCCTATGTCGCCTCGCGAACGCCGCGCGCCGAGCGCACCAATGCACTTTCCCTGATCGCTTCGAGCTTCGGGCTCGGGACCGTGATAGGCCCGGCCCTCGCGCCGCTCATGGTGCTCCCCTTCATGGGGCTGGGGCTGACGGGGCCGTTCATCTGCTTTGCGCTTCTCGGCCTTGCAGCGCTTGTCGTGCTGCGGCTGCGCCTGCCCAACGACGAGCCGCAATTCGCCGCCCGGGGGCTTGCCGCGACCTATTCAAGCGGTTCGGGCGCGCCGAGCGATCCGGGCGAGGCTTTCGATGCCGCGGAGGAGACGACGGGGAAGGACCATGGCGAGCCTGCCCGCTTGCGCTGGTTCGAGCCACGCCTTCGCGCCTGGGTGCTCGCCGGACTGATCGGCGGGCACGCTCAGGCGATGGTGCTCGGCATTTCGGGCTTTCTCGTGCTCGACCGGCTTTCGCTGCGCGATTCGCCTGCCGAAGGCGCGGGTCCGGTCGGTCTGGTCCTGATGAGCGGCGCGATAGCGACGCTGCTTGCGCAGTGGGGGCTGATCCCGCGATTCAACCTCGGCCCGCGCACCGCGACGATCTCCGGCATACTTGTCGCTGCATTCGGTTGCGCGATGCTTGGCGCAGCGCAGGACCTGCACACGATCGCGCTGTCCTATGCATTCGCCTCGCTCGGGTTCGGCCTCTTCCGCCCGGGAACGACAGCAGGGACATCGCTGGCCGTATCGCGCGCCGAACAGGGCCAGGCATCTGGCATCGTTGCGAGCGTTGCAGGCGCAAGCTTCATTTACGCCCCTGCGCTAGGCGTTTGGCTCTACAATATCGACGACTGGCTCGGTTTCGGGCTGATCGTCGCGCTGTGCCTGACAGTAGCGATTTTCGGCTGGCGCGGGCTTGCAAGCGACGCGTCGCTGACGGGCGAGCGCGAAACTTTCGAATAGATCAGAGCAGCTTCAGAACTTCGTCCTGGGGCCGGCAGAGCGCGACTCCCTTTTCGGTTTCGACCAGCGGGCGGTTGATCAGGATCGGGTCGGCAACCATCGCGTCGAGCACCGCGTCGGCATCGGCATCCGGCAGGCCACGCTCCTCGGCATCCGTCCCGCGCAGACGCAAGCCCTCGTTCGGCGTCATCCCGGCATCTTCGAAAAGCTGAGCGAGTTTCTCGCGGCTCGGTGGCTCCTTGAGATATTCGATCACGGTCACGTCGACCTTCGACAGGTTCTCCAAGATGGCCAAGGTTTTGCGCGACGTGCCGCATTTCGGATTGTGCCAGATGGTTGCTTTCATGTCCGAATCTCCCGGTGAACTGGTCGCCACACCTAACCCCGCCGGGACCGTTTCGCCACATGCAACACTTTTTGCGAATTAATCGCAATTTCATCCTTGCAGTTGCGAGTAAGTTGCAATAGCGCCTTTCGCCAAGACGAAAGGGACCCCAATGATTCTGAAATTCTCTCGTGCTTCGCTCATGCTTGGATGCGCCGCTCTAGCCTTTCCTGCGGCGGCGGAAAATGCCCCCGATGACGCTTCGGCAACCATTCCGCCGAGCGCCAAGACCGGCGTGGAAACTACGGATGACGTCGTCGACTATGGTGACCGCAACATCGAGGTGCGCGGCGATGTGCTCTATTCCAACCAGATCAATGCGGTGAAGACACCGACGCCGATCATCGACGTGCCGCAATCGGTCACGATCACGACACAGGAAGAGATCACGGAACGCGGCTTCACCAGCATCGGTCAGATCGTCGACTACACTCCTGGCGTAAACACCTCACAGGGTGAAGGGCACCGCGACGCGATCGTGTTTCGCGGCGTGCGTTCAACTGCCGATTTCTTTATCGACGGCATGCGCGACGACGTTCAATACTATCGCGGGCTCTACAATCTCGAACAGGTCGAAATCCTGCGCGGCCCCAATGCGCTGCTTTTCGGGCGCGGCGGCACCGGCGGCATCCTCAACCGCGTCACCAAGAAAGGCGTGATCGGCGAAAACTTCACCGGCGGCCAGGTCGCGGTGGACACGTTTGGCGAGTTCAGCGTGCAGGGCGACATCAACCTAGCCGCTGGCGACACCGTCGCGTTCCGCCTCAATGCGGCCTATGAGAACCTCAACAACCATCGCGATTTCTACGATGGCGAGCGGATCGGCGTGAACCCGACCCTGCGCGCGGAGCTCGGCGAGAGCACGCTGCTCGACCTTTCCTACGAATACGCGAACCATGATCGCTTTATCGACCGCGGCATCCCAACTGGCACAGATGGCCGTCCGGTCGAAGCATTTCAGGACATCGTCTTCGCCGACCCGGAAGAGAACTTCACCGAGCTCGAAGCGCATTTGGTGCGTGCCAGCCTCCAGCACGAATTTTCCGAGAACGTAAAGGGGGTCTTCAGCGCGTTCTACGGCGATTACGACAAGGTCTATTCGAATGTCTACGCGTCGGGATACGATCAGGCGAACACGCCGGACGTGGTGACGCTCGATGGCTATATCGACACCACCCAGCGCCAGAACCTGATCCTCACCGGCAACATCATCAGCGAGTTCGATACCGGATCGGTGGAGCACACGCTGCTCGTGGGCGGCGAATACATCGCGACCTCTTCCGACCAGGACCGGTTCAACGCGTTCTGGAACACCACCCAAGACGACAACGAGATCTTCTCGGTCCAGCGCCCGCTCAACCTGCGCGGCAATGTCGGCGTGAACGCGCTCGGCCAGCAGACGATCAACGACTACACCGCCGATTTGAACGACTTCACGCAAGTCGAAATCGACGTGCTCTCGCTCTACATTCAGGACGAAATCGAACTCACCGACTGGCTCAATGTCGTCATCGGTGGCCGTTTTGACAGCTTCGATATCGAAGTGCTCAATGTGCCGGCAAACGAGCTGCGCACCCGCAAGGATGAAGAATTCTCACCACGCGGCGGGATCATCATCAAGCCGCAGGAGAATATCTCGATCTATGCGAGTTATTCGGAAAGCTTCCTGCCGCGCTCGGGCGAGCAGTTCGCCAATATCAACGGTGCGAACAATGCGCTCGATCCCGACACATTTACCAATCTCGAAGCGGGCCTGAAGTGGGATTTCCGCGAGAAGCTGAGCCTAACCGCGGCGATCTTCGAGATCGAACAGAGCTCTCCCCAACCCAATGACAACGATCCTGCAACGCTCGACGTGATCGACAGCAATATCCAGGGTTTTGAACTCCAGCTCCAGGGCGAAGTGATGCCGGGCTGGCAAGTTTCGGCAGGCTACAGCTTCCTCGACGGCGAGCAGGTTAGCCGCACCGGCCCCACCGGCCTGCGTCCGCGCGAGCTGCCGGAAAACTTGTTTTCGCTCTGGAACCAGATCGAACTTACGGATCGCGTCGGGATCGGCCTCGGCCTCACCCATCAGGATGAAAGCTTCATCGACAACGGCAATAACGCCGTGCTGCCCGCCTACACTCGCGTGGACGCGGCGGCGTATTTCGATGTGACCGACAATCTGCGGCTGCAGGTGAATGTCGAGAACGTAACCGACACGCTCTACTTCCCCAACGCCCACGCGACGCATCAGGCGAGCGTCGGTGCGCCGCTCAATGCGCGCATTGCGCTGACGGGGCGGTTTTAGGCTCTATTCGCCGGCTTGGGTCCGGGTGCGACGGAGTGCGGGCACGCTCAGCGCGGCATCCTCGGCGCTGATCCCCGGTGCGGGAGCGGCGCTGATGCTTTCGCCGCGCTGCATCACGCGACCCGCGCGCTCTATCGCGCGCACCAGCCGGGGGTAGACACCGCAGCGGCACAGATTGGTGATCGCGCCCTCGATCTCCTCCCTGCTCGGCGCGCGGTTGCGCGAGAGCAACCCGGCCGCCGCCATCACGATGCCCGGCGTGCAATAGCCGCACTGGATCGCTTGCTCCGCGACAAGCGCCTGCTGCACAGGGTGAGAGCGATCGCGCGCGAGCCCTTCGATCGTAGTGATGAATCGACCCTCGGCCTCGGCGATAGTGATACGGCACGATCGTAGCGCGGTGCCATCGACCAGCACCATGCATGCGCCGACGCAATCGCCCCCGCCGCAGCTCTTCGTGCCGGTGAGGTTCGCCGCCTCGCGCAGCGCGTAAAGCAGCGGCATCTCGGGATCGAGGTCGAACTCGACCGGGCGATTGTTGACCGTCATGCGCGGCATCAGCGCATCCTGTTCAGGCTATCGAGGGATGAATCAGCTGCGCCAGCTGTTGTCGATCTTGTCGATCCGGCGCTTCCACGCCTCGAAATCGAACACGCCGGCGCCGCCCTGACTGGTCATCACCGCAAGATCGCGTTGGTGCACGTCGACGACTTCCTGCGGGACAACCTTGGGCTTGCCCATGCCGACGGTTGCGACCTGGATTTCGCAAGCGCGTTGCAGCGCCCACATCTTCACGAACATGCCCTGGATAGTCTTGTCCATCACCACGGGTCCGTGGTTGCGCAGCATCAGGATCGAATGGTCGCCGAGGTTTTCGACCAGTCGTTCACCTTCTTCGGGACGCACGGTGACGCCCTCGAAGTCGTGATAGCCGATCTGGTCCTGGAAATTGCAGGCGTAGAAATTGGTCGGCATCAGGCCGTCTTCGTGGCTGCACACCGCCATTGTCGCGGTCGTATGCACATGGCAGATCGCCTGCGCGCGCTCGCCGAGATGTTTGTGAAAGTATGCGTGCTGGGTGAAGCCCGCCTTGTTCACCATGTATTGCGACGGGCCTACATTGTTGCCCTCGACATCGATCTTCACGAGGTTCGATGCGGTCACCTCGTCATAGAGCAGGCCGAACGGGTTGATGAGGAAGGTGTCTTCCTCGCCCGGCACTTTCAGCGAGATGTGGTTGTAGATCGATTCCCCCCAACCGAGGTGATCGAAGATGCGATAGCACGCCGCGAGGTCGAGCCGCGCCTGCCATTCTTCCTTGCTGCATTCGATCTGGGGTTTGAGCTGCGTCGCCATCGCTAGAATCCTCTGTGTCGATTTTCCTTCGCAACCTGTATCGCACGCCCGAGGCCGGCCCCGCAAGCATTTCGCCCCTTTTCGCTTTGCACTGGCGCAGGCCTGCGGCTAGGCGGGCGCTCACATGAGCGACGCTGAAACCGCACCCAAGAACAGTTCGGCCAAGCTGGTGCGGGGCGGCATTCCCGGACACCTCGTCGGCCAGACGACGCCGGCGATCATCGGCGTCGCTGCGATCATGTCGATCGGGCTCGTCGATGCCTATTTCATCGGCCAGCTCGGGGCGGACGCACTGGCGGCGATATCCTTTATCTTCCCCATCTCGGTCGCCCTCACATCGCTCGGCGTCGGCGTGATGGTTGGCATCAATTCGGTGGTCGCTCGCGCGCTGGGCGAGGGGGACGACGGCAAGGCTGCACGGCGGGCCAATTTTGGCGTGGTGTTCGCCGTGCTGTGCGGGCTCGCAATGGGTCTGACCTTGTTTGCCCTGCTCGATCCGCTGTTCCGGCTGATGCAGGCGCCAGACAATCTGCTGCCTTTGATCCGCACATATATGCAGCCCTTCTCGCTCGGTTTCCCTCTGATCCTTGCGATCATGGGCTTCAACGGTGTGCTGCGCGGACAGGGGGAGGCGCGCAAGACGAGTTATGTCAGCATCACCTACGCCGCGGCCAACTGGATTCTCGATCCGATCCTGATCACCGGGGCCTTCGGATTCGAAGGATTCGGGATCATCGGCGCGGCCTATGCAACGATTATCGGCTGGGGGTTCGGCGCCATCATGGCGATGATGCTGGTTCGCAGCACGCCCATTCCGCTCAATCCGGCATTGCTCAAGGAGTGCAGCCTTGTCGACCCGGCCAAGGCGATCCTGAAGGTTGCGGGGCCCGCCGCTTTTTCGAACGCGATCAATCCCATCGGCCTCTCCATCCTCACCGCCCTTATTGCAAGCGCCGGGCAGGATGCGGTCGCCGGCTTTGGCGCAGCCGGGCGTTTGCAAAGCTTCGCCACCGTCCCATTGCTGGCCCTTTCCGGCGCAATCGGCTCGATCGTCGGGCAAAACTGGGGCGCGAAGGAATACGGGCGGGCCCGCAAGGCCGCGCTCTATGCGGGTGTGTTCTGCGTCTTGTGGGGCCTAGGTACGGCGATCATCCTGTTCGCGTTTGGCGAATGGTTCGCCGACCTGTTCACCGAAGAGCCGGGTGTGATCGAGGAATTCGCCAAATATCTCGAGATTGCCGCATGGGGCTATGCCGGGTTCGGCCTGCTGATCGTTGCCAATGGCATCCTCAACGCGATCGACAAGGCGAAATACGCACTGCTTCAGTCGGTTGCACGCGTGTTTCTCGTAATGCTGCCGGTCGCGTGGATGTTGCAGGGTTCGTGGGGCAGTACGGCTATCTACACCGCAGAACTTGCCGCCAACATCTTCGGCGCGGTGAGCGGCGCGGCGTTGATATGGTATGTCCTTTACAAACGCGCTCCCAGATAGAGGCCGGGGTAGGCCTTCGTTAACCATCCGCGCGCATAGAGGTTCGTGCACAAAACAGGGGCGCACGGACCATGGACGACCTGCTGGCGGATTTCGTCGCAGAAACACGCGAAATGCTCGAGGCGAGCGAGGGCGAGATCATCGCCTGGGAAGCCGATCCGAGCGACCGCGCCCGCATCGACACGATTTTCCGCTTCGTCCACACGGTAAAGGGCAATTGCGGCTTCTTCGATTTCCCCCGGCTCGCAGGGCTCAGCCACGCAGCCGAAGATGCGCTCGCCGAATGCCGCGCGGGTCGGCGCGAAGCCGATAGCGCACTGGTTTCCGCCGTGCTCGCGATCATCGACCGGATCGTCCAAATGGTCGATGCGATCGAGGCGGGAGACGATTTTCCCGAAGGCGGCGACGAAGCGCTGATCGCGGCGCTGCAAGGTGAATGCGAGGCATCGGGCGAAACCGAGCCTGCGCCCGTGATCGAGGCCACCCGAACGGGTGTGGATGGCGACGATGCCAAACCCGCATCGCCCACCGTCCAGCGCAGCATCCGACTTCCGGTAGACCTGCTCGACCGCGTGATGAGCGGTGTTTCCGACATGGTCCTCGCCCGCAACGATCTCGGCCATCGCCTGCGCCAGGCGGGCAACCAGCCGACCATCGACGGACCGTTCGAACGTCTTACTGCTATCCTCACCGATGTGCGCGACGCGATTACGCGGATGCGGATGCAGCGGATCGAAACTCTCTTTGCTGCTTTCCCGCGACTTGTGCGCGATCTTTCCGCAGAACTCGGCAAGCAGGTGATGGTCGATATCGAAGGCGGCGATGTCGAACTCGACCGCGAAATGGTCGAGATGGTGCGCGACCCGCTCACCCACATCATCCGCAACGCCATCGACCACGGTATCGAGGCGCCATCGGACCGCCTGAAAGACGGCAAGCGAGAGATCGGCCTGCTGTCGATTGCCGCACGCCAGGCGGGCAATACGATCTCGATCGTCGTCAGCGACGACGGGCGCGGCCTCGATGAAAAGCGCATCGCCGCAAAGGCTGCCAGCACCGGGCTGATCAGTGAAGCGCAGGCGAAGGAAATGGGCCGCGAGAAAATCCTTCAGCTGATTTTCGAACCGGGTTTTTCGACCGCCGAAAGCGTCAGCAACGTATCGGGACGCGGCGTCGGTCTCGACGTTGTGCGAGACAATCTCGAAAAGGTGGGCGGCAGCATCAAGGTGTCGAGCCAGCCGGGCGTCGGCACGCTCTTCACTCTCCAGATCCCACTGACGTTGAGCATTATCGCCGGTCTCACGGTCGAGGTCGGAGAACAGTGTTTCGCCATCCCGCAAAGCTTCGTCGAAGAAATCGTCCATTCTTCGGCCAAGGCGCTCGATTTCACGCGTGTTGGCGAAACCGCGCTCATTACCTTCCGCGGCAACCGGGTGCCCTGCCTGATGTTGAGCGAGGTGCTCGGACTGCCCAAAGGCGACCTTGCAGAGGGTGATCACACGATGGTTCTGCTACGGCTTGCAAGCGGCGACGTGTTCGCGCTCGCAGTCGACCGGATCCACAATCACGGCGATCTGGTCGTCAAACCGCTCGCACCTGCCGTGATGAAGGCAGGCGTCTATGCCGGATCGACCCTGCTGGATGATGGCCAGCCGGTACTGCTGCTCGACGTGACAAACATTGCCAGCGCCTACGATCTTGTCTCCGACGCGCGGATGCGAGTGAAGCAGGCGGCGGCAGAGGCGGACGAAAAGGCAGATCGCGAGGCGGTCCACGCCATGCTTTTCACCCGTTTCGACGGTCGCCGCTGCGCCGTACGCCTCAAGCTCGTCAAGCGGATCGAAACCGCCTCTGCCGATGCGATCGACCTGTCAGGCCGCGTACCGCGCGCAGTGATCGACAACGAAATCCTGCCCCTGATCGGGCTTCCCGAAGGACAGCTTCCTGCTGCCAAGGTCCGCCTGCTGCGACTTAGCGACGGCGAGAGCGAATTGCTCCACGCGGTGCGCGACGTAGACGATGCAGTCGATCTCGCTGGCAAGCTCAAGCCTGTTTCAGACGATCCGCTGATCGAGGCGGTCACGCTAGTTGAAGACAAGACCGTGTCGCTAATCGACGCACACGAAATCTTCGCGCAGTTCGGTGAATCTCCCGAAGCGGTCGCCAGGCCGACTTGCCGCATTCCGGACAGCGACTGGGCGCGCACCATCCTGGCCCCGCTGGTCGAGTCCGCCGGTTATGAGGTGGTCGAAACCTCCGGCGAGCCGGACGGCGATGGAAGCGAAGTCGTGATCATGCTCGAAGAGGAATACGAAGCCGCAGCGGCCCTCGAAATCCCGCTGTCCGACCGGATCATCCGCCTGCGCAGCCTGCCGCAAGGAGCGCCGGGGGAAGACACGATCTACCGCTATGATCGCGAGGCGCTGGTCAACGCCTTGCGCGACGCTCGCAAGCCTTCGGGAGCAGCCGCATGAACGAGCTAATGGTTCTCGCCCAGATCGCCGGGCGGCGCTGCGCGCTCCACGCGCACGACGTGCAATCGGTGATCGAGCTGGGCAAGGTGACGCCCGTCCCGCGCACACCCGGTTTCATTGCCGGTATCACGGCGCTGCGCAGTCAGGCTCTCACGGTGATAGACTGCCGCCTCGCATTGGGCCTCGACACAGCGGAATGGCCGACCGATGAGCGCGCCGCAGTGGTGCATGTCGGCGGTCATTCCTACGCGCTTATGATCGACGCGATCGAGGATATAACGACCAGCCTCGACGAACCGGGCCAGATAACCGGTGGCTTCGGCCCCGAGTGGAGCCGCGTTGCCACTGGCATGATCGAGACGTCGAGCGGCCCTGCGCTATTGATCGACCTTACCGCCCTGATTTCCGGCCCTGGCGAAGTTGCCGAGGCCGCTTAATCCAATAGTTACTGTCACCACATAAGTTGCCGTCACCAAATAATCTGCGCGCGCAAAACAAGCAGGGGTTCGCATGAAAACGTGTCTGATTGTCGATGATTCCCGGGTAATCCGCAGGGTTTCAAGACATATCCTCGAAACGCTCGGATTCGAGGTCGAAGAAGCCGAAAACGGGCAGGAAGGGCTCGACGCATGCGATGCCCGCATGCCCGATGTCGTCTTGCTCGACTGGAACATGCCGGTGATGACCGGGATCGAATTCATCATCCAGCTGCGCAGGCGGCCCGGCGGCGACAAGCCCAAGGTCGTTTTCTGCACCACCGAAAACGACGTTGCGCACATACGCGAGGCGATCCAGGCGGGCGCTGACGAGTATGTGATGAAGCCGTTCGACCACGAAACGCTTCAGATCAAACTGCAGCTGGTCGGCTTCGCGTGAATGCGCCAGGCAATCCCAAAGGGCGTTCACTGAAGCCCACTGAATCCGCCACCCGCGCCAATGCCGTGCGGGTGATGATCGTCGACGATTCTCTAACCGTCCGCACGATCTTCAAGCGCATGGTCGAAAGCGACCAGGCCCTTGCCGTCTCCGACACCGCGAGCAGCGCTGAGCGCGCCATAGCGCAGCTCAGGAACACGCCCGCCGATGTCATCCTGCTCGACCTCGAAATGCCGGGGATGGGGGGGCTGGAGGCGCTTCCCGAAATCCTCGAAACCGCTGCGGGCGCGCAAGTGCTCGTGGTTTCATCGCTTACCGATGACGGGGCAGAGGCCACGATGGCCGCACTTTCGATGGGGGCGGCAGATACCATGCTCAAGCCGCGCCCCGGCGGCTTTAACGAAGACTATCGCGCGCAGTTGCTCGGCAAGATCAAGGCGCTCGGCGGTGCGACCAGCGACAGCAGGGGTGCAGGTGGCCCGGACCCGGCGCCAAAACCTGCCCTGCACACCATTCGCCCTGAGGTTCTGGCGATCGGCGCATCGACCGGGGGCATTCACGCGCTCAATCTGATGCTTCGCCGGATCACGCCCGAATTCGACGCGCCGATCCTCGTGACACAGCATCTACCCTCCAGCTTCGTGCCCGTGTTCGCCCGTCAGCTCGAGGTTGCGAGCGCCCGCCGCACCGTCATCGCCGAAGACGGCACCGAAATCCGCCGCGGCGAAATCGCGGTCGCGACCGGCCACGGCCACATGACTGTGCGCCGCATTGCGGACCGGCTAATCGCCAAGGTATCGAGCGAGCCCGCGCGCAGCGGTTGTCTCCCCTCTGTAGACCCGATGCTTGCCAGCCTCGCGACGACATTCGAAAGCCGTGTCCTGGCCGTGATTCTTTCCGGCATGGGCCGGGATGGGCTCGAAGGCGCGCGCGCCGTCTGCGAAGCGGGCGGCACGATCTATGCGCAGGATGCGGAAACGAGCGCCGTCTGGGGTATGCCGGGCGCAGTCGCGAAAGCAGGCCTTGCGAACCTCGTCGCCGCCCCGGAAGAGCTAGCCGATGCCATCATGTCGCATGCTGCTGCAACGGTTCAACGGTGAGGGGCGCGCGGTAGCGACATGGATTCGAGCCCAGCCTCATACCAGATTATCGCCGACCTCCTTGAGGCGCGAACCGGCCAGCATCTTACAGAAAGCCGCCGCTGGCGTGTGCCGACCGCGCTGTCGGGCGTATTTCGCGAACACGGCATCAGCAATGTCGACCAGCTGGTCTGCCTGCTCGACCTGCCGATGCGCACGCCTGGCAAGCCCGACCTCTCGCAACAGGTGGTCGAAGCGCTGCTCAACAACGAAACGTATTTTTTCCGCGACCGCCCAACCTTCGAACAGCTGCCGGCGGATATCCTGCCCGATCTCGCCGAGCGCCGTGCGGACACCAAGCGTCTCTCAATCTGGTGCGCCGGATGCTCGACCGGGCAAGAAGTGCATTCGATCGCAATGATGATCGCGGATGCGCGCGAGCGTTGGCGGGACTGGACGATCGAAATCCTCGGGACCGACGTGTCACACCGCGCGATCAATGCCGCGCGCAACGGGGTCTACAGCCAGTTCGAGGTCCAGCGCGGCCTCGGCGTTGCGCAGATGCTCCAGCATTTCGAGGAGACGAGCCAGGGCTGGCAGGTAAAAGGCGAAACGCTGAAACATTCGCGCTTCCAGCAGCATAACGTGCTCGATCTTCCACCTTCGCACCAACGGTTCGACCTGATCTTGTGCCGCAACGTATTGCTCTATTTCGATCTCGATACCCGCAAACGCGCCTTTGCACGGCTAGCAAGCGCGCTCGCCGATGACGGATACCTGATGCTGGGTGCAGGCGAGACAGTCGTCGGGCAGACGACCGATTTCGCTCCGGTGGCGAAGCGGGCGAGCATCTACCAGAATGTCCGGCAGGCGGAGCGGCAAAACGTCTTCGCCGCATGACGACAAAGAGCGCTCAAGCGTTCGGAAAAAGTCGCCAAATTGTTGCGCATACCGCAAGTCTTTACCCTTCATTAGCCAATCCTCTTTAGCCCGAACTACGCAAATGTACGGGTGTCGCAGCCGCCGCTTGCGGGCGCCTTCGTCTACGCGCGCAACGGGGATTGAGTGTGTCCGAAACCATGATGGAAGATCGACTGTCTGCAAAACGGCTGGTCGTCCTGCCTTTTACCGTGATTTCGCTTGTCGTCGCACTCATCGCTATTGCCGTCATCGCCAGTGACCGCATCCACTTCGTATCCCCCGGCGCTCTTCTGATCTCCGGTGCGCTGGTCTATGCGGCGACCATCCTGCTGCTCGGGCGAAGCGGTTTTGCCAATGTGCGCAAGATCGAACAGGTGGCAGCGTGTGACAGCCTCACCGGCCTGCCAACGCGCGGAGCGCTGCGCGCCGATATCGAGCACCTGTCGGAAGGCGCGGACGAAGTCGCGATCGCGCTTATCGACCTCGATGCCTTCAAACAGGTCAACGACCATTTCGGCCGCGCCATCGGCGACCGGTTGATCGAGCAATGCGCAGGCTTGCTGCGCGATGCGTGCGGGGAGGAAGCCGCCTGCTACCGCCTGGGCGGAGACGAATTTGCAGCGATCATGTCCGGCCCTGCTGCCGGGACCATCCTTGAAGGGATCTGTCGCTCGCTGATCGAGAAACTCCACTCGCCCGTCGAGATCGGCGATCGTCCAATCAGCGTCGGTGCGAGTATCGGCCTCGCTCGCAGCACGCAGGACGTGCGCCTCGGCGCTTCGGAGATGATGCGCCGCGCCGATGTCGCAATGTACATGTCGAAGCGCGGCGGAAAGATGCGGTGCACCTGGTTCAACGAAAGCTTCGACCGTCGCCGCGAGGCGGTGCGCGAGCTCGAGGCGGATTTGCGCGCTGGCATCGCGCATGACGAATTCGCGCTCGCCTACCAGCCGCTGGTCGATGCCGAGAACGGCCAGATCGTAGCTGTCGAAGCGCTGCTCAGATGGAACCGCCCGCAGGGCGAGGCTATCGGGCCGCACATCTTCGTCCCCGTCGCCGAGGAAAGCGGCCTCATTAACCCGATCGGCCTGTGGGTACTAAGGCAGGCCGTTAGCGACGCGCTTCGCTGGGGAAACATCACCCTTTCGGTCAACATTTCCGCAGCTCAGCTGCGCAACCCCGAATTCCCGATCAAGCTCGGAGAAATCCTGGAAGAGACCGGCTTCGCGCCCGACCAGCTCGAACTAGAAGTGACCGAGACCTGCCTCGTCCTCGACCCGGTCGTGGCCGAGCGCAGCCTTGATGTCATACGCGGCTTCGGCGTGCGAATTTCGCTCGACGATTTCGGGACCGGCTACGCATCGATCGGCTTTCTGCGACAGTTTCGCTTCGAAAAACTGAAGCTCGATCGCAGCCTCGTCGTCCAGGCGGGCGAAGATGAAGGCAGCCGCGCAATGATGCTTTCGAGCATCGCGGTCGCGCGCGCGCTTAAGATGGGTGTCACGGCAGAAGGCGTCGAGACCACCGAACAGGCCGACATGGTGCGCCTCGCCGGCGCCGACCAGATCCAGGGCTGGCTATATTACAAGGCCATGCCTGCCGAAGAAATCGACACGCTGATCGAAACACAAAGATGCAGCGAGCTGTCGACCGACGCGAGGGGGAAGCAAGGTGGCTGAATATCAGGAACTTGTCAGTCAGGTGATCGACAAAGCCGATACCGACGAAGGCGTGGACCGTTCCGATGGTTCTGCGATCTGCTACTCGGAGGAAGTTGGCCCATTGACCGGCTGGTACCGTTCGCTCCACTCCAGCGCGAAACTCGCGGTTACTGTGGGAGCGCCCCTGGCGATCGTGCTGATTACGGCCGCCTTCGCCTTTTTCGGTCTCGGCAAGATTTCAAGCGCGCTGTCCAGCGGCAATGCCGAGACCATTGCGCAGGCACAGTCCCAGGTGAGCATCCTGCGATACGTGATGATTGCTGCCGTCGCGGTGAGCCTCGCGCTTACCGGAGCGCTCTTCAATGCTGTGAGGACCGACATTATCCGCACTTGCGGGCAGTTGATCGACTGCATGAAACGCATTTCGCGAGGCGAGATCAATATCGTCGTCCCGCATCGCTCTCGTATCGATGAATACGGCGAGATCGGAGAAGAGCTCGAGCGGATCCGCATTGCAAGTATCGAATTCCGGAAACTTCACTCCGAACGCGAAAAGCGGGCAAGCGCGGAACTGGAAGAACAGGCGCGGCTTCAATTGCAGCGCGAAGAAGCGCGCGCCGAACGCGAAGAGATGCTGCGCAACCTCGCCAACCAGTTCGAACGCACGGTGGGTGACGTCGTGAACGGCGTGGCCTCTGCCTCAAGCCAGCTGCAAACCACGTCGAAGATGATGGCGACGACTGCCGAGGAATCGAGCCGCCGCACGGCCGAGGTTTCCACCTCGATGCGCGAGGCGAATTCGGGCGCGACCGCGGCCGCTGCAGCGAGCGACGAGTTTGCGATGTCGATCGGCGAGATCAGCCGCCAGGCCGCCTCGTCCGCAGAACTTGCCCGCAACGCGACGCAATCGGCAAGCGAGGCCGATGAGACGATATCGGCGCTCTCCGAAAGCGCGCAGCAGGTCGGCCAGATCGTCGAACTGATCCAGACCATCGCCCAGCGTACAAACCTTCTCGCTTTGAATGCTTCGATAGAAGCAGCGCGAGGCGGAGAAGCGGGGCGCGGCTTTGCCGTGGTGGCGAGCGAAGTGAAAGAACTCGCAATGCAGACCAGCCGGGCGACCGATCAAGTCGCAGAACAGATCCGTGCAATGCAGGATACTACCGGCGCCAGCGTCACCGCATTGCGGTCCATTTCGAGCCAGGTCGAACAGCTTGAATCGACGGCGGTATCCATTGCCAGCGCGGTTGATCAGCAATCTGTGGCGGGACAGGATCTTGCCCGGAGCATCGATCTTGCCGCACGGGGCACGGAGCAGGTCAGCACGCATATCGATGACGTGCGCGAACTCTCGCTCTCGACCGGTTCTGCCGCGAGCCAGGTGCTCTCCAGCGCGACCGACCTTGAACAGCAGGCGAGCACGCTGCGCAGGCAGGTCGATTCCTTCCTTGCCAAAGTGCGCGCAGGTTAATCGCGCGGTCTCTCGCACGGCTCGGAACCGGGCGCGCGGCAAGGATTTGGAAAGGATTTTCGTTCAGGAATGCAGGCTGAGAATGCCTTTGAAAGGTCTGCGCAATGAACATGATGAGGCAAGCAGAGGTGGGCGAGGAAATCGCCGTCCCCGAAATGTCCGTCCCGCCCTCGTTCGAGGATGGCGATGAGGGCGACCGGGCCGATTCACCGCGTGCCCGCCGCACTTTCCTCGACCGGTTCAGCTGGTTCCGCAACCTGTCGATCAAGGGCAAGATCCACGCGGTTTTCGGTACATTCTTCTTCGTCTGCTTCGCCATGGCCCTTGTACTCGGGCTCGGGCTCACCGAACTTTATGACCGCTACCAGACCTCGGCGAAGGTCCAGCAGGGTGTCGTCTCGTCGATAGAGCTCCGGGGCACGATTGGCGAGTTGCGATACAATTCCGTTCGCGTGATCTTCGGCCAAGAGACAGAAGGCTTGGTCAGGCAAAAGGAAAGCTTTGCCGCCGCCGAGACCCAACTTGCCGAGGTCGAAAATGTGATCGTCAACCACGTTCCGGAGCTTTCCGAGCGTCTCGCACAGACCAAGACCGGCCTCGCGACGTACAACGCGACGTTCGAGGCGCTGATGTCGAGCCTCGAACGCGAAGGCCGCAGCGACCGTTCGGTTACTCTCGCCTACCAGCTTTCCGACCAGGGCGATGAACTGTTCGAACGCGCCGATGCGTTTGCAATCGACCTTGAAGCGTACAGCGAGGAGCTTGAGCGGACGGGGCTCGATTATTTCTTTGCGATGATCGGGATCGTCGTCGCGCTTGGCGTGGTCGCCACGATTATCCTGCTCTCCGGGCTCAATTACCTTTCGCGCGGTTTCGCGCGCAAGATCGTCGAGATCACCGATGGCATGACACGCCTGTCCAAAGGCGATCGCAATTTCGAAATCGAGGGACGCGACCGCAAGGACGAGCTTGGCGAAATGCTACGTGCCCTCGGCATGTTCAAACGCGCCAACCGCCAGCTCGAAGTATGGGCTCGAGAACGCGCGGAAAAGGCCGACGAGGAAATCCGCATCCAGCAGGAACGCGCCCGCGAGCGGGAAGAGGTCGAAGAGCGCAAGGCCGGCCTGATGCGCGATGTCGCCAGCAAGCTCGAGCGCACCGTCGGCGAAGTCGTCAGCAGCGTCGCAGCAGCCTCAAGCCAGTTGCAGACCACCGCCTCGCGCATGAGCGAGACCGCCGAACAGACGAGCCAGCGCACCAGCGAGTTGTCGCAGGATATGGTCGAGGCCAATGCGGGCGCGACGGCCGCTGCGGCAGCGAGCGACGAATTTGCGCTGTCGATAGGCGAAATCAGTCGCCAGGCATCTTCCTCCAGCCAGCTCGCGCGGCTCGCCGCCGATGCGACAGAGGAAGCCGATACCACTATTTCCGCACTGTCTGCCTCGGCGGAACAGGTCGGTCAGATCGTCGAGCTCATCTCAACCATCGCGCAGCGCACCAACCTGCTCGCGCTCAACGCTTCGATCGAAGCAGCGCGTGGCGGCGAAGCCGGGCGCGGCTTTGCGGTGGTCGCCAGCGAGGTCAAGGAACTCGCCATGCAGACGAGCCGCGCAACCGAGCAAATCGCGGACCAGATACGCGGGATGCAGGATTCGACGGGTGCCAGCGTGACCGCGCTGCGCTCTATCGCAGACCAGGTGAAGGAGCTGGAGACCACGGCAGTCTCGATCGCGAGCGCCGTCGACCAGCAATCGGTAGCGGGACGCGACCTTGCTCGCAGCATCGATCTTGCCGCACGCGGGACCGAGAAAGTGGCAGGTCATGTCGACGACGTGCGCGCCTTGTCGCTTTCGACCGGTGCGGCTGCCAGCCAGGTGTTGTCGAGCGCGACCGATCTCGACCAGCAAGCGAAGACTCTCAACGAGCAGGTCGAAGCCTTCCTGCGACAGGTCCGCGAAGGCTGAACAGCGTCCTCAAGTGCGCGCAGGATGGCCGGGACTCGGGCGCGAAGCGGCTGTCGCGGGCCCGCTTGTCATATAAGTGCACGACTTTGCGCCCCGTGTGCGGAATGCGATAGCCCCCGACAACACGGTTACCAAAGCCGGGCTTTCGGGTCGCACGATACCGGATAAACAACCATAAATACCTGAGCGGCAGTCCTTTATTCGGGATTGCCGCTCATTTCTTGTGGGGAGTGCCAGTGCAATGATGGTCCGCCCAATTTCGAATCCGGTCCGCTCTCTACTTGAACGCTGTCTGGTGCTATACTTGCGAGACTGCGACGAGGCGGCACGCGCAACTTGGGTGACGGATCGCAGCACGGGAAACTGCAGATATCTGCTTATGGCAAGCGAGCTCGAAACGATCCTTCGCGATGCGCGCGACTTTGCGCAGTCGCGAGGTGCAACCTCGGGCAGTTACCGCCTCGTCCCCTCGTTTCACTCGCAGCTCGATCCCGACGCCTTGCTCTACCACTTCGGTTTTCCCGAGGCGTGGGTAAGACTCTACGATGAAGACCCGGATTTCCGGCGTCACGATCCAATCGCCGACTACGTGATCCAGGCGGGCCGTCCGATGACCTGGCAGGAGGCTCTGTCGGCGCGCGCTCTTACTCCCGAGCAGCAGGAATTCGCCGAGGCCATGACCGAACATGGCCTGATCCACGGAATGGCCGCGCCGATCTATGGACCGCACGGCCGCGAAGCCTATGTCACCTTTTCATGGGATCGGCCGCCAGCCGAAGGCGATGAGGAACTGATCGAAGAGCTTACCGCCTATGCGACCAAGCTCCATCGCCAGATCGTGCTGATGATCGAACCGGCAGTGGGAGAGCGTCCGGCATTCTCCCGGCGCGAGCGGGAAGTGCTGATCTGGATCGCCCGAGGCAAGTCCAATTCCGACATCGCAACGATCCTCGGAGTGTCCGATGCTACCGTAAGCACTTATGTCAGCCGGATCTTTCGCAAGCTCGGCGTTCACAACCGCATGGCCGCGACGCTCATGGGTCTGAAGCACGGGCTCGTGCGGCTTTAGGGCTCGGCGCGGAAGGCTCGGCTAGAACCGGAACCCGACGCTGGCTC
Organism: Erythrobacter sp. THAF29; assembly: GCF_009363635.1. GTDB lineage: Bacteria > Pseudomonadota > Alphaproteobacteria > Sphingomonadales > Sphingomonadaceae > Erythrobacter. The sequence continues at coordinate 973,896 of NZ_CP045392.1, read as the reverse complement.
CTCCGAAAAAGTCGGCGCTGTTTTCGTTGAGGCCAGTGCCGGCATAAACCGTAAGGCTCAGCTGCCTGGAAAGGCGCGTGCTGACCCACCCGGAAACCTCGCTTGCCGCCTGGCGCCCTTCGAAAGCCGATTGCTGCCAGAAATAGTCCGCTCCGACGTAGACGCCCTCGCCCGCTCTTACGCTGGCACCGCCGCCCGCGCCCCAGGTCGACCGGATGGTCGATCCTTCCGGCTTTCCGGCAAACTTGCGCCGTCCATGGACATAGAGAGTGAGGTCGCCGAGCTGCTGGACCAGGTCCGCGCTCAGCGTGACGTCGAGCTCGCCCGTACCAAGCCGGTCGGCCCGAGAAGCTGTCGGGATCTTCACCTTCACCTGCGGTTCGAAATAGGTGCCGTCGCCCAGCTTGAACGAATAGAGCGCCGATACGTTTACATCGCCGAAGCCGCTGCGTCTCTGGTCCGCACCTGCAAAACCATCTTCATCGACCACATCGTCATCGTCGATCACGTCATCGTCGAGCTCGTCTTCGACTTCGATATCGTTGCCGCCCGATCCCGAGCCGCTGCTGCCAGAACCCGAGCCGGAATTGTCGCTGTCGCCGCCGCGCCCGCGGCCACGCCCTCTGCCACGGCCCTGCCCTCCGCCGCTATCGCCGAAAAGCGCATCGCGCCCCTCGGGCGTCGAAAGCAACGAGCCGGGACCGTCGATCGTTACCCAGGGTACCGAAACCCGAAACTTGAACCCGTCCTTCTTGTAAGTGAAGCTGACCGGGATCGCGACGACTTCGGTATCCTCGACCTCGCCATAGGAACCTGTCGAATAGGTCACCCCGGTGTTTATTCGGAAGCTTGCCGGCGCGGTCGGCTTTTCATCCTGCTGCTCTTCCTGAGCAAGCGCTGGCGAAGCCACCAGGAACATGCCCGCGGTCGCAAGGCAAAGAGAAACTTTGCTGGAAATTTTCATTTCTGACACCCCAATCGACATTCGCTTCGTTGGCGAATTTTCCTGAAAAACTGAAACAATACTGCGCAGATTGCAAGGTGACCCCGGCCGGTGGGTTCAGACCGGGGCCACCCGCGACCCGGCGGGCTCAGTCGCTACCGGGATCGAAATCCCCGCCACGTCCGCGGCCCCGACCGCGTCCACGTCCGCGACCCTCGCCAGGGGTGTCGGCGGCAGGATCGCCGTTGTCGACGCCGTCCACCAGATCGTCCATGTCTCCTCCACGGCCCCGGCCGCGACCTTGTCCGCGACCACGGCCATTGCCCGAAATGTCCTCGCGGCCGCGATCGTCGAGCCGGTCGTCATCGTCGCGAACCCTCCCGCGCCGACCGCGATCGTCACCCGGTCCGTCGTCGCGACCACGTCCGCGGCGCATGTCGTCCGGTCCGTCATCGCGACCTCGTCCGCGACGAATGTGGCCGGGTTCGTCATCGCGACCACGGCCCCGGCGGATATGGCCGGGTTCGTCATCGCGGCCTCGTCCCCGGCGAATGTGACCGGGTTCGTCATCTGCGCCGCGCCCACGACGCATATGCCTGTCGGCATCGTCGCGCCCGCGACCGCGATCTTCGAAATCGCGATCCCGGCCTCTGCGCCGGTCGTCGGCCTGCCGGTCATCTGAACCGCGACCGCGCCGCACATGTCCTGCCGGATCATCGCAACCGCGACACTGACGCATGTCCGAGATGCGATCATCCCGGTCCGGCTTGGCGGCGACCGGTGTAGAAAACGTCGTGGCGGCGACTATTCCGGCCACTGTCATGGCCGTGAGAGAGAATTTGCGGTCCATCGTTTGCTCCCATTTCTTGTGTCGTTCGTCTCGTTGGACGAAGCGACTACGGAGCGTGCGGGAGATTATTCCCGCGGGACTGAAAATTATTCGGAAGACCAGCCCGATGCGATGATTTCGTGCTCGCGTTCGAGCGTGATGGGGTCGCCCGCATCGAGCCGTGCATAGGCGCTGTCGAGATTTTCCGCGCCGCCGCCCTCCGCCAGCACGATTTCGCTGCCGTCGGGGATTTCGACCGCCTCATCGCTCCACGCCTCGATCGACCAGCCCGATGGGCCGCGACAGGCAATGCCCGAAGAGGTCTCTCCCGAAGCCGAATAGGCGAATTCGCGGCAGAACCGCCCGTCCGCCGCCTCGAACGTGAGCACCGGCGTGAGTTCGGCACCGTCGCCGAGCGCGACGATGGTACCGGATGGACTTGCCTCTAGGGCATCACCGATCGGCGAGGCACCGCCGCCTTGCAGCGCGAACGCCATGACCAGCGCGAGGCTGGCCGCGATGGCCGCGCCCGCGCCGAATCCCTTGCGTTTCCAGAATGGCGGATTGTCATTCGCCGCATTCCCAGTCGCGGATGTCTGCCCGGATGCACCGTCAGCAAGGCCCATCTTCTCGAGGAAAGCCTCATCGACAGTTTCGGCAGAGGGAATCGCCAAGGCCTCGCGCAGCAGCGCATCATTGTCGGCGAGCCGCGCGACCTCTTCGGCGAGTTTCTCATCGCGCTCGATCTCGCGCTCGAAGGCGGCGCGCTCGGCATCGCTCATCGCTCCGTCGAGAAAGGCTGCTATGCGCAGGTCGCGCTCGTTATCGCCGCTCATTGCGCGGGCTCCCCGTTTACGTGTTTATCGATAGCCCTGCGCGCGCGGGCGATGCGGCTCATCACCGTACCCATCGGAATGGCAAGCGTTTCAGCGGCGTCCTTGTAGCTCATACCGTCGAGCACCACGAGCGTGATTAGGACGCGCTGCTCTTCGGGCAGGGAGGCGAGCGCCTCACGGGCACGCGCGAGGTCCGACCGGCCTTCGACGACCTTTAGCCCGTCCGAGCCCACCATGTCATAGGCATGATCGACATCGACCTCGGTCCCGCGAGTCTGCTGCCTGCGTCCCTCGTCGATCCAGATATTCTGCGCGATCTTGTACATCCAGCTATCCAGTTTCGACCCCGGCACGAACTGGTCGGCGCGTGCCAGCGCCCTTTCGACAGTCGCCTGGCAAAGATCGTCGGCAACGTCCGGCCTGCGCGCAAGCGCGAGGCAGAACCGCCGCAAGCGGGGCAGGATCTGAATGATCTGCCTGCGCAAATCACCCCGCCCTGTTTCGCCGGCTCGTGTCATTCATCCCCCTGAATACGGATCGCACGAGCGTTTATTCCCCAGCCGGGACGACAACACAACTTTCGCCAAGGAAAGGTTCCCATTCAGGGAATAGAGGCGGGGATTGAGCGTTGTTTCGCGATACCTTACTCTTCGGGGCGCAAACATGACGCGAAGTTCGACTCCTTCAAGACGCTTGCTAGGCGGCATCTGCGCAATCGCGGTGGCGATAGGCAGTGCCGGCATGCTTTCCGCCGATCCGGGCAGGAGCCAGGACCGGGATCGCGACCGCGAGGATAGCGACCGCGCAGAACGTGCGCTCGAACGGGCCGAGCGCGACGCAGCGCGCGCGGCCGAACGCGCGGCGCGCGATGAGGCGCGTTACGTCGATGATCGAGCCGAAATCCTCGACAAGACCACCGACGATCCGGTGCGGCAGGAACGCGAGCTCGCCAAGCTCGAAGAGGACCGCGCCGAAACCCTGATGAAGGCACAGGAAGAGGCGATTAAGGACGCAGAGGATCTGGCAGAGGAGCTTGCGAAGGCGCAGGAAGAAGCCGCAGAGGACGCAGCCGAGCGCGCGGAAGAAGCGGCCGAATATGGCAGCAGCTCGGAGCTGAGCGATATCGCCGAGGGGGAGAATCCCGAATACGATGAGCGCGGCTTCCCGGTGCGGCGCGGTGAGATCGTGGGATTGAGCCTTAGTGACGAGCAATTGGCGAGCCTTGGCCAGGCCGGTTTCGAGGTGGTGCGCCGTCACGAACTGCAGGCGCTTGGAAACTGGCTTCACCGGTTGAAAGTTCCGGAAGGCATGGATGCCCCGACAGCACTCGCAGCGGCCCGCGACGCCGAGCCAAATGCGACCTTCGACTTCACCCACTATTACGCAATGCAATATGTCCCGAGCGGTAACGACAGATCACTCGGTGCAGCGACACTTCCGCGAAAAAAAGGCAGGCTCACGATCGGAATGATCGATACGGCGATCGTGAGCCATCCAGCCCTGAGTAACGTGTCGATCACACAGCGCGACTTCGCCGATGCAGAGGGCGTGCCCAAGGCGCATGGCACCGCAGTCGCCTCGATCCTCGCGAGCGAAGGGTCGAGTACGCTCTATGTCGCGAATATCTTCCGGGGGCGCGGGAAAAGGCCGTTCACCTCGGCAGACACGATTGTCGATGCACTCGACTGGATGGTCGCGAAGCGCGTGCCCGTTGTAAATATGAGTCTGTCGGGGCCGCGAAACGCGATTTTGGATCGGCTCATCGAACAGGCCATCGGCCGCGGCACTCTGATCGTTGCGGCCGCAGGCAATGGCGGGCCATCGGCGCCGCCTGCCTACCCCGCTGCATTACCTCCGGTTATTGCGGTCACCGCCGTCGACCAGCGCAATCGCGTTTATCGCTATGCCAACCAAGGCAGGTACATCACCGTATCGGCGCGCGGAGTGAACGAGCCGGCGGCCAATGCCCTTGGCGGGATCACGCGCTTTTCGGGAACAAGCTATGCGACCCCGCATGTTGCCGCCTGGATGGCGCGGTGCCGGACAAAGTCTTCGCCCACCAGCTGCGCTCGGCGGCTTCGGCGCTCAGCCCAAGATCTTGGGGCGAAGGGCTACGATCCCGTCTATGGCTACGGCCTTATCCTGTAGTCCCCGGACAATCTTTCTCAGAAGTGGAACCCGAAACCGAAAAGGACCGGCTGAAGCCCGAGAAGGCTTGCGCTGCCGAGCAGCACACTTGCAACGATCAGGGTGAAGGGAATCATCACCCCGATCCGAAGGAGCCTTTGCGACCATCCGAGACCGTGGAGGTAAGGCTGCATCAGGAATGCCAGCGCCAGACCTGCGAAGGCAGGCTGGAAGCTTACGAATGCGGCAGCGAGAAAAAGAGCGCCTGCGATGATCTCGAAACTCCACGTCGTCATCGAATCCGGGTGCGTTTCGGAAAGGTACCTGCCGACGGCAGACCCACTCTTCCCATCGGCATTCGCGTGGCCATTGGTGTCGCCCGTGACCAGAAAACGTGCCTTCCCGGTGAGCGCGTATCCCGCGACGCAAATGGCCGAAAGAGGGCTCAGCGCAGCATAGAGCGCCGTGCTGCGCGACAGGAATTTCCATAGGCGAAGCGGCCTGCGCCAGTGCTCGAGAATAAAGCAGAGGATCGGCGCGAACAGCGTCAGGACCGTGATCGCGAAGAAATCCGGTGTGAAGATCTTGGTCAGCTCGGGTGGGAGTAATCTGACCGGAACCGATAATTCCTGACCCGCGATCACCCAGGTCAGCGTCTGCTGCTGACCCAGCAAAAATGGCATGCCAAGCCCCGCAATCAGCATGAATACGAAAAAGAAAAAGGTGAGAGGCAGGTTCGCGGTCGGGAACAGGATGTCGAGTTTTTCGATGAGCGGTATCCTGCGCGAACGTATCAGGGGAAGCGTCCACTTGTGCAGGAACTCGCATGTTCCGCGCGTCCATTTCACATGGCGCACGCGGAAGGCGCGGACCGTTTCGGGAAATGCCTCGCTGCACACGACATCCTCGGCGAATATGCCGTAATAGCCCTGCTCGCGGATCGAAATCGCATAGGCGAGATCCTCGCTCACGATCTCGTCGAAGCCGCCGACTTCTTCCCAGCAGCTCCTGCGCAAGAGCGCGCCGTGGCCGAGGAACATCACGAAGCCGAATTTGTTGCGCAGCGGCTGGTACCATTTCCAGTGGACGTCGATGCCGATCCGCATGTCTTCCTGCAGCTGCGTCGAGGTGTCCTCCTCGCAGCGGTGGTTCGCCTGCACAAACCCACAATCGGGATCGTTCTGGAGATAGGGCACGAGTTGCCGCAAAAATCCGACCGGCAGGATTTCGTCAGCATCGATCACCGCGAAATAGGGCTCGCGCACGTGGTTGCGCAGCGCATTATTAAGGTTGCCCGCCTTGAAGCCGGTCCTGTTTTCCCGCCGGATAACCTTGATACGGTCAGGACGCTGGGCAGCGAATTCGTCGATAAGGTCGCGACAGGCAGGGTCACTCGAGTCATCGAGAAGGTAGAGCGTGAAGTCGGGGTAGTCGACGTCGAGGCAGCTCTGCGCGCTCTCCCACACGAAATCGTTGCAGGTCGTGTAGAGCATCGCGATCGGAGGATGGCTCGTCGCAATCAGCGGCTCGGGCTTGGCGACGAAATTCCGGTAGATCGCGGCAAACAGAACCACGCCGACATTGTAGAGGCCGTAAAGCCAGGCAACAGGCGTAAAGAGCGCAAAATATCCGAGCACGAGCCGCGCGGTCCAGGTCTCGGC